>NZ_JADCLG010000013.1:151620-257721 GCF_014982425.1 Enterobacter cloacae complex sp. I1M | reverse complement strand
CTGGGGATCCCTCAGCCCCGCGGGAGAGGGTTAGGGTGAGGGAAATTAGCGCACACGGATCCCTTCGATAATCATCCGCTGCACGTTTTCCAGGGTGCTCTGGAAAAACGCCTCGTCCTGGAGCGTTTTACCGGTTACCGCCTCGACCTGGGCCGCGAAGTCAGCGTAGTGCTGGGTTGAGGCCCAAATCATGAAAATCAGATGTTGCGGATCGACGGGCGCCAGTTTTCCGCTGGCGACCCATCCGGCAATAATGGCCGATTTTTCGTCCACCAGCTGCTTTAGATCTCCCGTCAGCTCCGCCTGCAACAGCGGCGCGCCCTGTAACATCTCCAGACAAAACAGCCTCGATGCCTGGGGATAATCACGCGATACCTCCAGCTTCAGGCGTATGTACTCCTCTATCGCAACCAGCGGGGCCAGCTCTTCGCGAAATGCTTTAAGCGGTGCGAGCCAGATATCCAGGATCTGCTGCATCACCGCCACATATAGCGCCTCTTTCGACGGGTAGTAGTAGAGCAGATTGGTCTTGGACACCCCGGCCTGCTCCGCCACCTGCTCAAGGCGTGTACCGTGAATACCAAACTGCGAAAATGTCTCCAGCGCGGCGCTGAGGATCGCCTGTTTCTTGGCGCTCACCGCCTGCGAACGTTTACCGGGTGTTTTCACTGCGCCTTGTGTCATTTTCGCTCTCCATTTTCTGTCCTGCGCTCAGCATAGCAAAACCCCCGTCTCGCCACGACCTTCTGCACCCTCAGCGCGCATGAGTGCCTGTTTTCTGTGCAATGATTTTGACCACTTAGTCCACATTTTCGCTGTTAAATTTAACAGCCACCAGTTAACACCCTAATAACAAAGTATTTTTCAAAACTGGCACTCCCTTTGCAAAAACGTCGTGACACCTGCGACGTAATGAAGAGAGGTTCGTGATGAAAATTGGCGTATTTGTACCGATCGGCAACAACGGCTGGCTTATCTCGACCACGGCCCCGCAATACATGCCGACCTTTGAGCTGAATAAAGCCATCGTGCAGAAAGCGGAGCATTACCACTTCGACTTTGCGCTCTCGATGATCAAGCTGCGCGGTTTCGGCGGTAAGACCGAATTCTGGGACCACAACCTGGAGTCCTTTACCCTGATGGCGGGCCTGGCGGCGGTAACCTCGCGCATCCAGATTTACGCCACCGCCGCCACCCTTACCCTTCCCCCGGCAATCGTGGCGCGGATGGCCTCCACCATCGACTCCATCTCCGGCGGGCGCTTTGGCGTCAACCTTGTCACCGGCTGGCAAAAGCCGGAGTACGAGCAGATGGGGATCTGGCCGGGTGACGATTACTTCTCCCGTCGCTACGACTACCTGACTGAATACGTGCAGGTGCTGCGCGATCTGTGGGGCACCGGCAAAAGCGATTTCAAAGGCGACTTCTTCACCATGAACGACTGCCGTGTCAGCCCCCAGCCGTCGGTGCCGATGAAGGTGATTTGCGCCGGGCAGAGCGACGCGGGGATGGAATTCTCCGCCAAATACGCCGACTTCAACTTCTGCTTCGGCAAAGGCGTTAACACCCCTGCCGCCTTCGCGCCCACCGCGGCACGCATGAAAGCGGCCGCCGACAAAATCGGGCGCGACGTGGGCTCCTACGTGCTGTTTATGGTGATTGCCGACGAAACCGACGACGCCGCGCGCGCCAAATGGGAACGATACAAGGACGGCGCCGACGAGGAAGCCCTGAGCTGGCTGACCGAGCAGAGCCAGAAGGATACCCGCTCCGGCGCGGACACCAACGTTCGCCAGATGGCCGACCCGACGTCTGCCGTCAATATCAACATGGGCACCCTGGTTGGCTCGTATGCCAGCGTCGCCAGAATGCTCGACGAAGTGGCTGCCGTGCCCGGCGCCGAAGGCGTGCTGCTGACCTTCGATGATTTTCTCACCGGCGTGGAAACCTTCGGCGAGCGTATTCAGCCGCTGATGCAGTGCCGTGCCCACATCCCTGCCGTGACGAAGGAGGTGGCGTAATGACGACCCTCAACGCTCGCCCGGAGGCCATCACCTTTGACGCGCAGCAGAGCGCGCTGATCGTGGTGGATATGCAAAACGCCTATGCCAGTAAAGGCGGGTATCTGGATCTGGCCGGGTTCGACGTC
Source organism: Enterobacter cloacae complex sp. I1M (assembly GCF_014982425.1). Lineage (NCBI taxonomy): Bacteria > Pseudomonadati > Pseudomonadota > Gammaproteobacteria > Enterobacterales > Enterobacteriaceae > Enterobacter > Enterobacter cloacae complex sp. I1M. Next base: position 255,572 of record NZ_JADCLG010000013.1, on the reverse strand, counting down.
TCGGCCACGCAGCCGGTGATTGAGAATATCAAAACCGCCGTGAGCGCCGCGCGTGCTGCGGGCATGCTGATCGTCTGGTTCCAGAATGGCTGGGACGACCAGTACGTCGAAGCTGGCGGTCCCGGCTCACCCAACTTTCACAAATCCAATGCCCTGAAAACCATGCGCCAACGGCCTGAACTCCAGGGCACGCTGCTGGCGAAAGGCGGCTGGGATTATCAACTGGTGGATGAACTGGTACCGGAAGCTGGCGATATCGTGCTGCCGAAACCGCGCTACAGCGGCTTTTTCAATACCCCGCTCGACAGCCTGCTGCGCAGCCGGGGCATTCGTCATCTGGTCTTTACGGGCATTGCCACCAACGTCTGCGTGGAGTCCACCCTGCGCGACGGCTTCTTCCTCGAGTATTTTGGCGTGGTGCTGGAAGACGCTACCCATCAGGCAGGGCCGGATTTCGCCCAGAAAGCCGCCCTGTTCAATATCGAAACCTTTTTTGGCTGGGTCAGTAACGTCAATGATTTCTGCGACGCGCTGGATCCCCCGCTCGCCCGCATCGCCTGAGGAGAACCGCTATGCCGAAATCCGTGATTATTCCGCCGGGCACCAGCACCCCGATAGCCCCGTTTGTCCCCGGTACCCTCGCCGACGGCGTGGTGTATGTCTCAGGCACGCTGCCGTTTGATAAAGACAACAACGTGGTGTTTATCGATGACCCAAAGGCGCAAACCCGCCACGTGCTGGAGACGATCAAAACCGTGATCGAAACGGCGGGTGGCACGATGGAGGACGTGACCTTCAACAGCATCTTTATCACCGACTGGAAAAACTACGCCGCGATTAACGAGATCTACGCGGAGTTTTTCCCCGGCGATAAACCGGCGCGGTTTTGCATCCAGTGCGGGCTGGTAAAGCCTGAAGCGCTGGTTGAAATTGCCACCGTTGCGCACATCGCGAAGTGAGGCCGCCATGAAACTGTCCATTTCCCCGCCCCCCTTTGCGGGCGCGCCCGTGGTGGTGCTGATTGCCGGGCTCGGCGGCAGCGGGAGCTACTGGCTGCCTCAGCTCGCCGTGCTGGGGCAGGAGTATCAGGTGGTGTGCTACGACCAGCGGGGCACGGGGAATAACCCGGATACCCTGCCGGAAGACTACACCCTCGCACACATGGCCGACGAGCTCGCGCTGGCGTTAGCCGGGGCCGGGATCGCCCGTTACTGCGTGGTCGGCCACGCGCTGGGGGCGCTGGTCGGCCTGCGGCTGGCTATCGATAAGCCTGACGCCCTCACCGCGCTGGTTTGTGTCAACGGCTGGCTGACCCTCAATGCCCATACCCGACGCTGTTTTGACGTTCGCGAACGTCTGCTGCATGCGGGCGGGGCTCAGGCGTGGGTAGAGGCACAGCCGCTGTTTCTTTACCCGGCAGACTGGATGGCTGCCCGCGCTCCGCGGCTGGAGGCCGAGGAAGCGCTGGCGCTGGCCCATTTCCAGGGCAAAGCCAATCTGCTGCGCAGGCTGCATGCGCTGAAACAGGCCGATTTCAGCCGCCACGCTGCACGCGTTCGCTGCCCCGTGCAGATTATTTGTTCCACCGACGATCTGCTGGTGCCGTCCGTCTGCTCCGCGGAACTGCACGCCGCCCTCCCGCACGCCCGCAAAACGGTCATGCGCCAGGGCGGGCATGCCTGCAACGTGACCGCGCCGGACATCTTTAACACGCTGCTGCTGAACGGGCTTGCCAGCCTGCTGCACAGCCCTGAACCCGCTTTGTAAGGAGCCTGAATGAGCGAAGCCATCACGCCCGCCGCGCTGGAAACGCTGTTTACCGGCGCACGTACCCATAACGGCTGGCTGGATATACCGGTCAGTGACGAGACGCTGCGCGAGATTTATGACCTGATGAAATGGGGGCCGACGTCCGCCAACTGTTCCCCGGCGCGCATTGTCTTTGTGCGAAGCCCGGAAGGAAAAGAGAAGCTGCGCCCGGCGCTCTCCAGCGGCAACCTTGAGAAAACGCTCACCGCCCCGGTCACGGCAATTGTCGCCTGGGACAGCGAGTTTTATGAGCGCCTGCCTGTACTGTTCCCGCACGGCGATGCCAGAAGCTGGTTTACCTCCAGCCCCGCACTGGCGGAAGAGACCGCCTTTCGCAACAGCTCGATGCAGGCCGCGTACCTGATTTTCGCCTGCCGCGCGCTCGGGCTCGACACCGGGCCGATGTCCGGCTTTGACCGGGAAAAAGTGGACGCGGCCTTTTTCACGGGCACGCTGCTTAAAAGCAATCTGCTGATTAACATCGGCTATGGCGATATGAGCAAAGTCTATGGGCGCTTACCGCGTCTGACCTTCGAAGACGCCTGCGGGCTGGCGTAAGGAGCCATCATGACGACACCCGATCAACAAACCTTCCGTGATGCCATGGCCTGCGTCGGTGCGGCGGTCAATATCATCACCACCGACGGCCCTGCGGGAATGGCGGGCTTCACCGCCAGCGCGGTATGCAGCGTGACCGATTCCCCGCCCACTCTGCTGGTTTGCCTCAACCGTGGCGCGTCCGTCTGGCCGATTTTCAGCGAGAACCGCACCCTGTGCGTTAACACGCTGAGTGCCGGACAGGAGCCATTATCCAACCTGTTTGGCGGTAAAACGCCGATGGCGGAACGCTTTGCCGCTGCCCGCTGGCAGACAGGCGACACGGGCTGTCCACGTCTGGAAAATGCCCTGGCCTCGTTCGACTGCCGCATCAGCCAGGTGGTTAGCGTCGGCACCCACGACATTCTGTTTTGCGACATCGTATCCATCGTTCGCCACCCGGCACCGCAAGGGCTGGTGTGGTTCGACCGCGGCTATCACGCACTTATGCGACCCGCCTGTTAATCCGCATTCAGGAGACAGAACATGTTCGGACTTCCTCACTGGCAGTTGAAATCGACCTCCACAGAAGCAGGCGTGGTCGCGCCGGATGAAAGGCTCCCGCTCGGGCAGACAATGGTGATGGGCGTGCAGCATGCGGTCGCGATGTTTGGTGCGACGGTGCTAATGCCCATGCTGATGGGGCTGGATCCTAACCTCGCCATTTTGATGTCGGGTATGGGTACCCTGCTGTTCTTTTTTGTCACCGGCGGGCGCGTGCCCAGCTATCTGGGCTCCAGCGCCGCCTTTGTGGGAGTCGTTATTGCAGCGACCGGGTTTAACGGTCAGGGCATTAACCCCAACCTGAGCGTGGCCCTCGGCGGCATTATCGCCTGTGGGCTGGTCTACACCCTGACCGGTCTGGTGGTGATGAAAGTCGGCACGCGCTGGATCGAGCGGATGATGCCCCCCGTCGTCACCGGGGCGGTGGTGATGGCGATAGGCCTGAACCTCGCGCCGATTGCGGTGAAGAGCGTATCCGGCTCGCCGTTTGAAAGCTGGATGGCGGTGATTACGGTGCTGTGCATCGGCGTGGTGGCGGTCTTTACGCGCGGGATGATCCAGCGGCTGCTGATCCTGGTCGGGCTGATTGCGGCCTGTCTGATCTACGCGCTGCTGGCGAACGTGTTTGGTCTCGGCAAGCCGGTTGATTTCACACTGATTCACCAGGCCGCCTGGTTCGGGATGCCGCACATGACCTCGCCCACCTTTAACGCTCAGGCGATGATGCTCATCGCGCCTGTCGCGGTGATTCTGGTGGCTGAAAACCTGGGCCACCTGAAAGCCGTAGCGGGAATGACCGGGCGCAATATGGACCCGTATATGGGGCGGGCATTTGTGGGAGACGGTCTGGCGACCATGCTCTCCGGCTCGGTCGGCGGCAGCGGCGTGACGACCTACGCGGAAAATATCGGCGTGATGGCAGTGACCAAAGTCTACTCGACGCTGGTCTTCATGGCGGCGGCGGTGATGGCGATGCTGCTCGGCTTTTCCCCAAAATTCGGCGCATTGATCCACACCATCCCGGCACCCGTGATTGGCGGCGCCTCGATTGTTGTATTTGGTCTGATTGCCGTCGCGGGGGCACGCATCTGGGTGCAGAATCATGTTGATCTGAGCCAGAACGGTAACCTGATCATGGTGGCGGTCACGTTGGTGCTGGGCGCAGGCGACTTCGCCCTGACGCTGGGCGGGTTTACGGTGGGCGGGATTGGCACGGCGACCTTCGGCGCGATCCTGCTCAACGCCCTGCTTAGCCGCCGCAAAGGGGATGAAGCGCAAGCGGAAGCCATCACCCCCTGAACCTGAAATAGCCGGTTGACGCTACGCTTACCCGGCCTACATGCCAATTGTAGGCCTGTGCAAGCGAAGCGCCGCCGGGCAAAACGGACAGCGTGCGCGTTGTTAGCTATCTGCCCCTTGTTCAGTGCCCAACCCGGCAGTCGACTTACGTCGTTTTTTTAACTTTAACTCGCTCACCAGCACCCCGGCGACAATAAATGCCGCGCCCACCAGCGCCAGCAGCGGCAGACGCTCCCCGGCGAGTCGCCCGAAAATACCCGCCCACACCGGTTCACCGGTATAGATGACCGTCGCCCGTGTCGGAGATACGCTGCGCTGCGCCCAGTTCATGGTGACCTGAATAATAGCGCTAAAAATGCCCAGCCCCAGCGCCACGACGATAAGCCCGGTAGACATCGGCGGGACGGACTCCCCTGCCGGCACCATCGTCGCGAACGCCACCAGCGACGCGGTGGCAAGCTGCACGACCGTCACCCGCTTGACGTCCACTTTTCCTGCCCAGGCGCTAATCAAAATAATTTCTGCCGCAATGGCAACGGCCCCCACCAGCGTGATGATCTCTCCCGGCCCCAGCGCCAGCAGATTATTTCCCGGCCCGGCTAATAAAATGAGGCCGATGAACGCCAGCACGATACCAATGCACGACATCAGGCCCGGTATTCTGCCCAGGCACAGCCACTGCAACAGCGGCACCAGCGGTACGTACATGGCGGTGATGAAGGCGGATTTACTGCTGGAGATAGACTGAAGCCCCCACGTTTGCAGGCTATAGCCCATGGCAATCGCCACGCCAATAGCGACACCCGCTTTAAGCTCTCTCAGGGTCAACCCGCGCAGGGTTTTCAGCGAAATAAGCGCCACGGCAACCGCCGCGGTTGCAAAACGCAGCCCTACAAAGAAAAACGGATCGCTCATCGTGACCGCGTACTGAACGGCAAGAAAGGTTCCGCCCCAGAACATGGTGATCAAAATCAGGATGGCTTCCTGAGGCTTAATGGAGAAAGTAAAACGGGAAACGGACATGGGACACCAGCACGAAGAATCAATCCTGTAGTGTGCGATGCCTTTGATTACAGTTCAATGTAGCAGACATAAAAAAACCGCCGGGAAACCCGGCGGCAGAGAGTTAACCCGGCGTACTACTTGTTGCTGCCGTGGCTATTTTTACCCCCTTTTTTGCCAGCCTCTGATGCGCGCTGAGGGTCGTTTTTAAAATTGCCCCCGCTAGACTGGCCACCTTTACGACCTGCTTCTGATGCTCTTTCACGGTCTTCAGCGAAATTACCTGAACCACCACGATGGTTTGCCATCTCTAACCTCCAGAGTGTGAAACATTAGACATCATATTGCATTCAGTAAAAGAGGATTCTTTCACCTCGCGGCTCAAGGACAGTGCCTTTATCTGTGCCGCGTGAAACTAAGCTTAGTGTAATGCGGCTATCCGGCAAGCGAGAGGTAATATTCTGCAACATGATCTCAGCCTTTCGTATGAAATATTGAGGAGGTCATCCATAAGCCGTTCTTATATTTTGAAAAATCAGCGCCGCTAAAGTTGTTTCATTTTGCTACAAAGCACGTAACGAAAAGATATTGTTATATATCAAATAAATGCCGTTCATTTTTGCAGTCTGGCCGTGATGTCATATCTTTAAAGTAACGCAGCGATCCGCTGTAAGAAAAACCAACGAGGAGTGATGCAAAATGGCAAAAGTTCTGGTGCTCTATTATTCCATGTATGGACACATTGAAACCATGGCTCACGCAGTTGCAGAAGGCGCAAACAGAGTAGACGGCGTTGAGGTTGTGGTTAAACGCGTACCGGAAACCATGCAGGCGGAAGCCTTCGCCAAAGCCGGGGGAAAAACACAAAACGCCCAGGTCGCCACCCCGCAGGAGCTCGCGGACTATGATGCCATTATCTTCGGCACCCCGACCCGCTTCGGCAATATGTCCGGCCAGATGCGCACCTTCCTCGACCAGACGGGCGGGCTCTGGGCCTCCGGCGCGTTATACGGCAAGCTGGCCAGCGTGTTCAGCTCTACCGGCACAGGCGGCGGCCAGGAGCAGACGATCACCTCAACCTGGACTACCCTTGCACATCATGGGATGGTGATTGTGCCGATTGGCTACGGCGCGCAGGAACTGTTTGATGTTTCCCAGGTCCGTGGCGGGACACCGTATGGCGCGACAACCATTGCCGGTGGGGATGGTTCACGTCAGCCAAGCAATGAAGAACTTTCGATCGCCCGCTATCAGGGTGAATACGTCGCGGGTCTTGCCAAAAAACTGAACGGCTAACCCAACAGGAGGACAAGTATGCCAACTCAAGAATCCAAAGCTCACCACGTGGGCGAATGGGCAAGTTTACGCAATACCTCTCCGGAGATTGCAGAAGCCATCTTTGAAGTCGCCAGGTATGACGAAAAGCTGGCTGAGCAGATTTGGGAAGAAGGCAACGATGAAGTGCTGGTTCGCGCCTTCGAAAAAACCGACAAAGACTCGCTGTTCTGGGGCGAGCAAACCATTGAACGTAAAAACGTCTGAATGTTCCCCCCGCCCGCGCGGGGGGTTTTCTTCTATTTCGCCGCGTTGTTCATCACCGCATTGAATTTATCGATCGGACAGAAGCCGTTGCCATCTACCGGACAGCCCTTCAGCTCCAGCGTCACGCGCTGCCCAGGAGATTGCAGCGACAGCACGCTGGCATTACGCAACTGCTCAGAACTCTGGTAGACATACTCAATTTTCATCAGCTCCTGGTTAGTGTTTTTGTCATGCCAGCGCTGGAAGACAATTTTACCGCCAATCGGGGTTCGTTCCTGCTGGTCGTGCAGCTGATACGGCCTGAAATCCAGCGCGGTCAGCAGCGAGGCAATGTTGGAGTCGTGCCCCACCAGCAGGGTAATTTTTGGCGCTTTGGCCTGTTCGGTCACCAGCGCTTTATCAATGTACTTCACCAACGGTTTAGCCACGTTCTGCGCCACGTCCGTCGAGGTAAACAGCGAGTCCTGGTAGCCGTTTTTCAGCTTCGACAGCACGCGCCACTGCTGATCGGTTTTGATTTCCCCCCATGCCACCTGGTCTGCCGGGAATCCTTCGTAATACTGTAGGGTGAACGCATCCACCAGCGAGTTACCCACTTTCAGCGGCCCGGAGACGCCCGGCTCTTTTTCATAATCGGCGCTGAACGTATCTTTCGCCTCCGTCAGGGAACAGACTTTTTTCTCCTTGCAGGACGGCGAGTCGCTATAGTTTGTCAGCAGCTCCAGCAGTTTGTAGCTTTCATCCAGCTGCATTTTCTGCCGTTCTGTCTCCATCGCTTTCAGCGCTTTCTCACGAAACTCAGGGGAATTATCGGTAATGACCGGATTGAAGGTGGGGTCCATAGTGCCCATTTTTTCCTGATGATGCACAGGCACATCGCACCCCGGGAACGCGCCGGTGATAAAGAACTGCGCGGTCGCCACGGTGCGCTGGAGGCTGTTGGCGTAGGCATAGACGGTATCCGCTTGCGGGCATTCACCCGTCTTCACCATCCCCTGCTCTGCCAGCCACTCGCGTATATAGTGACCCATATACACTTCCAGTACGCCCCCTTTGGTGGTGAGCTGTCCACCCGGGACGTCCCACTCCGGCCACTGCTTCGGCGTGGACTGCTCCAGCACGCTGCCGTTATTGGCGAGCGGCGCACGCAGGTTGTGGCGGCTCATGATGAGTACCTGTTCCAGCTGATAGCCGTCCGGTGTGTCCTGCGCCTGTGCGCCAAAGGTCACGGCAAGGGTACCTGCCACGGCAACTGCAAGTAGTGCTTTTCTCATCCCTAATTCCTCACACGTTTTTTTAATGTCGCATTGAGTGTGACAGATTCGTGACAGGTTTTTCGGGAAGCATTTCTCAAACTGATGAATACGTGACTCGCTGATTCAGAGGCTGATGCCGGTGACGATGCCGACATACAGCGCCGCCCATGCGCAGGCTGAAAGCAGGCTGATGGCGTAAACCTTTATCGCGCTCAGCCTGAGCATGCCCGCCGCCAGCGGCACGATATAGCGCAGTACCGCCAGGAAACGCGAGGTGAACAACACCAGCAGGCCATTTTTATGCAGCTGGCGCTGTACCCGCAAAAACTTCCCGGCATGTTTTGCCGTGAAGCGTGACACTCGCCGGGTATGCCCCATCAGCTGGCCGATATGGTAATTCAGCACCGATCCTGCCGTAGCGCCCATCACCACCGCCAGCCACGTCAGCGCCGGATGCATACTCGAATGGCTGACGGCAATCCCCGCCAGCAGCATGACCGATGCGGGCGGGAGCACGGAAGAGATCAGTACCGTTGATTTACTCAGTGCCATAACAACGAGCAACGCGAAGAGATGCGTTGGATAATGCGCAAAATGATCCAGCAGCGTGTCCAGCCATGCCATTTTACTCTCCCCGGTAACATCAGAATTCCCCATTAGAAGTGAAAATAGTTAAATAAAACGTCAACATTCATTCAATAATATTCATTTAAACCATACTTAAACATTATTAAAATTCCTCAGCAGCCATTTTAAATAAGCGTATTATCCCTCACGCTTTACAACGATCTCGTTATGGCGAGGCTCCTGTACAAATACACGTTATCGCTCTGGTGGGTTCGAGAGAACCGGCACAGGGTAAAACAGGCACTGTCGAATCAAGGCTTTGCCAGTATAACTTCCCTTACGGGATACGGTGTACAGTGCTGAACCCAGGACGTGGGGATCTCCTTTCCGACATGCCCTGTCTTGCTCGCCCCTGAGAGATTTTATTATTCAAAGGGAAGTTACAATGTCTTACGCTATTCACAACCAAAATCTGGCTTTTAACGACAGCGCCATCGCGCAATATATGAATACCGATTTTATCGTTATTGATATTTCATTATGCGTGGCTCTGGCACGCGAGCAGTTCTTTGAAAAATTGAAAGATGATGATATTCCGTCACATATTTTTATCGAAGACAACGGTCGCCTCGCGGGTTTGATTGCCGTACGTAAATTATTGCAGGCCACGGATACCGTACAGCCCGTTAAGGGGCTGATGATATCGGATTTTATCCAGCTTAAACCGGAAGATGAGCGGGCGGATGTCGCCGGGTTGCTGGCGCACGCAGGTGCGGATGTCGTACCGGTGGTGACCCACGGCAAGCTGGTGGGCTGCCTTACCGAGCGTGAAATCGCCCATCTGCTGGAAGATGACGTTACTGAAGATGCCCAGCTTCAGGGGGCAACGCTGCCGCTGGAGAAGCCCTATCTGGAAACCAGCGCCTTTAGCCTGTGGAAGAAACGCTCCGTCTGGCTGCTGCTGCTGTTTGTCGCGGAAGCGTATACCAGCTCGGTGATCCAGCATTTTGAAGAGGCGCTGGAATCCGCCATTGCGCTGGCGTTCTTTATTCCGCTGCTGATTGGCACCGGCGGAAACAGCGGGACGCAGATTACCTCGACGCTGGTGCGCGCCATGGCGCTGGGTGAAGTCCACCTTCGCGACGTGGGTCGCGTGCTGCGCAAAGAGATGAGCACCTCGTTAATGATTGCCGCCACGCTAGGCCTGGCGGGCTGCGTTCGTGCCTGGATGATGGGCATTGGGATGGAAATCACGCTTATCGTCAGCCTGACGCTGGTCTGCATTACGCTGTGGAGCGCCATTGTCTCATCGGTGATCCCGATGGTATTGAAACGTTGCAAAATCGACCCGGCGGTCGTTTCCGCGCCGTTTATCGCCACGCTGATCGACGGTACCGGGCTCATTATCTACTTCAAAATCGCACAGTATACGCTTGGGCTGGAATAACGAAAAAACCCTGCGATATTGCTATCGCAGGGTTTTCGAATTTGGCGGAAGCGTAGAGATTCGAACTCTAGAACCCTTTCGGGTCGCCGGTTTTCAAGACCGGTGCCTTCAACCGCTCGGCCACGCTTCCAAAGTGAGGCGCACTATAAACATCTCTGAGCATGATGTAAAGCAGGAAATTGCATTACGTTGAGCTTCTTGCGTCATTCCCTTCCGCTCCGATCACTTCTTCGTCATCGGCTGGCTAAAATGTAAACATTTATTTTTACATCACATAAACTTATTAGAATGAAAGTTTGTGATCTAGACTCTTTTTCATACACCGCAGCTTATCCGTGCAACATTACCACCTCAATATGCCCTTGTAAGACCCTATTCACGCAGGTCACTGCGATAAGAGATTTTCCATGAAATTATTCGATACCGATAACTACAGACTTATTCTCTGGCGTAAATTTCTGCCGTGGCTGATCCAGAACGGTGCGCAAAAAAACAACCCGCATGACTATTTTCTGGTGTACTTAAAAGATGCCGACAATACGCGTTATATTCTGAAGAAGCACGAAAGCAGCAACGTGGTGCTCTGCCCGATGCATAAAAGCGAAGATGTCAGTATGAGCGTGGAAGATATCAGCGAAATGCAGGCTGAAATCATTCACTATAAGCGCAATGGGTTTCAGGCTTACAAAGGCATTATCCCGTTTGCCTTTGACCATTATACGAAAATCATCACCTTAAAAACGGCCCTTGCTCGTCTGAAAGGGCGCTGTATTTCTGGCCTGAAATCTGATTCAGAAACCATCAGCCGGGACCGTTACAACTTGCTCAGGCTGCTGGTGACCGACTACGTCAACCAGCGCCCTTCGCGCGTTTCGTCTGGTTTCACCCAGCGGGAAGTGATCGCCATGCTTTACGGCACACTTTGGTATAAACATATCAAAAATGAGTCGTTTAGCAGAAAAATCGCGCTCTTACTTGAGTCGCTCGTGATCACGGGCGATCTCAGCGAAGAGGGTAAGGTGTACTACGTGCAGGGCCAGGCTATTACCACCATGGTCGAGTATGAAAAAGAGGACCAGCGGGTAACGCATCAGCAAAAAATGCAGAAAAAAATTACGCGTTTTATGTTTGCGATAACGCTATCTACGCTGCTGATTATTCTGGTTCTGCTGTCGATGGCAGGGGTCGTCGACCTCGCCGCTGTCTGGCAGAAAATACTACAGATTAAGCCTCTTAGATTTTTAATGAATTTTATCTAAAACCCTGACCATTAATTATGAATTTTATTTTTATCAGCGATAACTATTACCTTTGCCACGGTGTCTCAAGCTCACTGACATCTACCCATTTGATTCGCAATGAGGAGGATATTCACCATCTTTATGAGGTCGATCCCGAGCTGGATTTTATCATTGCGATTGAACAGGATAAGTTACGCAATAAAACCATTCAGCAGGTCAAAAAAGTCAAGCGTGATTACATTGTCCTGATGCATGAGATAGAAGCCAACAGCGCGGTGAGAATTGATAATATTATCTATTCGTCGATGCATTTTACTGCTCACCCTTTTCAGCAGCTGATGCGCTTTTATCGGGCGCTCAGGACACACTCCTTTACCCGACGCGAATATGACGTGCTAAAGCTTTTCCATATGGAAAATCATGAAATCGCGAAAAAGCTGCAACTGTCACAAAAAACGACCAGCACCTACCGCGTGAGGATCCTCGAGAAATTGAATATGCGTTCAAAAAACATTCTGGCGATGACCCGTATAAAATCGGCGATTGTCGATCAGAAACTGTGATCTTTTGGCTTACCTTGGGAAAACCGGGGCCTCAGGTTTCGCCCTGAGGGGGTTTGGCGGGCGCGGTATACCAGTTCTCTTTGGCAACCATTACGCTGCCCTCTGGCTGCATAACAAAATTCGGAGACATGATCTGCACGTTAAATTCGTTAAATACATCCTGTATCTGGCTATGCAGCTCATTGCGGGCAACCGCGAGGGACTGGTCGGGCAGCAGACGAACCTGCAACTCGTAGGCAATATACCAGTCCATTAACCCTAACTGGCGCACCAGCGGCGGCTCAGAAAGATCAATCCCTTTTGCCCGTTTCGCGGCCAGCTCCAGCATGGCATGCACCTGACGCCATGGGGTGTCATAACCGATAGTGACGCTGACCGTCAGATTGAGGCTGCCATCGGGCTGTAGCGCGCTAAGGTTGGTGATCTTACCGCTCACCACCACCGCATTGGGCACGGTAACGACATAATTTTCCCGGGTAATAATTTTGGTCGCCAGCATGCCTATTTCACTGACCTTACCTTCGTTATCCGCCACCCGAATGACATCGCCTTTACGCAGTGCGCGGGAGTAAATCAGGACCAGACCGCTCATGGCATGGTTCATCACCCCTGCCGAACCCAGCGTTAACATCAGGCCGAAGAAGACGCTAATACCTTTAAACGCCAGTGAGTTTGCGCCGGGCAGAAACGGCCAGGCAGCGGAGAGAGCAAATAGCCAGACGGCGACGGAAATGAGCTTACGGGTTGCCCCCACGGTTTCCGGATGTACGCCGGGAAGTTGCAGACGACCAGCCTCCACCTGATTCAGCACCATCCTCAGAAGCTTCAGAATAAAAGCGGTAATGAGGAAAATGATCAGAACAATCGTCAGCCCCGGCATAGCCGAGACAATCGCCAGGGCAATTTGCTGCACCACGCGAAGCGACCAGTCTCCCAGCGACGTGCCCCACACCCGCGTCCACGGAAACAGACTGAATGCCCAGCTCAGCCAGACGTAAAAGCCAATCAAACCCAGCAGGAACATCAGCAAGGCGTAAAGCCGAATCTCAATGGCGCCAATGTACCGCCGCCAGCTTTGCGGCACCCGGCTGCGATTCTCCACAATACGCAGACGGTAGACGCGTCGAAACCAGCGCCAGGATCGCCAGGCGCCATAGCAGAGCAGCAAAAGCGCCAGCAGGCCAGCGGCAGCTTTTACCGTCGACAGCGCCAGCCAGCCGGTATCGTATTGATCGCGCAGCGCCATTCTCTGCGCTTCCATGCGCGCCAGCACGCGCTGCGCCGCCTGATCGAGGGTGAGATCGTCCCCTTCGTCCAAATCCCCTTCCGTCAGCAGCATCACGGGCTTACCGTTCATCACGATCAGCCGCCCCTGCTGGTTATAGCGGGTCACGGGGACGATAGTGAGCGGCTCACGCACGTCCGCCTCGGTAAAATTGCGCAGGGTGTTGCGGATGCGTAAAACGCGCTCCTCCGGCGTGGTCAGGCCAAATTTCGCCTGAAGCATGACGATCGGCTGATGAAAAATATAGACCGTCCGGGCGCGCTCCTGCTCAGAAGGCGCCTGGCGGGGCTCAGCGGCATACGATGAGAAGGCGCTCAGGGAGGCAAAACAGAACGCAAACGCGAGCAGGATCTTTTTCATCCTCACTACCCCAAATCAGAAATCTTGTTGTTTTTCAGGCAACCCGCGAATGCCAGGTGGGTATGTTGAGAATAGTCCAGCCTTTCGTTTCTGCAACAAGCGACGGTGAGCGTGTTGCTCTCAATCACAATATATGTATTATGTTATAACATAACAATTTGGGATTGTGTTCTATGTTACTTAAAAAAGGGTTATTTCTGGCTTTACTGCTCTCCATGGCGCCTGCCGCTTTCTCAGCAACCTCATGGCCCCTCACGTTTGAAAATTGCGGCGTAAAGCAGACCTTTGCGCAGGCTCCTCAGCGCGTCGTGACCGTGGGACAGCATGAAACAGAATTACTGCTCGCACTGGGGCTGGAGAAAAAGATCGCCGCAACGTCGGTCTGGTTCGGCAAGCTCCCGGATCCGCTGGCAGATGCCGGGAAAAATATCCCCCGGCTTGCAGATAATTCCCCCTCCTTTGAAGCCGTGGTGGGACAGAAACCTGAGCTCGTTCTCGCGCAGTATCACTGGCACATTGGTCCGCAGGGAGAAGTGGGCACCCGTGAGCAGTTTGCCTCGCTGGGGATTAATACGTGGATCTCTCCTGCCGACTGCACGGATAAAGCGGTGACGGAAAAGTCAAACGCAGACGGAGCACGCAGCGCGCCGTTTTCGCTGGCCGAAATCACACGGGAAGTGACAGATCTGGCGACGATATTTGATGTTTCCGCGCGAGGTGAGCAGCTTAATCATACGCTGACGGAACGTATCAAAAAGGCCAAGGCGCGCGTCTCAGCGAAACCGCTTCGCGTCGTATTCTGGTTCTCAAGTAGCCGTCTGAATGGCGATCCCTGGGTGGCGGGGAATTACGGCGCGCCTGGCTGGATCAGCCGCACGCTGGGGTTGAAGAACATTATTGACTCTCATGACGAATGGCCGGCTGTAACCTGGGAACATATTGCCCAGTCGCAGCCGGACGTGATTGTTATCGCCGGGATGTCCCGCAGGCTCTACCCTGCCGATGACGTTAAGGTAAAAAAAGCATTCTTGCGTAATGACCCGGTGACGAAGAACATGCCTGCGGTCAGGAACAACCACATTATTGTGGTGCCGGCGATGTCGTTAAACCCTTCATTACGTAACGTCGATGCGGTTGAGCTTATCAGCGAGCGGCTGGCTTCTTTCCGGGATGAACAATGAGTCATTTCGCTTTTGACCGCCGCCAGCAAGGTTTACTGGCAGCAGGCGTCATGGCGCTGCCGCTAATGCTGGTTTTTGCCGCCAGTATCGGTGATATGCCGGTGTCGTATGCCAGTACCGGGAAAGCGATCCTCAACGGACTGGGTTTGACCTCTTATGCGTTGCCACAAACGGAGGAGGGTATCGTCTGGCAATATCGCATGAGCCGGGCAGTGATGGCCGCGTGCAGCGGCGGTGGCCTGGCGCTGTGCGGGCTGGTGTTACAGTCGATCCTGCGTAACCCTCTGGCTGAGCCTTATCTGCTGGGGATTTCCGCGGGCGCCTCGCTGGGGGCCGTCTGCGTGATGCTTCTCGGCATGGGGGGAAGCGTGATTGGCGTGAGCAGCGGTGCGTTTGTCGGCTCCTGCGCCGCCTTTGCGCTCATCATGGTGATTACAAACGGGATGAGTGAAAGCCCCTCGCGCATTTTGCTGGCCGGTATTGCGGGCACCCAGCTCTTCAACGCCATGACCGCGTACGTCGTCAGCACGTCCGCCAATGCCGAGCAGTCCCGTAGCGTCATGTTCTGGCTGATGGGGAGTCTGAGCGGCGTGCGCTGGCCTGACGCGCTGCTGGCGCTGGCCGTTACGCTTGCGGGTTTACTGGTGGTATTGCTCTTTTCCCGGGCGCTGGACACCTTCACCTTCGGGGATGAGGTCTCCACCACGCTGGGGATCCCGGTTACCGCCGTGCGTATTGTTTTATTGCTGACCTGTGCCGTTGTCACCGCCACGTTGGTGAGCGCCACAGGCGCAGTGGGGTTTGTCGGGCTGGTCATTCCCCATGTGACGCGCATGCTATGCGGGCCGGGCCATCGCCGCTCGATCCCGCTGACGTTTCTCATTGGCGCCCACTTTATGATCCTTGCCGATATCGTCTCACGCACGCTGATCGTGCACCAGGTTCTGCCCATCGGGGTGGTGACTGCGCTGGTGGGCGCCCCCGTCTTTGTGGCGTTGCTTTATCAAAATCGAAAGGAGCATCCATGAATATAACAGTGGCCGGGTTAACCGTAACCCGACAGGCGCAGACGGTGCTTAAGGATATCGATCTCGACCTGCCATCCGGGCAGATTGTCGGCCTGTTAGGGCCAAACGGCTCAGGCAAGTCGACGCTGCTGCGCTGCCTCGCCGGGCTGTTTCCACGACACAGCGAACGTGTTGCGCTTAATGGCACAACGCTTGGCTTGATGCCGCTGAAAATACGGGCGCAGCACATGGCGTTTGTCCCGCAACATGCTGAGGTCGACGGGGAACTGACCGTTGAGGATATTGTCAGGCTGGGGCGTACGCCCTACCGGAAAACATTCCAGAGAACCACGCGCGACGATGAGGCTGCGGTTGAACAGGCGATTGGCCTGATGCAGTTATGCAGCTTACGCCAGCGGCGATGGCACTCTTTGTCAGGCGGAGAACGACAGCGAAGTCAGATTGCCCGCGCGCTGGCCCAGCAGCCGCAGGTGCTGTTGCTCGATGAACCGACAAACCACCTGGACATTCAGCACCAGCTGGAGCTGATGCGGCTCGTTTCACAGCTGCCGCTTACGGTGGTGGTTGCACTGCACGATCTCAATCTTGCGGCCAATTATTGCCAGCGTCTGATCCTCCTGAAGGCCGGGCAGATCGCAGCCACGGGCGCGCCCGAAGCGGTGCTGACGCCCTCGAACATCGCGGATACCTGGTGCGTAAAAGCTCAGGTCTGTAAGGCCGACGCCGGGATCACGATAAGCTATAACATGGGTAACATGGCGGAGAGCCAGAACAAAAGCAAAAACCCCTGCGATATTGCTATCGCAGGGGTTTCGAATTTGGCGGAAGCGTAGAGATTCGAACTCTAGAACCCTTTCGGGTCGCCGGTTTTCAAGACCGGTGCCTTCAACCGCTCGGCCACGCTTCCTAAGTGAGGCGAACTATAAACACCTCACCGCGCGCTGTAAAGGGTGCGCGCATTCGTTCGCTTTAAAAATAGCCAAAATGCGTTTAATCGGTTGAATAGACAACAGATTGGCCGTTTTACCAGCATAATATCCACCGCGGATCGTTAGTGCTTTTTGATGTACATATCTTTGGTGTAGTAGTAGCCAAGCTTATCCGGCGTGAAGCCCCCTACCCACGGTTTCACCAGGTGCGTGCGCACGTAGTGATAGACAGGGATCGCCGGCACATCGCGCCCCAGCAGATCTTCTGCCTGCTGGTAGAACTTACCGCGCTCCTCCGCCGTTTTCGCCTTCGCCGCATTCACCAGAGCCAGATCGTATTCCGGATTGCTGTACTGAGTGGTGTTTTGGCTGTCACCGGTACGGAAGTTATTCAGGAAGGTTGCGGCGTCATCGTAATCAGCAATCCAGGCGTAGCGCACCGCGTCAAAGTTATGGGTGTGCATGGTATCAAGCATGGTTTTCCACTCCTGGTTTTGCAGCTTCGCCTCTACGCCGAGGTTCTTCTTCCACATCGAGCTGGCGGCAATCGCAATACGCTGGTGCGATTCCGAGGTGTTATAGAGGAGATTAAAGCTGAGCGGATGGCTGTCATTAAATCCGGCTTCGGCCAGCAGTTTTTTCGCCTCGGCAATGCGTTTATCCATCGGCCAGCTGGCGTAATCAGGGTTCTGTAACTTGACGCCGCCAATATCCGGCTGGCTGATGAGCCATGCCGGGCGTTGCCCCTGCCCTAAAACTTTCCCGGCGATAATATCTTTATCCAGCGCCAGATTCAGCGCCTTACGCACGCGGGCGTCGCTGAACGGCGGCCTGGTGGTGTTGAATTCGTAATAATAGGTGGCAAGCTGCGGCGATACATCCAGCTCGCTCCCCAGCGTTTTCTTCAGCTGAGCAAACTGGTTGATCGGCACCGTGTAGGCGATGTCGATTTCGCCCGCTTTGTAGCGGTTGACGTCAGCGGCTTCGGAGGAAATGGGCAGATAGGTCACCTTGTTGATGACGGTATGTGCGTTATCCCAGTATTTCGGGTTTCGCACCGCCACAATGCGTTCGTTCACCACCCACTGTGACAGTTTATAGGCCCCGCTGCTGACGAAGTGCTCCGGTTTGGTCCACTTATCACCGAAACGACCTACCAGGACTTTATCTATCGGCACCAGAGACGGGTGAGCCAGCATCGCCAGGAAAGCAGCATTTGGCTGGGTGAGCGTAACTTCCAGCGTGGTGTCATTGATGGCTTTCACGCCCAGCGACTCGGGTGCTTTTTTGCCTTCTGCGATATCAGTGCCGTTGACGATACGCATACTGCCGGGATAGCTGGCATACGGAGAGACGGTTTTCGGGTCGACCAGTCGCTGCCAGCTCCAGACGACATCTTCCGCGGTGATGGGGGTGCCATCGCTCCAGGTAATGCCTGGGCGCAGATGGAAAGTCCAGACGGTGTTATCTTTATTTTCCCATTTCTCCGCCAGGCGCGGCTGGATTTCACCTGCCGGAGAGACGCTGACAAGCCCGTCGAATAAATCGCTGATAATATTGAATTCGACATCGCTTTCGACTTTATGCGGGTCGAGCGAGGCGGGTTCACTGCCGTTGTTCCTGACCAGTTCCTGCTTATCTGCCAGCTGG
The DNA here is from genome assembly GCF_014982425.1 of Enterobacter cloacae complex sp. I1M. Classification (NCBI taxonomy): domain Bacteria; kingdom Pseudomonadati; phylum Pseudomonadota; class Gammaproteobacteria; order Enterobacterales; family Enterobacteriaceae; genus Enterobacter; species Enterobacter cloacae complex sp. I1M. Next base: position 237,312 of record NZ_JADCLG010000013.1, on the reverse strand, counting down.
GTTCCTGCTGGCACGTTAGCCGCCCAGGTTGCCGTGCTGGCGCACAGGACCCCTGCGGTTAACAAAGAGAGCGTAAAGTGCATGCGTGTTTGTGGTTTCATTTCCTTCGCCTTATTGTCTGTTTTTATGACGATCCGGAAATAACTCTTAGCGGCCTTAGGGAAATAACGCAATATTTTTCAGTGACCTATAAGAGGTTGATCTGAATACACCTTGCATACCGCACTTCATTCTGAGTACAAAGGCTTTATCAGAATAAAAAACCAGCATAATCCCTAAGGGGCTGAGTAAAGATGGGTAAAACCACTTTGCGTCTGCCGCGCCGTTTCCTATTCTTTGCGCTAATTACATCTGTCATAAGAGAGTGACTCATGGATCGTATAATTACTTCTTCACGCGACCGCACATCGCTACTCAGCACCCATAAGGTGCTGCGCAATACCTATTTCATGCTCAGCCTGACGCTGGCGTTTTCGGCGATCACCGCGACGGCCAGCACCGTACTGATGCTGCCTTCTCCGGGCCTGATCCTGACGCTGGTGGGTATGTATGGTCTGATGTTCCTGACCTATAAAACCGCGGATAAACCGGTGGGTATTCTCTCCGCTTTCGCCTTCACCGGCTTCCTGGGCTACATCCTGGGGCCAATCCTGAACGCCTATCTGTCTGCCGGAATGGGCGACGTGATTGGTATGGCGCTGGGCGGTACCGCGCTGGTGTTCTTCTGCTGCTCGGCCTACGTGCTGACCACCCGTAAGGACATGTCCTTCCTCGGCGGTATGCTGATGGCGGGTATCGTGATTGTGCTGGTCGGTATGCTGGCGAACATCTTCCTGCAATTGCCTGCTCTGCATCTGGCAATCAGCGCGGTGTTTATCCTGATTTCATCCGGCGCAATCCTGTATGAAACCAGCAACATCATTCACGGCGGTGAGACGAACTATATCCGCGCCACCGTGAGCCTGTATGTGTCGCTGTACAATATTTTTGTCAGCCTGCTGAGTATCCTGGGCTTCGCCAGCCGCGATTAACTCACCGTGCTGTGAACAAAGCCCCGCTTATGCGGGGCTTTGTTTTTTTGGTAGACTGAGGCGGTTTTTGACAAACGCGTGAATGAATATGTTGAGTTTTGAAGGCAAAGAGATCGAAACCGATAACGACGGTTATCTGAAAGAGAGCAGCCAGTGGAGCGAAGCGCTGGCGGAGAAAATTGCGGAAAACGAAGGAATTACCCTCTCCCCGGAACACTGGGAAGTGGTGCGCTTTGTGCGCGAATTCTACCTCGAATTCAACACCTCTCCGGCTATCCGCATGCTGGTCAAAGCCATGGCGAATAAATTTGGCGAAGAGAAAGGCAACAGCCGTTATCTGTATCGCCTGTTTCCGAAAGGCCCGGCTAAACAGGCGACAAAAATTGCCGGCCTGCCAAAGCCGGTAAAATGCATTTAATAGCGAATACTGAAGTCAGCGTATTCCCGGCCGGGTTGATGCGGTTCCGTTAGCACCTTATCAACCCGCGCGCTGCGCGGTCCGCCCGCTTTCAGCCACGCCACCAGCTTCTCTACCCGATCCGCCTCACCGCAGGCCACAACCTCCACGCTGCCATCATCCATGTTACGCGCATACCCCGTCAGTCCGAGCTGAAGGGCTTCGCGCTGGGTGCTGTAGCGGAATCCGACGCCCTGTACAAGGCCATGGACCCAGGCAATGGTGCATACATTTGACATCATCCTTCTCCTTATCCGACTGGCGCGTTGCATTTCCTCGCTGAAGTCGGGAAAATGGCGGCCATTTCATTGGAATCGACAGAATAGCAAATTATGAGTGTACGTTTAGTGTTAACCAAAGGGCGCGAGAAGTCATTACTGCGCCGCCATCCCTGGGTCTTTTCCGGCGCGGTTGCCCGCATAGAAGGTAAAGCCAGCCTCGGTGAAACCATCGATATTGTTGACCATCAGGGGAAATGGTTAGCACGCGGCGCATACTCGCCTGCATCTCAGATCCGCGCGCGCGTCTGGACGTTCGATAAAGAAGAAGCCATCGATATCGACTTCTTTGTCCGTCGTCTGCAACAGGCGCAGCAGTGGCGCGAGTGGCTGGCAAAGCGTGACGGGCTGGACAGCTATCGTCTGATTGCCGGTGAATCCGACGGGCTGCCGGGCGTGACCATTGACCGCTTCGGCAATTTCCTGGTGTTGCAGCTGCTGAGCGCCGGGGCGGAATACCAGCGTGCTGCGCTAATTAGCGCCCTGCAAACCCTGTTCCCGGAATGTGCCATTTACGACCGCAGCGACGTGGCGGTACGTAAAAAAGAGGGCATGGAGCTGACCCAGGGCCCGGTCACCGGCGAACTGCCGCCTGCCCTGCTGCCTATCGAGGAGCACGGCATGAAGTTGCTGGTGGATATCCAGGGCGGCCATAAGACCGGTTATTACCTCGACCAGCGTGACAGCCGTCTGGCAACGCGCCAGTACGTTGCCGATAAGCGCGTGCTGAACTGCTTCTCCTATACCGGCGGCTTTGCGGTCTCTGCCCTGATGGGCGGCTGTGCCCAGGTTGTGAGCGTCGACACCTCACAGGAAGCGCTGGATGTGGCGAAACAGAACGTTGAGCTGAACAAGCTGGATCTGAGCAAAGCGGAGTTTGTGCGCGACGACGTGTTCAAACTGCTGCGTAAATACCGCGACCAGGGCGAGAAATTTGACGTTATCGTGATGGACCCGCCGAAGTTTGTAGAAAATAAAAGCCAGCTGATGGGCGCCTGCCGTGGCTATAAAGACATCAACATGCTGGCGATCCAGCTGCTGAACCCGGGCGGCGTTCTGCTGACGTTCTCCTGCTCTGGCCTGATGACGACAGATTTATTCCAAAAAATCATCGCCGATGCCGCAATAGATGCGGGTCGTGATGTACAATTTATAGAGCAGTTCCGTCAGGCCGCCGATCATCCGGTGATCGCTACCTACCCGGAAGGGCTGTATCTGAAAGGGTTTGCCTGTCGCGTCATGTAACTTGAAAAGAGAAATATTGCCCGCACATAGTGTGTATGTAATGTTTCCCGGGAGGTGACTATGATTGCCAGCAAATTCGGTATCGGCCAGCAGGTCCGCCACACCTTGCTTGGATATTTGGGTGTGGTCGTGGATATCGACCCGGAGTATTCCCTTGATGAACCGTCAGCAGACGATCTGGCCGTTGACGCAGAGCTTCGCGCCGCGCCCTGGTATCATGTGGTTATGGAGGGCGACGATGGTCAGCCTGTCCATACCTATCTTGCCGAAGCGCAGCTGAGTGGTGAACTACAGGATGAGCATCCGGAACAACCCACTATGGACGAGCTTGCTCAGACCATCCGCAAACAGTTACAGGCGCCAAGATTGCGTAACTAAAGGTGTAAAAAAGCCCGTAAAACGGGCTTTTTTTATTTTGCCAGCCCCAGACGGGGAATATCGATTGCCGGACAGCGATCCATCACCACTTTCAGCCCGGCATCGCGTGCCAGCACGGCCGCCTGCTCATTAATCACGCCCAACTGCATCCACAGCGTTTTCGCGCCAATGGCGATCGCCTCCTGCGCCACGCCCCAGGCCGCCTCTGAATTACGGAAAACGTCCACCATATCCACCTTTTCCGGCACGTCCGCGAGCGTCGCATAGCCCTGCTGACCCAGCAGCGTTTTCCCCGCCACCTTAGGCGAGACCGGGATCACGTGATATCCCTGGTCCAGAAGGTATTTCATGACCCGGTAGCTTGGGCGATCCGGTTTATCGCTCGCGCCGACCAGCGCGATAGTGCGCGTGGACGTCAGAATCTCGACAATGTCGTTCTCTTTCATGCTGTTCCTCCTGGTTTTTTTCAAAGTGTACGTCAAAGCAGACATCTCAACCACGCATCCCATACAGAAGTATGAGGGCAAAACGGCAGAATATGTCTATATGTTAGTAAACGTGTTTATCGAAAAATTTTGATACATTCTTACCGGGTGGTTTGTCTACAGGAGTCTGCTATGAAAACCGGCATTGCCTGGGCTGTGGTTGCGTTAATCATGCCGGTTTGTGTTTTCGCAACCACCCTCAGACTCTCAACCGACATTGACCTGCTGGTGCTGGACGGGAAAAAAGTCTCCAGCTCCCTGCTGCGGGGCGCAGACAGCATCGAGCTGGATAATGGCCCGCATCAGGTGGTTTTTCGGGTTGAAAAGACGATTCGCCTCGCCGACAACGAACAGCAGGTGTACATTTCGCCTCCGCTGGTGGTCAGCTTTAATACCCAACGCATCAGCCAGGTCAATTTTCGTCTCCCGCACCTTGAAACAGAAAAAGAGTCACTGGCATTTGATGCCTCACCGCGCATTGAGCTGGTGGACGGGGATTCTATGCCCATCCCGGTAAAGCTGGATATCCTGGCGCTGACAAAAAGGCCAAAAGGAACAGATTACGAAGCGGACACGGAGATCTATAACAGAGCCAGCAGGCGCGCCTCCCTGCCCCAGTTCGCCACTATGATGGCGGATGACAGTACCCTGCTTTCGGGCGTATCGGAGCTGGATGTACTCCCTCCTCAGTCGCAGACCCTTACTGAGCAACGCCTCAAATTCTGGTTCCAGAATGCCGATCCGGACACGCGCGCCCGTTTTCTGCAATGGGCGAAACGACAACCTTCGTCGTAAGCCACATTTTTTCGTCCTTTCTCTTGCAGCATCAGTCAGTTCCCGTCATCGTGTAGCGAGGTAACCTCACGGATAAGATTATGGAACTGACAACACGCACACTTCCGGCGCGCAAGCACATTGCTCTGGTTGCGCACGATCACTGTAAACAAATGCTGCTTAACTGGGTTCGTCGCCATCAGCCTCTTTTACAGCATCATGCCCTTTCTGCTACGGGAACAACCGGCAACCTGATCCACCGCGAAACCGGTCTGGAAGTGAATGCCATGCTGAGCGGCCCGATGGGGGGTGACCAGCAGGTAGGCGCTCAGATTTCGGAAGGTAAAATTGACGTTCTGATTTTCTTCTGGGATCCGCTGAACGCGGTTCCGCATGATCCGGACGTTAAAGCGCTGCTGCGTCTGGCGACGGTATGGAACATTCCGGTAGCCACCAATCTTTCAACGGCAGATTTCATCATTGAATCGCCGCAGTTTAACGATCCGGTGGAGATTTTGATCCCGGATTATCAGCGTTATCTTGCGGAGAGACTGAAGTAGTTTTTTGCCCGGTGGCGCTGCGCTTACCGGGCCTACAGAATTTGCCCGGCGCGTTACGGCTTTCTCGCCACCGGCACGTCAATACTTTTCAAAATATCGACAAACACCGACGGCTCCTCTTTGTTGAACAAGAGCCACACGCGATGGCGCGCGCGGGTTATCGCCACGTACAGTAAGCGCCGCTCCTCTGCATCCGGGAAATCTTCCGGAACAGGTAATAACGCCTCTTCCATCACGGATTCCCGCGCCGGTGCCGGGAATCCGTCACTCCCCTCTTTCAGCCCCACCACAATTACGTAGTCGGCCTGCTGCCCTTTACTGGCGTGAATGGTCATAAAATCGAGCTGTAGCTTTGGCCAGCGCGTTGCCGCTTTTTCCAGCGCCGTCGGCTTGAGGTGGTGATAACGCGCCAGGACCAGAATCCGTTCATCCGGTTTCGCATAGCCGCTCAGTTTATCCAGCAGCGGTTCCAGCTGATCGTCCGCCAGCAGCGTGACGGCCTTTTTATCCCCCGACGTCAGGCTGTTAAGCGGCTTCGACAGCTGATGCGGGTTCTGCTGAATAAAACGGTTGGCAATTTCACCAATCCGCGAGTTGAAGCGGTAGGTGGTGTCCAGATCGCTGCGATCGCCTTCCCCAAAATAGTTATGGAAGGCCGTCGTGAGGGAAAGTTGCGCCCCGCTGAAGCGGTAGATAGCCTGCCAGTCATCGCCCACGGCAAACAGCGACGTGTGTTTATTCTGCGCCCGCAGCGCCGAAAGCAGCGCAGCGCGCTGCGGCGAAATATCCTGAAACTCATCCACCAGAATGTGTTTCCACGGACTGACGAAGCGCCCTTTCTCCAGAATGATAATGGCCTGATGGATTAGCCCGGAAAAATCGACCGCGTTTTCGTCTTTCAGCGCGGTTTTCCACGCTTTCAGCATCGGCGCCATTAGCTTTACCCGCTTAGAAAACACGGCGCGGATCGCTTCCGGTGCGCTTTCTATCATCTCCGCCTGAGAGCCGCCGTGCATGCGCATCAGGCTTACCCACCGGTCGAGACGAGAGCCCAGCCGGCGCGCCAGCTTTTCATCCTGCCAGAAGCTGCCCTCCGGCACCTCCCAGTTGAGTTCCTCTTCAAGCCACTGACGCCAACCTTTCGCCTGCGCCTTTTTTTCACTGCACTGCTGACGCCATGCCTTGATAAACAGCGCCTGGCGAGCCTGAGCATCATTCTCCAGCTTGCTGACAACAGGGACTTTTTTGCTGCCCTGTTGAATGATGTGTAAAGCGAGGGAGTGGAACGTGCACGCCGAGATATCCTGGGTATGCAAACGCGCCTGAATGCGCTCATCCATCTCCTGCGCCGCCTTGCGACCAAAAGCCAGCAGCAAAATCTGGTCGGCAACTGCCTCGCCCGTTGTCAGAAGCCAGCCCGCGCGCGCCACCAGCACCGACGTTTTGCCGCTCCCTGCGCCTGCCAGCACCAGTAAAGAGTGCTCGCCATTCACCACTGCGCGCGCCTGGGCAGGATTGAGAGGCGATGATTCCACCGTACTGAAGAAATCGGCATATTGCGTAAGCATCGCCTCAGTCCAGGTCTGGTTATGCGCCAGACGGCTTTTCTCGATATCGCTAAGCCAGGCCTGACACTTCCGCCACGCATCGCGACAGTTATCAAATTCCTCAAGCCGCGCCACCGGTAAAGGCAATGCCGTCAGCGCCTGGGTGATTTTTTGCTGAAGCCCGGCGGTTTGCTGGCGCGTCAGCCACTTCTGCTGCGTATTGCTTAGCGCGATATCGTCCAGCACCTGATGCAGCACCTGTGCGGCAATCACGCTCATCTCCTGGCTCCACTGGTGCCAGCGCATGTTCAGATGATGGTAGAAGCGTTGGGTTTCCGCCCACTCGGTCCCGTGGAGTCGCACCACTTTCTCTGCCGGCAGAACGAACTCCAGCTCCCCCCATACCAGCCCTCGTTTACAGTGAATGGCCAGTAGCTGATTAAACGGAATAAGGTATTCGTGGCGTTCACCGGAGACTTTCACTCCCGCATTAAGAAGCACAACCTTGTCGTAAGGGTGCTGCGCCAGGCGTTTGCCCATTGAAGTTGCTTTCAGTTCCATATCCTGCCGGATCCACGAGGTCATAATTTGTCAGACAGTTTAACTGCCAGTTTTAAGGTGCTCCAGCCCAAAAAAACGTTACAATCACCGGGCGTTAATCATATCGAAGGAAATGAGGGTTTATGCGTACCGTTCTGAATGTGTTGAATTTTGTCCTTGGCGGTTTTGCCACCACCCTTTCCTGGCTTTTTGCCACCCTGGTGAGCATCGTGCTTATCTTCACCCTTCCGCTGACGCGCTCCTGCTGGGAAATCACCAAACTGTCCCTCGTTCCTTATGGAAATGAAGCCGTGCACGTGGATGAACTGGAGCCGGAAAGAAAAAATGCCCTGATGAATACCGGCGGCACGCTGCTGAATATTTTATGGCTAATCTTCTTTGGCTGGTGGCTGTGTCTGATGCATATCTTCGCCGGTATCGCCCAGTGCATTACGATTATTGGCATTCCGGTTGGCCTCGCTAATTTCAAAATTGCCACCATCGCCCTGTGGCCGGTAGGACGCCGAGTTGTTCCGGTCGAAGTCGCGCAAGCCGCGCGTGAAGCCAATGCCCGTCGTCGTTTTCAGTAATAAGGACTGGCCGCTCTCATGCTAAGCCCCCTGCTTCGTCGCTATACATGGAACAGTAACTGGCTGTATAACGTCAGGATATTTATCGCCCTCTGCGGCACCGTCGCTCTGCCGTGGTGGCTGAATGATGTGAAGCTCACCATCCCCCTCACGCTTGGGGTGGTGGCCGGCGCGCTGGCGGATCTCGACGACCGCCTGGCCGGTCGTTTGCGTAATCTGGTCATCACGCTGGTCTGCTTCTTTATTGCTTCCGCCTCCGTTGAGCTGCTTTTCCCGTGGCCCTGGCTGTTTGCCTTAGGGCTGACGGTGTCCACCAGCGGCTTCATTTTGCTCGGCGGCCTCGGGCAACGCTACGCCACTATCGCGTTTGGCGCCCTGCTGATTGCCATTTACACCATGCTGGGCGTCTCTCTTTACGATCAGTGGTATCAGCAACCGGTCCTGCTGCTATTGGGCGCTATCTGGTATAACCTGCTGACCTTAACCGGGCATCTTATTTTTCCGGTTCGTGCCTTACAGGACAACATTGCCCGCAGTTACGAACAGCTGGCCCACTATCTGGAGCTGAAATCCCGGCTGTTTGATCCGGATATCGAAGAGGACAGCCAGGCGCCCCTGTACGATCTGGCGCTGGCAAATGGCCAACTGGTCGCCACGCTGAATCAGACCAAAGCGTCTCTGCTCACCCGTCTGCGCGGCGATCGCGGTCAGCGCGGTACCCGGCGCACCCTGCACTACTACTTTGTTGCCCAGGATATTCACGAGCGCGCCAGCTCCTCGCATGTACAGTACGCTGATCTGCGCGAGAAATTCCGCTACAGCGACGTGATGTTCCGTTTCCAGCGTCTGCTGTCGATGCAGTCTCAGGCCTGCCAGCAACTTGCGCGCTCAATACTGCTGCGCACGCCCTATCAGCACGATCCTCGCTTTGAACGTGCATTCAGCCACCTGGATGCGGCGCTCGATCGCGTTCAGGCCAGTGGAACTTCGCCGGAACAGTTCAAAGCCCTGGGATTCCTGCTCAACAACCTGAGAGCCATCGATGCTCAGCTCGCCACCATTGAGTCTGAACAGGCGATGGCGATGCCGGGCAATGACGCTGACAACCAGCTTGCCGACGACAGTCTCAACGGTTTCAGCGATATATGGCTGCGCCTGAGCCGTCATTTTACGCCGGAATCCGCCCTCTTTCGCCATGCGGTAAGGATGTCGTTGGTACTGTGCGTTGGCTACGCGTTTATCCAGATAACAGGATTGCACCACGGCTACTGGATCCTGCTGACCAGCCTGTTCGTCTGCCAGCCGAACTATAACGCTACCCGCCATCGACTCGCGCTGCGTATTGTCGGGACGTTAGTCGGGGTCGCCATCGGGCTGCCGGTGCTCTATTTTGTGCCTTCAGTAGAAGGGCAACTGATCCTGATTGTGATTACCGGGGTACTGTTCTTCGCCTTCCGCAATGTGCAGTATGCCCACGCCACGATGTTCATCACGCTGCTGGTTCTGCTCTGCTTCAATCTGCTGGGTGAAGGCTTTGAAGTGGCCCTCCCCCGTGTGATCGACACGCTTATCGGCTGCGCCATCGCCTGGGCGGCGGTGAGCTTTATCTGGCCGGACTGGCGTTTCCGAAATTTACCGCGCGTGTCCGACAGAGCAATGAACGCCAACTGCCGCTATCTGGACGCCATACTTGAGCAATACCATCAGGGTCGCGATAACCGTCTGGCCTATCGGATTGCCCGTCGCGATGCGCATAACACTGACGCAGAGCTGGCTTCCGTTGTCTCGAATATGTCAACTGAGCCGCGCGCCACGGCAGAAATCAGGGAGACAGCCTTCCGCCTGCTGTGTCTGAACCACACGTTCACCAGCTATATCTCTACCCTTGGCGCCCACCGAGAGAAACTGACGAATCCGGGCATCCTGGCACTGCTGGACGATGCCGTTTGCTACGTTGATGATGCGCTTCATCATCAACCTGCGGATGAGCCACGGGTTCACCAGGCACTGGATGAACTGGTGCAACGTATCGCACACCTTGATCCAGGCACCGACAACAAAGCTCCGCTGGTCCTTCAGCAAATTGGCCTGCTTATCGCTTTGCTGCCGGAAATTTGTCGGCTGCGACAGCAGATCGCTACCTGGCGGAATGATGGCCCTGCGACTCAGGCAGCGCATTAAACCACTCCGTAAGCTCCCGGCGAATATCCGCCGGGAGTGCCGCTTCATGTAACCCTTCAATCGCGCCTTCAAGCGCGAACAATACCCGGATACTCAGCGCTTTATTCTTAGAGCGCATTTTCAGCCAGCTCGTCTTCGCCCCCAACTGTCGTAGCGTCTCTTCATTAGTAATGCCCGCCTCCATAAGCAGGACCTCAATCTGAAAGGTCAGGTTCGGCAGATCTTTAAGCCGGTTACGCTGATGGCGCTGGTAGCGCTCTTTCCTGGCGGCATCGAGCGCAAACGAGGAGAGCTGAAGCAGTTTTTCCCTGTTTTGCCACAGACCTTCATCCACACGGTAGTAATTAAGCAGCACAGGACGTCCTCGTTTCATCAGGGTCAGAAAAGAGGAGGCGTTTTTTACACAGTATTTTGCACTTTGCTCACAGGCGCGAAGGTAAAGCTCACCGTCAGACACCATCGCGAACACCGCTTCATCCACGGCAAGGGTATAACCGCCAAACAGGGCGCGATGATGAATTTCGCCCAGCGGAGAGAGGTATTCTTGAGATTGATAAATCCGATCATAAGATATCTTTTTCATGATAATTCCATTAAAAATCATACAGTAACCACGATATTTCTTACTAACGGATCCGTTAGCAGGAAAATAGGCAACTTATTGCCGTTGGGCAAGATGATTTTTTCAGGTTCACCAGGAATGGATGAAATTTGCGAGTCGCTTTCCGAAAATGAGGTTGATCTTTATGCATACAGGGGTTACTGTATATCCATACAGTAACTACAGGGCTGGAATGAATATGTACACTTCAGGCTATGCAAATCACTTAACACCTTCTACTTCTGCCGCAGGCAATGCTGCGCAGAATTCTATCGGGCGTGAATCGACAGGGCTTATCAGTGAAGTGGTTTACCGTGAAGACCAGCCGCTGTTGACACAACTCTTACTCCTGCCGCTTTTGCAGCAGCTCGGGCAACAGTCTCGCTGGCAGCTCTGGCTGACGCCACAGCAAAAATTAAGTCGCGAATGGGTTCAGTCGGCTGGGCTGCCGTTAGCGAAGGTGATGCAGATTAATCAACTCTCCCCTTGCGATACGGTCGAGTCGATGGTCCGGGCATTACGTACCGGGAACTATAGCGTCGTGATTGGGTGGTTGCCTGAGGATCTGTCGCAAGAGGAACATTTGCGTCTGACTGAAGCGGCTGAAGAAGGTAACGCGATGGGTTTCATCATGCGGCCAGTTCGTGGAGATTCCTATCGCAGAGGACAACATCCCGGGCTAAAAATTCACTCAAATGTGTACCATTGAGTCATTTTAAGAGTTTTCCTGGAATTTTTTTCGACCGCAGTATGCAAAAAAAGTTCAACGCGCCAAAACTGCGGCAAGGCTTGTCTGACGCGGTTCTCGTTAATTTTACTGCACAAAATTCGTTCAAAAATTGTTAAATATTAGGTATACGGAACTTTTTTTTTCATATGCCTGACGGACTTCACACTTGTAAGTTTTCAGCTACGTTGTAGACTTTACATCGCCAGGGGTGCTCGGCCTAAGCCGAAGATATCGGTAGGTTTATATTTGACCACGCCCCCCGGTGAAGGATTTAACCGTGATTCCTCCGATGGAGATATTCATGGCAAATTTTGGATGATAACGAGGCGCAAAAAATGAAAAAGACAGCTATCGCGATTGCAGTGGCACTGGCTGGCTTCGCTACCGTAGCGCAGGCCGCTCCGAAAGATAATACCTGGTATGCAGGTGGTAAACTGGGCTGGTCTCAGTTCCATGACACCGGTTGGTACAACAGCAGCCTGAACAACGATGGCCCTACTCACGAGAGCCAGCTGGGTGCAGGTGCGTTCGGTGGCTATCAGGTTAACCCGTATGTTGGCTTTGAAATGGGTTACGACTGGTTAGGTCGTATGCCTTACAAAGGCGACAACGTAAATGGCGCTTTCAAAGCTCAAGGCGTACAGCTGACCGCTAAACTGGGTTACCCAGTAACTGACGATCTGGACGTGTACACCCGTCTGGGCGGCATGGTATGGCGTGCAGACTCCAGCAACAGCATCGCTGGTGACGACCACGACACTGGTGTTTCCCCAGTATTCGCTGGTGGCGTTGAGTGGGCAATGACCCGTGACATCGCTACCCGTCTGGAATACCAGTGGGTTAACAACATCGGTGACGGTGCTACCGTTGGTGTTCGTCCAGACAACGGCATGCTGAGCGTTGGTGTTTCTTACCGTTTCGGTCAGCAGGAAGATGCGCCAGTCGTAGCTCCAGCTCCGGCTCCAGCGCCAGAAGTACAGACCAAGCACTTCACTCTGAAGTCTGACGTTCTGTTCAACTTCAACAAAGCTACCCTGAAACCAGAAGGTCAGCAGGCACTGGATCAGCTGTACACCCAGCTGAGCAACCTGGATCCTAAAGACGGTTCTGTAGTGGTTCTGGGCTTCACCGACCGTATCGGTTCTGACGCTTACAACCAGGGTCTGTCTGAGAAACGTGCTCAGTCTGTAGTTGATTACCTGGTATCTAAAGGTATCCCAGCTAACAAGATCTCCCCACGTGGTATGGGCGAATCTAACCCAGTTACCGGTTCTACCTGTGACAACGTGAAACCACGCGCTGCACTGATCGACTGCCTGGCACCAGATCGTCGCGTAGAGATCGAAGTTAAAGGTATCAAAGACGTTGTAACTCAGCCTGCGGCATAAGTTATCGTCTTATAAAAAAACCCCGCCATGCGGGGTTTTTTATTATCTGAAGAAAAGTAAAAAGCTTATTTTTTACCTAACAGTGCCTGTAGATCGTTTTTCAACGTCGACATCTGGCTGGCATACTTCTCTTTGTGCTCGGCATCTTCAATCAGCTGCACCACCGTTTCCGACAGGGTTTTCCCGCGCCGTTGCGCAAGCCCGGCCAGACGCTGCCAGACCATGAACTCCAGGTCGATGGATTTCTTACGGGTGTGCTGATGCTCGGCATTGAAATGCCGTTTACGACGAGCTCGGATAGTTTGCTTCATCCGGTTTAACAAGGCCGGATTAATGTGTTTCTCGATCCAGCCGTTGACCTGTACCGGTTCGTTTTCGAGGGTCAGCAACATATCCACAGCTTCTTGTGCCGCGCTGGCTTCGATGTAGCAGGTGATCAGCTCCCCTTCACGGTGCTTTTTGACCAGGTACTTCCATTTCCAGCCGCTTTCGAGGTTTTCCAGTTGTTGATATTTCATTGCGATCTCAGTGTTACCGTGTAACTCTGTTCAGAATATCAGTTTTTTGGCAATCTGCTGAAAAGAAATCATATCCTGTGAAACGTCGCAGGCGATCCGCATGACGAAAACCCGAATCCTGATTGGGCAGAGTGCGCCGCTTACGGTATACTCCACGGTTTTACTTCTGACTAAAAAACATCAACTTTGACCATTACGAAACTTGCATGGCGTGACCTGGTTCCGGATACCGAGAGCTATCAGGAGCTGTTTGCACAGCCAGACCTCACAAAAGAACACAAATTCATACTTAGCGAGACACAACCGCGTTTGCATTACGCGCTGGAGCAGATGTCATCCCCATGGGCTACATCTCCTTTCATGCTGCTCAAAGCCCCGGAAGAAGCCGAGTATCTGACGCTTCTCGGTGATGCCATGCGCCAGTTGCAGCCAAAAACGAATGCCGTTTTTGGTGGTCAGTATCATATTGCCGGTCGCGACGTGACATTCGAACCTGCCACGCAGGCAGATGGATTGTTCGCTGCAAAAGGCGAGGTGATCACCGCCAACTGGGTGGAAGCAGAACAGTTGTTCGGCTGCCTTCGTCAGTTCAATGGCGATGTTTCACTGCAACCCGGGCTGGTACACCGCGCGAATGGCGGCGTATTGCTCATCTCTCTTCGCACACTGCTTGCGCAGCCGCTGCTGTGGATGCGCCTGAAAACGGTGGTGACGCAGCAACGTTTTGACTGGGTAGGCTTCGACGATTCACGTCCTCTGCCTGTTTCCATTCCGTCTATGCCGCTGTCGCTGACCGTCGTGCTGACGGGTGACCGTGAATCACTGGCTGACTTCCAGGAAATGGAGCCAGAACTCGCGGAGCAGGCGGTTTACAGCGAATTTGAAGACAATATTCAGATTGCAGATGCCGATGACATGGCGCAGTGGTGTCAGTGGGTTATGGCCGTGGCGGAACGTTTCGCGCTGCCCTCACCTGCCGAGGATGCGTGGCCGGGCTTAATCCGAGAGGCCGTACGCTACACCGGCGATCAGGAAACCCTGCCGCTCTGTCCGCTCTGGATCGGCAAACAGCTGCGTGAAGTGGGCGTTATCAGCGGCAACGGTACGTTCAACGGTGAGCAACTGAGCCAGATGCTGGCCCAGCGTGAATGGCGCGAAGGCTATCTTGCTGACCGTATGCAGGATGAAATTCTGCTTGAACAGATTCTGGTGGAGACCGAAGGCGAACGTATCGGGCAAATCAATGCCTTGTCCGTCATCGAGTTCCCCGGGCACCCGCGCGCCTTTGGTGAGCCTTCCCGTATCAGCTGTGTCGTACACATTGGTGACGGCGAATTTACCGATATCGAACGCAAGGCCGAACTGGGCGGAAACATTCATGCTAAAGGCATGATGATCATGCAGGCATTCCTGATGTCTGAACTTCAGCTCGAGCAGCAGATCCCCTTCTCTGCCTCGTTGACCTTTGAGCAGTCCTACAGTGAAGTCGACGGCGACAGCGCCTCAATGGCAGAGCTGTGCGCCGTGATCAGCGCGCTTGCAGACGTGCCGATTAACCAGAATATTGCGATTACCGGGTCCGTGGATCAGTTTGGCCGTGCCCAACCGGTGGGCGGACTGAATGAGAAAATCGAAGGCTTCTTCGCAATCTGCCAGCAGCGCGGTTTAAACGGCAAACAGGGCGTGATTATTCCGGCACCTAACGCTCGCCATTTGAGCCTGAGCCAGGCGATTCTGGATGCGGTAGAGCAGGAACAATTCACTGTCTGGGCCATCGAAGGGGTTGAGGATGCACTACCCTTATTGACAAACCTGGTCTGGGACGGCGAAGGCCAGACAACCCTGATGCAGACCATTCAGGAACGTATAGCTCAGGCGACACAGCAGGATGCTCGTCATCGTTATCCGTGGCCGTTACGCTGGTTAAGTTGGTTTAGTGCGAACTGATCGGACTTGTTCAGCGTACACGTGTTAGCTATCCTGCGTCCTTCACTAAAATAAGGCTTACTGAGAACATGGTAGATAAACGCGAATCCTATACTAAAGAAGACCTTCTTGCCTCTGGTCGCGGTGAACTGTTTGGCGCGAAAGGCCCGCAGTTACCAGCCCCAAATATGCTGATGATGGACCGTGTCGTGAAAATGACCGAAACCGGCGGCAACTTTGATAAGGGTTACGTAGAAGCAGAACTCGATATCAACCCGGACCTGTGGTTCTTCGGTTGCCACTTTATTGGCGATCCGGTAATGCCTGGCTGCCTGGGCCTCGATGCCATGTGGCAGCTGGTTGGCTTCTATCTGGGCTGGCTTGGCGGTGAAGGCAAAGGCCGTGCGCTGGGCGTAGGCGAAGTGAAATTCACCGGTCAGGTTCTGCCTACCGCGAAGAAAGTCACCTACCGTATCCATTTCAAACGCATCGTTAACCGCCGTCTGATTATGGGCCTGGCGGACGGTGAAGTGTTGGTTGATGGTCGTCTGATCTATACCGCGAACGACCTGAAAGTGGGTCTGTTCCAGGATACCTCCGCTTTCTGATAACGGCTTTTAGCCCCTTCCAGAAAGGCGAAACCTCCGCATTGCGGAGGTTTCTTTTTAAAGAGACGGTATCAAGCAAGTACTGCCCTGTCTCCGATGGC
The DNA here is from genome assembly GCF_014982425.1 of Enterobacter cloacae complex sp. I1M. Lineage (NCBI taxonomy): Bacteria > Pseudomonadati > Pseudomonadota > Gammaproteobacteria > Enterobacterales > Enterobacteriaceae > Enterobacter > Enterobacter cloacae complex sp. I1M. Next base: position 221,374 of record NZ_JADCLG010000013.1, on the reverse strand, counting down.
TTCTCGCCAGCCCCCTAGCCAATGGGACCTTTGATTCAGGGCCTGATAGGGACACATTTCTTTAGAACGTCCGGCGATGCCAGCCTGATAACCACGTTGATGAGCCCTTTCCAGGCGATCTCGTTTCTGTCTCTTCATGCCTCGTTTCCCTCATTCTTTTGTCTGGTGGAAAGAAAACAGTGGTTGCAATATGTGCAAGCACAGTTAACGAATACCCCGAATCTGCGTCAGCGTCAACGTTCAAAATTCATACGGGTGTCATATTTGTGAGCTACATGGAAGATCGTTTGTACAAAAAGTGTGATGCGGGACAAGTAACAACCTGAACGTAAAACGAAAAAAAAACCGCAATCAGCAAGAAGCTGAGTGCGGCTTTCGTCGATGAATTTTACTTATGGCAGGCGGGAAATCTCTCTTGCTATAGTAGCCGACTCCTGTGCCCATCCCTGCGCAAGTACTTTCACCATTTCGTCATAGCCATCTTTCTGCTGCTTGAGTTCAAGATGGAAAGGACGCTTAATCAGCTGACCCTGGTGATTCAGCAGCCACTCCCCGCTGATAACAACGGCACCATCATAGCGGCCATGGAATCCCGTCACGTTAACATTCAGAGTGTCCTGATCGCTTCCCAGAGGCTGCGAGGCAACGACCCAACCGGGGAGCTGGCTGCTCAGATTCGCCACCAGCGTATTGCGTAGCTGCTGATCCAGCGGGCTGGCCCACAGGTTATTGTTGGCGATTACATACTGCACATCGCTGGTCTGGTAGACCACCCCGTTGCCCGCCAGGTAATCTGGCACGGCAACCTGCTCAACCCACAGCAGACGGCTGCCCTGCGAGGCGCTGCTCTGCGCCCCCGACTGCGCGCTTAACGGCAGCTGGTAGTAGCTTTTGTTATCGCTTCCAGAGCTACAGGCCGTTAATACCAGTGCGCCTGCGATGATTAGCCATTTTTTCATTGTTTCGCCCTCTTAGGCTCAGGATCCTTTTTATCTTTCGCTTCAAACACCAGCGCGTTGCTCTTTTCATTGAGCGTTTTCAGAACGGGCTGTAGCTCGCGTAAAACCTGATCAAGACGTTGCATATCCGCCACCATCTTGTTGTAGGCCGCTGAGCCCGGCTGGAAGCCCTGCATACTGCGATTCAGTTCTCGCAACGTTTTCTGCATATCCTGCGGCAGCTGCTGCATGGACTGGTTGGCCGTGATCTTGTTGATATTATCCAGGGTGGTTTGCAGACGTTGCATCGTCGCCTGGCTCTGATGCAGTGATCCCGTCGCAGCCTCAAGCATTGGATTCAGCGGCAGATTGTTGATCTTATCCAGCGTTTCCATCAGACGCTGTTGGATCTGCGCCAGGCCACTGCTGACCGTAGGAATGATTTTGTAGCCGCCAAATTCACGGACTCCCGTCATAGGTGGCGCTTTTGGATAGAAGTCCATATCGACATACAACGCCCCTGTCACCAGGTTGCCGGTTTTCAGCGAGCCACGCAGACCGCGATTCATCAGGTCGCTGATATGCTCCCCAATATCCTGATCCTCACCAATCTGGTTAATTAAACGCTCAGGCTCAATGCGTATCAGCACCGGAATACGATAATCATCATCAAGCATTTGCTTGAGTCCCGGAACAAAGTAAGGCACTTGCCCCACTGTACCCAGACGGATACCGCGGAACTCAACTGGCGCTCCTGGCTGCAAGCCGCGTACAGAGTCCTTAAAGAACATCAGATAATCGATGTGATCGGTATAGAGCGCATCCTGAATGCTTTTTTGATCGTCAAACAGTCTGAAGGCGGTTTTTTCCGCCACCGGTTGTCCCAGATCTATACCTTCCGGCACGTCAAAACTGACGCCCCCACCAAACAGCGTGGTGAGTGAACCCATCTCAACGCGCATCCCCGCAGAGGTGAGATCCACAGCGATCCCACTGTCTTTCCAGAAACGAACGTTACTGGTCACCAGTCGGTCATTAGGCGCATTGATAAATAGCTGATAGCTGATGGTCCGTTTTTGCGGATCGAAGGTGCTCGTTTCAACCGAACCGACACGATACCCACGGAACAGCACCGGATCGCCCGGCGAGAGCTGGCCCGCTTTTTTGCTGTCCAGAATGACGCGGATCCCTTTTGCATCCGGTGGCGCAAGCGGCGGTGAATCCAGCAACTGATAGTTTGCTGGCTGGGCGCCTTTATTGCCGGGCTGGAGTTCAATGTAAGCCCCTGACAATAGCGTCCCTAAGCCGCTGATCCCTTCTCTTCCGACCTGCGGTTTCACCACCCAAAAAACGGAATCTTCATGGAGCAGTTTTTCCATGCCAGCATTCAGGCGGGCCTTAATTTCAACATGGGTTAAATCATCCGTCAGGGTCGCGCTTTCCACGACACCCACATCCACGCTGCGGCTCTTGATGGTGGTTTTTCCGCCCTCAATTCCCTCTGCATTGGTGGTAATTAGCGTGACTTCCGGTCCCTGATGGCTGTAATGATAAAACAGGATCCATGCACCGATCAGCGCGGTCACGATGGGGAAAATCCACACCGGCGACCAGTTTCTGACCTTCTGCACTTTAGCCTCTCCACTCTTATTTTCCATGCTCTTACTCTTCCTCATGGCTTGAATCGGGCTCACGATCCCACGATAAACGAGGGTCGAAGGTCATGGCCGCAAACATGGTCATAATGACGACCAAAGCAAACATCAGCGCTCCCATAGCGGGATAAATACTCATCAGCCCACCCATACGCACCAGCGCTGAGAGAACCGCAATCACGAACACGTCAATCATCGACCAACGGCCAACAAATTCCACGACCTCATAAATCAGATGCATGCGCTCACTGTCACGCTTACCGTGCCCTTTTGCATCCCAGCAAAGCCAGGCAATGGCAATCATCTTTAAGGTCGGAACCATAATGCTGGCGAGAAATATGACGCCTGCAACAGGGTATGACCCTTCGCTCCACAGCAAAATTACCCCGGCAAGGATGGTCGAGGGCATTCTGTCGCCGAGCAGATCAGTGATCATGATCGGCAAAATATTGGCGGGCAGATAAAGCATGACAGAGGTCACCAGCAGCGCCATGGTCCATTGCAGGCTATTTTTGCGTCGGACGTGACCTTTTGTTTCACAGCGGGGACACACCTCGACATCCGCGGGCAGCACGGCGGTGCAGCAGGAGCAGGAGCGCAGCCCCTGACGGATACCCGGTACGCCCACCTTTACCGTCTGCGAGAGCGTCGGTGCCGGGGCAATATCGTCCCAGGTCCAGCGTCGGTCCACGCACTGGAAAGCGCGCAGTTGCAGCACGCAATACAGACACCACGGAATAAAGCTGCTGCCAATCCCCACATCGCCGTAGGCCATCAGCTTCACGAAGCTGACCAGGATACCCGCCAGAAAAATTTCCGCCATCCCCCAGCTTTTCAGCTGGAACAGGATCCGCGCGAGTTTGATTTTAAGGGCGGTGGGCATCCTGACGCGATTGACCAGTAGCAGAATGACGACCAGGCAAAAAGCCGGGACTATCTGCACGAACAGAAGAAAGAAGGTGCCAAGGCTGGCGTAATCTTCCGAGAACATCACGCCTGGAATTTCCAGTAACTCCACCTGGCTTACCATCCCGCCCACTTTCATAGAGATGAAAGGGAAGAGATTGGAGAGTAGTAACATGAACAGGGCTGCCAGTGCGTAAGCCGTAGGACGCTGCCTTGGCGCGTCCCACTCGGTCGTCAGCGTAGCTCCGCAGCGCGGGCAGGCAGCCTTATGTCCGTGACCAAGCTCTGGCAACGCCACGAGCATATCGCATTGCGAGCATAAAATATGCCGATCGGCATGGTGCTGGTCACACATAGATTATCCCTGTTTATGCGCCGTTTTTCAGAGACTCAAGGTACTCCCAGCGCTCAAATGCCTCTTCCAGCGCCTGCTCGGCCTGGGAGAGTTCAGCCAATACTTTCTGAGTATAGTCGTGAGGCTGCGTAAAGAATGACGCATCAGCGACCTGAATTTGCAGTGCTTCCAGTGCGGCTTCCAGCTCTTCCAGACGCTGCGGCAGCCCTTCCAGCTCGCGCTGCAAATTATAGCTCATTTTAGCAGGAGACTTTTTGACAGTTTCTGCTTTCACAACAACAGGTTCAGCGACATTTTTGGTCTTCGCCTGTTTTTGCGCCAGCGACTGCGATTGCTGTCCACGCGCGTCATGATAGCCGCCCACATATTGACCGATGCGTCCTTCGCCTTCGAAGATCCAGCACTCGGTCACGGTGTTATCGACAAATTGACGATCGTGGCTGACCAGCATCACGGTTCCCTGATAGCCATCAATCAACTCTTCCAGCAGTTCCAGCGTTTCGACATCCAGATCGTTCGTCGGTTCATCGAGAATCAGTAAGTTACTGGGTTTCAGGAACAGGCGCGCCAGTAAAAGACGGTTACGCTCACCGCCGGACAGCGCGCGCACAGGCGTCAGGGCGCGTTTTGGGTGGAACAGGAAGTCCTGAAGGTAGCCCAGCACGTGACGCGGCTTGCCGTTAACCATCACCTCCTGTTTACCCTCTGCGAGGTTGTCCATCACCGTACGGTCCGGATCCAGCTCTGCGCGATGCTGGTCAAAGTACGCTACTTCCAGCTTGGTACCACAGTGAATACGACCGCTGTCTGCCTGCAACTGGCCCAGCATCAGTTTCAACAGCGTGGTTTTGCCGCAGCCGTTTGGACCAATAAGCGCAATTTTGTCGCCGCGCTGAACCTGTGCGGAGAAATCGTTCACCAGCACTTTGCCGTCAACCGAATAACTCACGTTCTCCATTTCGAAGACAATCTTGCCCGAGCGGGACGCCTCTTCCACCTGCATTTTGGCGCTACCCATGACTTCACGGCGTTCGCTACGTTCGCGGCGCATCGCCTTCAGGGCGCGAACGCGGCCTTCATTACGGGTACGACGCGCCTTGATGCCCTGACGGATCCATACCTCTTCCTGCGCCAGCTTGCGGTCGAACTCGGCGTTTTGCAGCTCTTCCACGCGCAGGTTCTCTTCTTTCTCCAGCAGATAGGTATCGTAATCGCCCGGATAGGTCACCAGCTTGCCGCGGTCGAGGTCGACAATGCGCGTGGCCATGTTGCGGATGAACGAACGGTCGTGGGAGATGAAGATAATGGTGCCATTGAAAGTTTTCAGGAACCCTTCCAGCCAGTCAATCGCTTCGATATCCAGGTGGTTCGTTGGTTCGTCCAGCAGCAGTACCCTGGGCCCGCTCACCAGGGCACGGCCCAGCGCGGCTTTACGCAGCCAGCCGCCGGAGAGCGCCGACAGCTCCATATCCGCTTCCAGGCCAAGCTGAGCCAGCACTTCGTTAATGCGGTTTTCCAGCTGCCACAGGCCATGGTGATCAAGCATCTCCTGCACTTTTGCCAGCTCGTTGAGATTTTTGTCGCTCGGGTCGGTCATGACCAGATGCGAAATCTCGTGGTAGCGCTTGAGGTATTCCGCCTGCTCTGAAATTCCTTCGGCCACAAAATCGTACACGCTGCCGGTAACGTTACGCGGCGGATCCTGTTGCAGACGAGAGACGACCAGATCCTGCTCGTAAACAATACGGCCGTCGTCCAGCCCCTGCTCACGGTTGAGGATTTTCATCAGCGTCGATTTACCTGCGCCGTTACGGCCGACCAGACAGACGCGCTCGTTATCTTCGATATGCAGCTCTGCATTATCGAGAAGCGGTGAGTCGCTGAAAGAGAGCCACGCGCCGTGCATACTAATTAAAGACATTTATTTTTCCTTTCAGACTGCGGAGATCAGCCAGCAGTTGTGGATTTGACGGTTACGGGCAAAGTCCTGAGACAGCGTTTTTTGGCTGATTTCTTGTGCTTTCAGTCCCAGTTCGGCCAGGCCGTCGTGATCCATGCGGAATCCGCGCTTGTTATTCGAGAACATAATGGTGCCGCCTTTACGCAGCAGACGCTTCAGGTCGGTCATCAGGCGCAGGTGATCGCGTTGAACGTCAAAGCTATCCTCCATACGCTTGGAGTTAGAGAAGGTCGGCGGATCGATAAAGATCAGATCAAACTGCTCGTCGGTATCGCGCAGCCAGCCCAGCACGTCGGCCTGTAACAGGCGATGCTGACGACCGGTTAAGCCGTTAAGACGCAGGTTGCGCTCTGCCCACTCCAGATAAGTACGGGACATATCGACCGTGGTGGTACTACGCGCCCCACCAAGCCCTGCATGAACGCTGGCGCTGCCGGTATAGGAGAACAGGTTCAGGAAGTCTTTGCCCTTACTCATCTGTCCCAGCATGCGGCGGGCGATGCGGTGATCGAGGAACAGACCGGTATCAAGGTAATCGGTCAGGTTAACCCACAGGCGCGCATTATATTCGCCCACTTCGATGAAGTCGCCCTTCTCGCCCATCTTCTGATACTGGTTTTTGCCTTTCTGACGCTCACGGGTTTTCAGCACCAGCTTGTTTGGCGAAATGCCGAGTACGGCGATGGTGGCCGCAATCACATCCAGCATACGCTGACGCGCTTTTTGCGCATCAATGGTTTTCGGCGGGGCGTATTCCTGAACCACCACCCAGTCTGCATAGCGGTCAACCGCCACGTTGTATTCCGGCAGGTCAGCGTCGTAAAGGCGATAACATTCGATGCCTTCCTGCTTCGCCCACTTCTCAAATTTCTTCAGGTTTTTGCGCAGGCGGTTGGCATAATCTTCCGCCACGCCAGACGGTTTGCTGTCCGCTGCTATCTCTGCCAGATGGTAGTTTTTCTGCACGCAGTCCAGCGGGCCGTTTTTCGCCTTGAACTGGCGATCGGCACGTAATTGCAGGCAGCTCAGCAGCTCCGGCGAGGCGCTAAACAGGGAGAGGTTCCAGCCGCCGAAATGCGCTTTCATGTTGCGGCCCAGCAGGCTGTGTAGCGCAATCAGCGCTGGCTCGCTGCCAAGACGCTCACCATACGGCGGGTTGCTGATCACCGTACCGTACGGGCCTTTTGGCAGCGGATTGGTCAGGTTCGCCACATCTTTGACGTCGAAGGTCACCAGCTCACCGATACCGGCACGACGGGCGTTGCTGCGCGCGCGTTCAATCACCCGTGGGTCGTTGTCCGAACCGTAAAAGTGAGAGGTGTACTCCGCCAGCCCTTTACGGGCACGGGTCTGCGCGTCGTCTTTGACCTCTTTCCAGAGGGCTTCATCGTGCTGCGCCCAGCCTTTGAAGCCCCACTGTCCACGATGCAGCCCTGGCGCGCGGTCGGTGGCCAGCATCGCGGCTTCAATCAGCAGCGTACCGGAACCGCACATTGGATCGAGCAGCGGCGTACCCGGCTGCCAGCCGGAGCGCATCACGATAGCGGCGGCCAGTGTCTCTTTGATTGGGGCCATGCCGGTGCGATCGCGATAGCCGCGCAGATGCAGGCCTGCGCCGCTCAGATCCAGGGAAATACTGGCAGTGTCGCCGTTCAGCCAGACGTTGATACGCAGATCCGGGTTTTCACGATCAACGTTCGGACGTTCTCTATTACGACGCGTGAAGCAGTCCACAATGGCGTCTTTGACGCGCAGGGCACCGTACTGGCTGTTGCGGATCTCATCGTTGACGCCGTTGAAATGCACCGCAAAGGTAGCGTCCGGGGTGAAGATCTCTGTCCAGTCGATCATCTGTACACCGGTGTAGAGATCAAGATCGCTGTAGACCTTGCACTCTTTCATCGGCAGCATGATGCGCGACGCCAGACGGCTCCACATCAGGCTCTGGTAAATAAGCCGCGTGTCGCCCTCAAAATGGACACCACCCTGAACCACCTGGCACTCTTTCGCGCCCAGGGTTTCCAGTTCAGTTTTTAACAGCTCTTCCAGCCCACGGGCCGTACTGGCAAACAGAGAATTCATATCGTCACTTTTACTCATAGAAAATTGTCGCGCATTATAGCTAATATGGCGTGTATGTCATAAAGTTGAAGGCTTATTTTATTTAGCGGGAGTGTGCAGTGGCGACGTTATCCAGGCTTTTTATTCATCCGGTGAAATCCATGCGTGGTATCGGCGTGACGCACGCGCTGGCCGATATGAGCGGATTCGCCTTCGATCGTATTTTTATGATCACCGAGCCTGACGGTACGTTCATCACCGCACGTCAGTTCCCGCAGATGGTTCGCTTTACGCCTTCCCCGCTTCATGACGGATTGCATTTGACCGCGCCAGACGGTTCAAGCGTCGTGATCCGCTTTGCTGATTTTGCGCCGGTTGAAGCGCCAACGGAAGTGTGGGGCAATCATTTTACCGCGCGTATCGCGCCGGATAACATTAACCAGTGGCTGAGCGGCTTTTTCTCACGTGACGTTCAGCTGCGCTGGGTTGGGCCTGCGCTGACTCGTCGCGTGAAACGTCACGACGCGGTTCCCCTCTCCTTTGCGGATGGTTTTCCCTTCCTGCTGACCAGCGAGGCCTCGCTGCGTGATTTACAAACCCGTTGCAAAGCCAGCGTGCAGATGGAGCAGTTTCGCCCGAATCTGGTGGTGACCGGAGCGGATGCCTGGGATGAAGATACCTGGAAAGTGATCCGCATCGGCAGCGTTATCTTTGATGTCGTGAAGCCGTGCAGCCGCTGTATTTTTACCACCGTCAGCCCGGAGAAAGGTCAGAAACACCCTTCCGGCGAACCGCTGAAAACCTTGCAATCATTTCGTACCGCGCAGGATAACGGTGATGTCGACTTCGGCCAGAACCTGATCCCCCGCTCCAGCGGCGTAATCCGCGTGGGCGACGAGGTCGAAATTCTTACCCGCGGCCCTGCAAGAGTGTACGGCGCAGGCCAGGAAGAAGAAATGGTTGACGTTGTCACCAACGTCGCTTCCGCAGTGGATATTCACTGGGAAGGCAAAGTTATTCGTGGTAACAATCAGCAGGTGCTACTGGAACAGCTGGAGCATGCGGGTATCCGCGTACCTTATTCCTGTCGCGCGGGGATTTGCGGATGCTGTCGCATTAAACTGGTCGATGGTGAAGTGAGTGCCCTGAAGAAATCTGCGATTGGCAGTGACGGCACGATCCTGTGCTGTAGCTGTGTACCGAAAACATCCGTACAGCTGGAAGCTTAAACCGCCTGTTCGAGGCTGAAGGAATCGACGCGCAGCTGAGGCTTCAGCCTGTCATTCATCACTTTGATGGCATCACCTAACTGCATGACTCGCCCGGCAATGGTCACGCCGGGTTGGGCCAGCAAACAGAGCGCAGCGTTTTCACCGGGTTCAACCACCAGCAAATTCACCTCATCTTCGGTATCGCTCAGATTGACGCTGGCCGCATCGCCGATAGCCGGGGTCCAGCTCATACCGTGCGCGAGGAAATGCCAGCTTTTCGGCATTTGTGGTTTCAGGAAACGGATCGCCACCAGCGCATTTAGTACCAGTTCAGCGCGCTGTTCTTTGGAGAGATTGAAGTCGCGGCATTTTTCTTCAAAAGAGAAATAGAGTGCAGCGTCGTCAACGCAAAAGCCTGAGGGAGCAAACGCGTCTGGCGTTAACATTCGGCGCGCAAAACGAGAGCGAAACAACATGCCATTGGCTAAGTCGAGCATCATACGGTCATGCTCGTCACAAAAATACCAGCGCCAGTTATCGTCAGGTTTAATTCGCATGTTTCTCTCCCGTCCCCAAAACGTCCTGTACTAAAAATGTCCTGTTTGCCGCTTCGCTTATAACACTAGTAATAAAAGACTATAATGTCTAAATAAGCAACAATGACGGAATATAAAACAACCAGGGCTGGAAATAAAGCCCTGGTTGTCTGATTAAGAGAAAAGATTAGATATGCGTGACAATTTCTTTAATCAATGGCGGCCCTTTAAAAATAAAGCCGGAATAAATTTGCACCAGTGAAGCCCCTGCCGCCATCTTCTCACGTGCAGCGATGACGGAGTCAATGCCACCCACGCCAATAATCGGCAGCTGGCCTTTTAATTCCGCGGAGAGTGCGCGAATAATTTCGGTGCTTTTTAATTGTACCGGACGGCCGCTTAATCCACCCGCTTCGTCACAGTTTTTCATTCCCTGGACGAGGGAGCGATCGAGCGTTGTATTGGTCGCAATCACACCATCAATATTATGGCGAACTAAACTGTCGGCAACCTGGATCAATTCTTCTGCCGAAAGATCCGGGGCGATCTTAACCGCGACCGGAACATATTTATGGTGGATCGCCTGTAGTGCCGTTTGTTTATTTTTAATGGCGCTAAGAAGATCGTCAAGCGCTTCGCCATATTGTAATGAACGCAGCCCTGGGGTGTTAGGCGAGGATATATTCACCGCGATATAACCGGCATAGGCATAGACTTTTTCCATACAAATCAGATAGTCATCTTTACCCTGCTCGACTGGCGTGTCTTTATTTTTGCCAATATTAATACCCAGCACACCATCAAAATGGGCTTTCTTAACGTTCTCAACCAGATGATCGACGCCAAGGTTATTAAAGCCCATGCGGTTGATCAGCCCCTCGGCTTCAACCAGGCGGAACAGACGTGGCTTGTCATTTCCCGGCTGCGGACGCGGCGTCACTGTCCCGATTTCGATCGAGCCAAAGCCCATCGCGCCGAGTGCATCAATGCATTCGCCATTTTTGTCCAGACCGGCCGCAAGGCCCAGTGGATTTTTGAACGTCAGGCCCATGCATTGGACAGGTTTTTCCGGCACGTTTTGACGCACCAGCGCGGCCAGAGGCGTTCCTGTAATACGACGTAACTGCTGAAATGTAAATTCATGAGCGCGCTCAGGATCGAGCTGGAAAAGGGCTTTACGAACGAAGGGGTAGTACATGAACTCTCCTGGATTCCCGGTGTGCAAACCGGGAGGGGATTATGTGCGATCCCGCCCGGAAAGGGAATTGACCTGTGGCAAAAAAAGCCATGTTAAACGCAATCGTTTACTTATCGGTTCGCTTCTTATGCTTTTTTCTGCATTCATCCTGAGGATAAATCATTTAGTGGAATAACCACGCAATGTCACACTCCTGAAAATTGTTATGAATGTTAGATAAAAGCAAACAATTAGTTATAAGGAGCAACCATGCGCGTCATTACCCTGGCCGGAAGCCCCCGCTTCCCCTCTCGATCCAGCGCACTGCTGGAATACGCTCGCGAAAAGCTTAATGCTCTGGATGTCGAAGTGTGTCACTGGAATTTGCACAATTTCGCGCCTGAAGATCTGCTCTACGCCCGTTTCGACAGCCCGGCGCTGAAAACCCTGATCGAACAACTTAAGCGTGCTGACGGGTTGGTCGTCGCGACACCAATTTATAAAGCCTCTTTTTCCGGTGCACTGAAAACGCTGCTCGATCTGCTGCCCGAACGCGCGCTGGACGGTAAGGTCGTCCTGCCGCTGGCCACAGGCGGTACGGTAGCCCATTTACTGGCGGTGGATTATGCCCTCAAGCCGGTTCTGAACGCGCTGAAAGCGCAGGAGATCCTGCATGGCGTCTTCGCTGACGACTCACAGGTAATCGACTACCAGCATAAACCGCATTTCACGCCGAATCTGCAAACCCGCCTCGACAGCGCGCTTGAAACCTTCTGGCACGCCCTTAATCGTCGGGATCGCCACGCGGCGGCATTTCATCAATTACAAGGAGTGGCGCATGTTTAAAACAGTTACCCGTATCGGGCTGGCAGGTCTGCTGGCAGTGGCATCGCTGGCTCAGGCGGCGGAGAAAACGCCGGAGAGCCTGCGTATCGGTTATCAGAAAGGCAGCGTCAGCATGGTGCTGGCGAAAAGCCATGCGTTGCTGGAGAAGCGTTTCCCGCAGACCAAATTCTCATGGGTCGAGTTCCCTGCCGGACCGCAGATGCTGGAGGCGCTGAACGTCGGAAGTATTGATTTAGGCAGCACCGGCGATATCCCGCCGATCTTTGCCCAGGCGGCCGGGGCGGATCTGGTTTACGTTGGCGTTGAGCCCGCCAAGCCGAAGGCAGAGGTTATTTTGGTGCCGGAAAACAGCGAGATCAAAAGCGTCGCCGATCTCAAAGGCCATAAGGTTGCTTTCCAGAAAGGTTCAAGCTCGCACAACCTGCTGCTGCGCGCGTTGCGGGAGGCCGGCCTTAAATTCACCGATATCCAGCCCGTTTACCTGACGCCTGCCGATGCGCGCGCGGCGTTTCAGCAAAAAAATGTTGATGCCTGGGCTATTTGGGATCCGTACTACTCCGCCGCACTGTTGCAGGGCGGTGTGCGGGTGCTGAAAGACGGCACCACCCTGAAACAAACCGGTTCGTTCTACCTGGCGGCACGTCCTTACGCTGAAAAAAATGGCGCATTTATTCAGCAGGTGCTGGATACCTTCTCTCAGGCCGATGCGCTGACCCAAAGCCAGCGTCAGCAGAGCATCACGCTACTGGCAAAAACCATGGGCCTGCCTGAACCGGTGATCGCCACCTATCTTGACCACCGTCCTCCCACCACCATAGCGCCGGTTGACGCCCACGTTGCCGCCCTCCAGCAGCAAACGGCAGACCTCTTTTATCAAAACCGCCTGGTTCCAAAGCAGGTGAATATTCGCGAACGCATCTGGCAACCCGCTGGCATTGAAGGAAAAAAATCATGAGTCTGAATCTTTTCTGGTTTTTACCCACCCACGGTGATGGACACTATCTTGGCACAGAAGAAGGCGCCCGCCCGGTCGATCACGGCTATCTACAGCAGATCGCCCAGGCGGCAGACCGCATCGGTTTTACCGGGGTGCTGATCCCGACGGGCCGTTCATGTGAGGATGCGTGGCTGGTTGCCGCGTCGATGATCCCCGTCACCCAGCGCCTGAAATTCCTGGTAGCCTTGCGCCCAAGCGTGGTGTCGCCCACCGTCGCGGCACGCCAGGCGGCAACGCTGGACAGGCTCTCCAACGGCCGCGCGCTGTTCAACCTGGTGACGGGCAGCGATCCGCAGGAGCTGGCGGGCGATGGCGTTTTTCTCGATCATACCGAGCGCTATGAAGCCTCCGCAGAGTTCACCCGCGTCTGGCGACGTCTGCTGGAAGGGGAAACCGTCACCTTCGAAGGAAAACATATCCACGTTCGCGATGCGCAACTCTACTTCCCGCCGGTACAGCAGCCGCGCCCTCCCCTTTATTTCGGCGGATCGTCGGACGTGGCGCAGGAGCTGGCGGCTGAGCAGGTCGATCTCTATCTGACCTGGGGCGAGCCACCGGAGCTGGTTAAAGAGAAAATTGCTCAGGTACGCGCCAAAGCCGCAGAACATGGCCGTACGGTGCGCTTCGGCATTCGCCTGCACGTGATCGTACGCGAAACCAACGACGAGGCCTGGCAAGCTGCCGACCGTCTGATCGCTCATCTGGACGACGACACTATCGCCAAAGCACAGGCGGCGTTTGCCAAAACCGACTCAGTGGGCCAACACCGAATGGCCTCCCTGCACAACGGCAAGCGTGAAAATCTTGAGATCAGCCCGAACCTGTGGGCCGGGGTGGGTCTGGTGCGCGGCGGCGCCGGTACGGCGCTGGTCGGCGACGGTCCAACCGTAGCGGCACGCATTAATGAATACGCGGCGCTGGGGATCGACAGCTTTATCCTGTCTGGCTACCCGCATCTGGAGGAGGCCTACAAGGTGGGTGAACTGCTCTTCCCGCACCTGGATGTCGCTATCCCGGAAATTCCGCAGCCACGTCAGCTTCAGTTGCAGGGCGAAGCCGTGGCGAATGCGTTTATCCCGAGAAAAGTCGCGCAAAGTTAAGGAGCCACCATGTCTGCAACCGCACAAAAATGGCTGCTGCGCGCCGCGCCGTGGTTTCTGCCCGTCGGCATTGTCCTCGTCTGGCAACTGGCGTCTTCAACTGGCTGGCTGTCGAGCCGCATTTTGCCCTCTCCGGAGGGCGTTGTGGAAGCGTTCTGGTCGCTAAGCGCCAGCGGTGAGCTGTGGCAACATCTTGCCATCAGCTCCTGGCGCGCGGTAATCGGCTTTTCGATTGGCGGGAGCATCGGCCTGACGCTGGGGCTGATCAGCGGCCTGTCCCGCTGGGGTGAGCGGCTGCTGGATACCTCCGTTCAAATGCTGCGTAACGTGCCGCATCTGGCGCTTATTCCGCTGGTTATCCTGTGGTTTGGCATTGATGAGAGCGCCAAAATTTTTCTCGTGGCGCTGGGAACATTATTCCCGATTTATATCAATACCTGGCATGGGATCCGCAATATCGATCGCGGTCTGGTTGAGATGGCCCGCAGCTATGGCCTGTCAGGTTTTGCCCTGTTTACCCATGTGATCCTGCCGGGCGCCCTGCCCTCCATTATGGTTGGGGTGCGTTTTGCGCTCGGCCTGATGTGGCTAACCCTGATCGTGGCGGAAACCATTTCGGCTAACTCCGGCATTGGTTATCTGGCGATGAACGCCCGCGAGTTCCTGCAAACGGACGTGGTGGTGGTTGCCATTATCCTTTATGCCCTGCTTGGCAAACTTGCGGACGTCAGCGCCCAGTGGCTGGAACGTAGCTGGCTGCGCTGGAACCCGGCCTACACCGCTCAGGAGGCGAAAGCATGAATACTGCACGACTGAACCAGGGAACACCGTTACTGCTGAACGGCGTGACCAAACGCTACGGTGATAACACCATTCTGAATGCACTGGATCTGCATATTCCTGCCGGACAGTTTGTGGCCGTTGTTGGCCGCAGCGGTGGCGGCAAGAGTACCCTGCTGCGTCTTTTAGCCGGGCTGGAGGCGCCAAACAGCGGTGACATTCTGGCAGGCACCACGCCGCTGTCCACGATTCAGGATGATACGCGCATGATGTTTCAGGACGCGCGTCTGCTGCCGTGGAAAACGGTGATGGATAACGTCGGGCTGGGCCTGAAGGGTAGCTGGCGGGAGGATGCCCGGCAGGCACTCGCCGCCGTCGGGCTGGAGAATCGCGCGGGAGAGTGGCCTGCGGCCCTGTCGGGTGGACAAAAGCAGCGCGTGGCCCTGGCACGCGCGCTGATTCATCGTCCCGGCCTGCTGCTGCTTGATGAACCGCTCGGCGCGCTTGATGCCCTGACGCGGATCGAGATGCAGGACCTGATTGAAACCCTCTGGCAGACGCACGGCTTTACGGTTCTGCTGGTGACGCATGACGTAAGCGAAGCTGTGGCAATGGCAGACAGGGTGCTGTTAATAGAAGAGGGTAAAATTGGTCTGGATCTGACGGTGGATATTCCACGTCCTCGCCGGGTGGGATCGGCCAGACTGGCGGAGCTGGAGGCGGAAGTGCTGGATAGAGTGATGAAACGTGGAGAAGCGGAGATTCAGCGGATAAAGGCTAATGCCTGATGCCCTCACCCCGGCCCTCTTCAACAGGGAGCACGGCGCAAGGGCAAATCGTAGGCCCGGTAAGCGAAGCGCCACCGGGCTTTTTTACATCAGGCCAGCGCCTTTGTAATCTTCTCGTACAGATCGCCAGACAAATTTTCCAGCCCTTTCAGCTGCTCAAGTGCGGCACGCATTTTCGCCTGACGCTGCGCATCGTAGCGTTTCAGGCGGATCAGCGGCTCAATCAAACGAGACGCCACCTGCGGGTTACGGCTGTTCAGCTCGGTCAGCATTTCAACCATGAACTGATATCCGCTGCCGTCTTCGGCGTGGAACGCGGCCGGGTTGCTGCTGGCAAACGCGCCAATCAGCGAGCGGACGCGGTTCGGGTTGCTCATGGTGAACGAACGGTGCTTCAGCAGGCTGCGTACGTTGCTGAGCGCATCGGCTGCCGGGCTGGTGGCCTGAAGGATGAACCACTTGTCCATCACCAGACCATCCTGATGCCACCTGTCGTCGTACTCCTGCATAAGCGCATCGCGGCACGGCAGCTCGGCGGCAACGCTTGCGGCCAGCGCGGCCAGGGCATCCGTCATGTTATCGGCTTCGTGGTACTGCTTGCTGACCAGCGTGTTCGCCAGCTCTGCCTCACCAAATGCCAGATAGCGCAGGCAGGTATTGCGCAGGGAACGTTTACCGATATCCGCATGTTCCACCCGATACGCGTCCAGCTTGTTGGCGTTGTAAATTGCGAGGAATTCATCTGCCAGTTCGGTCGCCAGCGTGCGGGTCAGCGCTTCACGCACGGCGACGATCGCAATGGGGTCAATGATGTCAAACAGCTCGGCGATTTCAGTCGCAGACGGCAGCGTCAAAATTTCAGCCGCCAGCGCCGGGTCAATATTCTCATCCAGCAGGATGGCACGGAAGGCGTCTGCCACATGAACCGGCAGCGTCAGCGGCTGGCCCTGCTGGTAACGGTTCACGTTCAGCTTGATGTACGTTGCCAGCAGGCTTTGTGCCGCATCCCAGCGCGAGAAATCGTTGCGCGCGTGACGCATCAGGAACGTCAGCTGCTGATCGCTCCACTTGTATTCGAGTTTCACCGGCGCGGAGAACTCGCACAGCAGGGCAGGAACAGGCTGGAAATAGACGTTATCGAAGATAAAGGTCTGCTCTGCCTGGGTCACGTTCAGCACGTTATGCACCGGGTGACCGCCCTTCTGTAACGGGATCACGTTGCCTTCGTTGTCGTACAGCTCAACGCTGAACGGAATGTGCAGCGGATGTTTCTCTTCCTGCTCCGCCGTTGGCGGTGTGCGCTGGCTGATGGTCAGCGTGTACTGCTCAGTTTCCGGGTTGTAGTCGTCTTTGACCGTCACAATCGGCGTACCGGCCTGGCTGTACCAGCGGCGGAAATGAGACAGATCCACGTTAGAGGCGTCTTCCATCGCCTGGACGAAATCGTCGCAGGTGGCCGCACTGCCGTCATGACGCTCGAAGTAAAGCTGCATCCCTTTCTGGAAATTCGCTTCGCCCAGCAGGGTGTGGATCATGCGGATAATTTCAGCGCCTTTTTCGTACACCGTCAGGGTGTAGAAGTTATTCATCTCAATGACTTTATCCGGGCGGATCGGATGGGCCATTGGGCTGGCATCTTCTGCAAATTGCAGACCACGCATGGTGCGCACGTTGTTGATGCGGTTTACCGCCCGCGATCCCAGATCGGAGCTGAACTCCTGATCGCGGAAGACGGTTAAGCCCTCTTTCAGGCTCAGCTGGAACCAGTCGCGGCAGGTGACGCGGTTCCCGGTCCAGTTATGGAAATATTCATGGCCGATAACGCGTTCGATATCGAGGTAGTCTTTATCCGTTGCGGTATCGGTACGCGCCAGCACGTATTTGGAGTTGAAGATGTTAAGACCTTTATTCTCCATCGCGCCCATATTGAAGAAATCGACAGCAACGATCATATAGATGTCGAGGTCATATTCGAGGCCAAAGCGCGTTTCATCCCACTTCATGGAGTTGATGAGGGAGGTCATTGCCCACGGGGCGCGGTCAAGGTTGCCACGGTCCACGAACAGCTCCAGCGCGACTTCACGGCCAGAGCGCGTTTTAAAGGTGTCGCGCAGAACATCGAAATCGCCCGCCACCAGCGCAAACAGGTAGCAGGGTTTCGGGAACGGATCCTGCCACTGTACCCAGTGACGGCCATTCTCCAGTTCCCCTTCACCAATCCGGTTGCCGTTGGAAAGCAGGTACGGGTACAGCGTTTTGTCGGCAATAATTTTGGTGGTAAAGCGCGCCAGGACGTCCGGGCGATCCAGATACCAGGTAATGTGGCGGAACCCTTCTGCTTCACATTGGGTGCACAGGGCTACGCCTGACTGGTAAAGCCCTTCCAGCGCGGTATTGGCGGCAGGGCTGATTTCATTCACGATGCGCAGGGTAAAGCGTTCCGGCAGGTTGTCGATGACCAGCTGGTTGCCTTCTTCTTTATAGTCTGACCAGGCTTCATCATTAATATGCAGGGAAACCAGCGTCAGGTCTTCACCATCCAGACGCAGCGGCACGGCTGTCGCGCTCTGGCGCGTCACCTGGCTTACCGCCGTGACGACGGTTTTTGTGGCATCCAGGTCGAAGGTCAGATCGATATCGCTTATCAGGTAATCCGGCGCACGGTAGTCGTGGCGGTATTTAGCTTGTGGCTGTTGTGTCATAGAAAACCTTATGCATCGTTTGTCGAGTAACGATTCAATATATTCCGGTTGTGTAAAACGCGCTATGCAGAATGTTCATCTTTTCAGGCACAACGCCGTTTTTACTACATTTTTATAACACGGGGCACGAAATGCGCTCGACCATAAAGTGTGCTTATGTTGTGATCGGGGTTCAATAAATCACTAAACAGGGTATACTCCGGAGTTGTTTATTGTACTAAACGCTCCCGTGAGAGGATGCTACAGCGCACCTATGACTCAATTCGCTTCTCCGGTTCTGCATACGTTGCTGGATACCGACGCGTACAAGCTGCATATGCAGCAAGCCGTGTTTCACCACTATCATGATGTTCATGTTGCGGCGGAATTTCGCTGCCGGGGTGACGACTTGCTGGGTATCTACGCAGATTCCATTCGTGAACAGGTCGATGCCATGCAGCATCTGGCGCTCACCGATGACGAATATCAGTGGCTTTCAGGCCTGCCTTTCTTTAAAGCGGACTATCTGACCTGGCTGCGTGAGTTCCGCTATAAGCCGGAACAGGTCACCGTCACCAATGATAACGGCAAGCTGGACATTCGTCTGACCGGCCCGTGGCGCGAAGTGATCATGTGGGAAGTGCCGCTTCTGGCCGTGATCAGCGAGCTGGCCCACCGCTATCGCTCCCCTGAAACCGGTGTAACGCAGGCGGTTGCCGCTCTGGAGAATAAACTCGTTGAGTTTTCCAGACTGACAGAAGGGCTGGATATGTCCCGCTTCCGTCTGATGGACTTTGGCACGCGCCGCCGCTTCTCTCGCGAGGTTCAGGAAGCCATTGTCAGACGTCTGCAACAGGAGCCGTGGTTCGTTGGCACCAGTAACTACGATCTGGCGCGTCGCCTTGATTTAACGCCGATGGGTACCCAGGCGCACGAATGGTTCCAGGCGCACCAGCAGATCAGCCCTGACCTTGCCAACAGCCAGCGCGCCGCCCTCGCCGCGTGGCTTGAGGAATACCCGGATCGGCTGGGTATTGCCCTTACCGACTGCATTACCATGGACGCGTTCCTGCGCGACTTTGGCCCTGAGTTTGCCGAACGCTACCAGGGTTTGCGCCATGATTCCGGGGACCCGGTTGAATGGGGTGAGAAAGCCATCGCCCATTACGAAAAACTGGGTATCGATCCCATGAGTAAGGTGCTGGTCTTCTCCGATAACCTTGACCTAGCGAAAGCCGTCGACCTTTATCGCCACTTCTCATCGCGGGTGAACCTGAGTTTCGGAATTGGTACGCGCTTAACCTGTGATATCCCCCAGGTGAAACCGCTGAACATCGTCATAAAGCTAGTGGAATGTAACGGTAAGCCGGTCGCGAAGCTCTCCGACAGCCCGGGCAAAACCATCTGCCATGACAAAGCGTTTGTCCGCGCATTACGTAAAGCCTTCGATCTGCCTCAGGTTAAAAAAGCCAGTTAACGGCTTCGGGGGAGCCTTCATGGCTCCCCTTCTCTTATTAATTTCTTATTTCTTCTCTTAAGACGGTGAAATTTACTTGTCTGATAGCGGATGGCAGGTAACATAGATATCCCCCCTATAAGGGCGGACAAGTGTTTATTTTTTCCGACTATTAACAGAGAGAATATTATGAGCGTTGTGCCTGTAGCCGACGTACTCCAGGGCCGTGTCGCCGTTGACCAGGAGGTCACCGTGCGCGGATGGGTGCGTACTCGCCGAGATTCTAAAGCTGGCATCTCCTTCCTCGCCGTCTATGACGGTTCCTGCTTTGATCCTGTACAGGCCGTCATTAATAATTCTCTGCCCAATTACAATGATGACGTTCTGCACCTGACAACCGGCTGTTCCGTGATCGTCACCGGTGTTGTGGTGGCCTCTCCGGGCCAGGGTCAGAGCTACGAAATTCAGGCGACCTCGGTGGAAGTGACCGGCTGGGTTGAAGATCCGGACACCTATCCGATGGCTGCAAAGCGTCACAGCATCGAATATCTGCGTGAAGTTGCGCACCTGCGTCCGCGCACCAACCTTATTGGTGCAGTGGCGCGCGTGCGTCATACGCTGGCGCAGGCGCTGCATCGATTCTTTGACGAGCAGGGTTACTTCTGGGTGTCTACTCCGCTGATCACGGCATCCGATACCGAAGGCGCAGGTGAAATGTTCCGCGTTTCAACGCTGGATATGGAAAACCTGCCGCGTACGCCGGAAGGAAAAGTCGATTACGACAAAGACTTCTTTGGTAAAGAAGCCTTCCTGACGGTTTCCGGCCAGCTCAACGGCGAAACCTACGCCTGTGCGCTGTCTAAGATCTACACCTTCGGCCCAACCTTCCGTGCGGAAAACTCTAACACCAGCCGTCACCTGGCGGAATTCTGGATGCTGGAGCCGGAAGTCGCCTTTGCCGATCTGAATGACGTGGCAGGCCTGGCAGAAGCGATGCTGAAATACGTGTTCAAAGCGGTTCTCGAAGAGCGCGCAGACGACATGAAATTCTTCGCTGAGCGTGTCGATAACGACGCCATCGCCCGTCTTGAGCGCTTCGTCTCCGCAGACTTCGCGCAGGTGGATTACACCGACGCGGTCGCTATCCTGGAAAAATGCGGCGAGAAATTCGAAAACCCGGTTTACTGGGGCGTGGATCTCTCCTCCGAGCATGAACGTTATCTGGCAGAGAAGCACTTCAAAGCACCGGTTGTGGTGAAAAACTATCCGAAAGACATTAAGGCGTTCTATATGCGCCTTAACGAAGATGGTAAAACCGTTGCCGCGATGGATGTTCTGGCGCCGGGCATCGGTGAGATCATCGGTGGCTCCCAGCGTGAAGAGCGCCTGGATGTGCTGGACGCGCGTATGCAGGAGATGGGCCTGAACCCGGCGGACTACAGCTGGTATCGCGATCTCCGTCGTTACGGCACCGTTCCGCACTCTGGCTTTGGCCTGGGCTTCGAACGTCTGATTGCTTACGTAACAGGTGTTCAGAACGTACGTGATGTGATTCCGTTCCCACGTACACCGCGTAACGCAAGTTTCTAACCGACCAAATCATTAATGGCCAGCAAATGCTGGCCATTATTTTATCCTGCAATGTCAGTTTTCGTCAGTCAAAAGTAAGCGTCTATAAACCACAACCCCGCAATTCCCTCTACCTGTTACGTTTTGTTTCCACGAAATATCCTTAGACAAAAAAATAACCCTATTCTTATTGCGCTTAATACAATCCTTACGTAATAGCACAAAAAACAACCACTTTCACAGCCATCTGGATGGCTTTTGTCGATTATAAGAAAAAATGAGCCGTTTAACTTCTGTTTATACGAAAGACCTTTAGCTAAATTAAACATAAGGAAATCATATATATAAGAATAAAGCGGAGGTTTAATTCACCAGAACGCGCTGAAGTTTGAGGTGCTTCACAAAGTTCCCAAAAATACATATTTAGTTACACATATTTTCTTTTGGTAACTGAATCTTGAAGATTGTAGCACTTTCAGTGTAGCGAAACGGTTCTATGAATGGAAAGATGCCTGTCAGACACATAAAGACACCTAACTCTCATCAATAGTTCCGGAAATATTTATTGACAGAATTTATTGACGGCAGTGGCGAGTGTCATAAAAAACCAATGAGGGTAATAAATAATGATGAAGCGCAATATCCTGGCAGTGGTAGTCCCTGCCCTGCTGGTAGCCGGTGCAGCAAACGCTGCTGAAATCTATAACAAAGACGGCAACAAATTAGATCTTTACGGGAAAGCAGTTGGCCTGCATTACTTCTCTGATTACGCGGGCAACGATGGCGACAACACTTACGCGCGTCTGGGCTTCAAAGGTGAAACTCAGATCAACGATCAGCTGACTGGCTACGGTCAGTGGGAATACAATTTCCAGGGTAACAACTCTGAAGGCGGCGATGCGCAGAACGGCAACAAAACCCGTCTGGCATTCGCAGGTCTGAAATTTGGTGACGCAGGCTCCTTCGACTACGGTCGTAACTACGGTCTGGTCTATGACGCAATCGGCATCACCGATATGCTGCCTGAGTTCGGCGGCGACACCGGCGCGAGCGATAACTTCTTCGCAGGCCGTACGGGTGGTCTGGCGACTTACCGTAACAGCAACTTCTTCGGCCTGGTTGACGGTCTGAACTTTGGTGTTCAGTACCTGGGCAAAAATGAACGTGATGACGCGGTACGTTCCAACGGCGACGGCTGGGCGACCTCTCTGAGCTATGACTACGAAGGCTTCGGCATTGTCGGTGCTTATGGCGCCGCTGACCGTACCAACAACCAGCAGACTCTGGAATGGGGTGAAGGCGACAAGGCTGAACAGTGGGCAACCGGCCTGAAATACGACGCGAACAACATCTACCTGGCAGCCATTTATGGCGAAATGCGTAACGCAGCGCGCCTGGGCAGCCGTGGTTTCGCTAACAAGTCTCAGGACTTCTCTGTTGTCGCTCAGTACCAGTTCGATTTCGGCCTGCGTCCATCCATCGCTTACTACAAATCTAAAGCGAAAGACGTAGAAGGTATCGGTGACGAAGACTACATCAACTACGTTGATATCGGTGCGACCTACTACTTCAACAAAAACATGTCTACCTATGTTGACTATCAGATCAACCAGCTGAAAGACGACAACAAGCTGGGCATCAACAACGACGACATCGTGGCTCTGGGTCTGGTTTACCAGTTCTAATCAGCACACCTCGTTGCTATATGCTTAATGAACAGGGCTTCGGCCCTGTTTTTTTATTCCCGAGAGAAAATAATAGCGACTTTTGAAAAGCCGCACGCTTTTCGTCGCAAACGGTTGGCATTTTGTAAATCTACCGTTAACCTGATAGCGGATTTCACTTCTGTAATCACAATGGAACTTCGTCATGTTTGAGAACATTACTGCCGCTCCTGCCGACCCAATTCTGGGCCTGGCCGATCTGTTTCGTGCCGACGACCGCCCTGGCAAAATCAACCTGGGTATTGGTGTATATAAAGATGAAACCGGCAAAACTCCGGTACTGACCAGCGTCAAAAAAGCTGAGCAGTATCTGCTGGAAAACGAAACCACCAAAAACTACCTCGGTATTGATGGTATCCCTGAATTTGGTCGCTGCACCCAGGAGTTGCTGTTCGGCAAAGGCAGCACCATTGTGAGCGAAAAACGCGCCCGCACGGCGCAGACCCCAGGCGGTACCGGCGCACTGCGCGTGGCGGCAGATTTCCTGGCGAAAAACACCTCTGTGAAGCGTGTCTGGGTAAGCAATCCAAGCTGGCCGAACCACAAGAGCGTGTTTAATTCTGCGGGTCTGGAAGTCCGTGAATACGCCTACTATGACGCGGCAAACCATGCGCTGGACTTCGATGGTTTGCTGGCCAGCCTGAGCGAAGCCCAGGCGGGCGATGTGGTGCTGTTCCATGGCTGCTGCCATAACCCAACTGGTATCGATCCTACGCTTGAACAGTGGGAACAGCTGGCTAAGCTGTCCGTTGAAAAAGGCTGGCTGCCGCTGTTCGACTTCGCTTACCAGGGCTTTGCCCGTGGTCTGGAAGAAGATGCTGAAGGTCTGCGCGCATTCGCCGCCGTCCATCAGGAGCTGATTGTCGCAAGCTCCTATTCCAAGAACTTTGGTCTGTATAACGAGCGTGTCGGCGCCTGTACGCTGGTGGCCGCTGACGATCAAACTGTCGATCGCGCATTCAGCCAGATGAAGTCCGTGATCCGCGCTAACTACTCCAACCCACCGGCACACGGTGCGTCTGTAGTTGCGACGATCCTGAGCAACGATGCGCTGCGCGCAATCTGGGAACAAGAGCTGAACGATATGCGTCAGCGCATTCAACGCATGCGTCTGCTGTTTGTGAACACGCTGGCTGAGAAAGGCGCCGACCGTGACTTCAGCTTCATCATCAAGCAGAACGGCATGTTCTCCTTCAGCGGCCTGACCAAAGAGCAGGTGCTGCGCCTGCGTGAAGAGTTTGGCGTCTATGCCGTTGCCTCTGGCCGCGTGAACGTTGCAGGTATGACGCCTGACAACATGGCGCCACTGTGCGAAGCCATTGTCGCGGTGCTGTAACCTGCACCCATAAAAAAAGCCTGCATCGCGCAGGCTTTTTTATTGAAAGGGTTTACCAGACAGGCATTTCATCCTGAAGGAACGGGTTATGCAACCGCTCATCGCCCAGCGTTGACATTGGTCCGTGTCCAGGGATAAACGTCACATCATCACCTAACGGTAATAACTTCTGCTTAATCGACTGAATCAGCTGACCGTGATCGCCGCGTGGGAAATCGCTGCGTCCTACGCCCCCTTTGAAAATCACGTCACCGGAAATCAGCAGGCGTGACACGTCATCAAAGAAGACAATATGGCCAGGCGTATGCCCGGGGCAATGCAACACCTGTAAAGTTACATTCCCTACGTTAACGCGATCGCCTTCGTTCAGCCAGCGGTCCGGTGTCAGTGGCTGACAGTCATCCAGACCAAACATGCGGCTTTGGGCAGGCAGCCCCTGAAGCCAGAACTCATCTTCTTTTTCCGGGCCGATAATCGGCACACCGTAGTGTTCAGCCAGTTCAGCCGCTGCACCCACATGGTCAAGATGGCCATGGGTCAGTAAAATCTGCATCAGCGTTACACCGCTTGCAGCGACTTCCTGCTTGATTGTCTCAGCGTCGCCACCGGGATCAACAAGCGCGGCCAGTTTAGTTTGTTCACACCAGATCAATGAACAGTTCTGTGAGAACGCGGTAACCGGAATAATACGATAGTTCATACTGCTCCTGTGTTTCGTTATTACCAGTGCCGAACCGGCCCGGTATCAATATGCACAAAGTTGCTACGTGGGTAGTATCCTACACCACCTGCGCGCATAGATAACGCCGCTTTGCGAATATTGGCTAACGAAACGCCTTCAATATGGAAATCCATCGCCTGCCCTTTGGTGTGATAGCTTTTTTTCGCTACCCCACGGCTGTGGGCGCGCAGTTCATTGTTGGTATCCAGAGAGCGATAGCCAGAAATGAGTTGCACCGGCCTTTTGGTCCCCAGCAGTCCCTGCAAGCGGTAAAGCTGATCGAATAATCCAGGGTCGATGGCTTTGATTTTGTTCGCGCGGAAATCACGGAAAAAATGGTTGAGTCGTGCTAATTCATCCTGAATATAGCCTCTGCCATCGAAAAATTCCGCTTTAAGCGTCTCACCAGTATGCAGATTGTTGAGCGTTAAAATACGCGGACGAGGTGTCGAGAGGGTGGCAAATGCTGGCGTCGGAAGGATGGCTGCTGCGCCCAGCGCAACGCCACCTAACGCCAGCAATTTGCGGCGATTAGCGTCAAATTTGTCCATGATAATCAGGTCTACAGGTAAAAGAAATTGTCAATATGCTTAGCGCACGAAGGGCACCATAACTGGCAAAGCCTGCTACGTCAAGGCGCCCAATCCCAGTGAATACGCGGCTTGCAGCCAGATCGCCTCATATTCACCATAACTTACGACAATCATTTTTACCGAACTACTTCATTTACCTGATTAATTGTTCCGCTTTTGGCAAGATTTGTGCGCCGGATCGCGCTGTCAGATCATAATTGTAAATATCTGTACGATACTGGGTACGTCCGTCCGCGCCCACAAACGCCGTCAGATAGTAAAGATTGACCGGAATATTGTGGCGGATATTGACGTAACGCGTATCCCCCTGCTTCAGGGCATCTGATATCCGCGTATCGTTCCAGCCTGCATCCTGCAACAGCATATTCGCCAGTTCGGAGGCCTTATTCACGCGAACGCAGCCAGAACTGAGCGCGCGTGCGTCTTTCTGGAACAGATTATGGTTCGGGGTATCATGCAGATAGATTGCGTCCGAACTTGGCATATTGAATTTGTAACGTCCGAGCGAGTTATGCGCACCCGGTGCCTGCTGGAAACGGAACGGCAGGTTCGAAGGCGTAATCGTTGACCAGTCGACCATCCAGGGGTCAATCGCTTCTTTGCTGTTCCAGCCACGCATCACCGTATAGTTATGTCGCTCCAGATATCCCGGGTCATTCCAGACCTTAGGCAGGATATCTTTGCGCGCCAGCGTCGGCGGCACGTTCCACGGCGGGTTAACCACCACGTTATTCAGCGCGCTGCTCATCATCGGCGTTTTGCGGTCAGGTCGACCCACAATCACGCGGGACGCCAGCACTTCGCTACCGTCCTGATAGTAGACCAGAGAGTACGCCGGAATGTTGACCATAATGCCGGTGGATAACGTGCCCGGCAGCAAGCGCAAGCGCTGGATATTCAACGCCAGCACCCCTGCCCGCTGGGCCGGAGAGACGTTCAGCCAGTCGCGAGTCGATGGACCAATCACGCCGTCGGCGCCCAGCCCCTGCGCGGCCTGGAACTGCTTCACTGCCGCGACCAGCTCGCGATCGTAAGCGGCGGGCTTATTGCTCAGCGCAACGGCGGTTTTCTCTTTTACCGGCGCCGACGGGCTGACGACTGCGTTTTGCGTATCGTCGCCGGGCAGCGCAATTTTAGGGCCGCTGTCAAGCATGCCAGACCGTTTCATAATTTCGCGAATCGCAGGCACATCGCTGCTCCATTGTCCCGGACGCAGCGTTGCTGTTCCACGCAATTGAGGCCACGGGCGGGAATCCGCGACCAGCTCAAGAAGCGACTGATGCATCGTGGCATACTGCGGGTGGGCGGGCGCAAGGCTTGCGATAAAGCGCGGCAGTTCACCGTTGTCCAGCGACAGCTGCCACTGATTAATGACGGACAGCGCGGGCGTCGCCAGCGTGTACGGTTTACTGCTGTATAACCAGCGGTTGCCGTTCACCGAAATCCCCGCCACAAACTGCAAGTAGCCCATCATGGCATCAGACAGCACCACGTCACGCGCCTGTCCGGTAACGGCAGGGTCGGTCAGGAGTTCAACCCAGGTCGTGAACTGTGGCTGAAAACCTGCAATCGCCACTTCAGCCAGCTGCTGCTGGAAGGCACGTACCGCCTCGCGATTTTCCCACATCGGTTTCATATCGCGCGCAGCGTAAAGCAGCGTGAGCTGGTTAATATAAGCGGGAGTATAGCCCGAGGGCAGCCCGGTCATAAGCTGCTGGCGTAATGATTCAGTATCGATGCCTTCCGGCAGCGGTTTAATGCCGGCCATGATGGCCGTCGCCGGAGACTGATCCAGCGGTTGTGACAGCGACGTCGGCTGCGCGCCCATCGTCGCGGAGCTGTCAGTCGGTACAATTTCAGGCTCATCGGCCTGAGCGGTAAACAGTGGAGCAAACATCACTGTCAGGCACAAACTCAGCGCAGACAGCTGACGACCACGATCTTTCTTAAGCAACATCCCTTGCCCCCTGTTTTTCACGACATGCCCAGTATTATGGAGCTTTCCTTCAGTATAGAAAGGCATACACGCTGCTGCCTTGCCTTATGTAAAGAAGTTTAAAGATAACGCAGCCCTGAACACAAGTTAAGTGAATAAAAAAAGCGACGCCTGAGCGCCGCCTTTTATCATACCCCGGGTTAAGAGGCGTCAGCCGTGCCCGGTAATGACTCCGGTGGCTGCGGGGCGAAGCCACGCAAACCTACGACGTGTACATGTTCACTGTTCTGGAACACTTTACGCACCAGCTTATAGGTTGTCCCTTTTTCCGGACTGATGTTTTCCGGCGCCGCGATGATGAGCTGCATATCGAGTCGCTCGCAAAGCTCAAACAGCGTGGCGATGGAGCGGGCGTCGAGACGCGCGGCTTCATCGAGGAACAGCAGACGGCATGGAGAGATGTCCTTGCCACGCAGACGACGCGCTTCATCTTCCCAGCTCTGCACCACCATCACCAGAATCGACATACCGGTACCGATGGCTTCACCGGTAGAGAGCGCACCGGATTCCGCGCGCAGCCAGCCGTCTGAGCCACGGTTAACCTCAACTTCCATTTCCAGATAGTTGCGGTAGTCCAGCAACTCCTCGCCGATGGTTTGCGGCGTACGCTGGCCCATGTCAATCTGCGGATTCAGACGCTGATACAGCTTCGCCAGCGCTTCGGAGAAGGTCAGGCGGTTACTGTTGAACAGATCCTGATGCTGCTCATGCTGTTCAGACAACACGTCAAGCAGCGTGGAGTGCGCCTCACGCACGTTCACGTTCAGCCGCACGCTGTTGACCTGGCCAAACGACACGCTTTGCAGGCCCTGGTTCAGCTGACGGATACGGTTCTGCTCGCGCTGAATGGTTTTACGAATAATATTCGCCACGCTGCGGGAGCTGATTGCCAGCTTCTGCTCGCGGGAAGTCAGCTCCTCCGTCAGACGGCCCAGCTCGATCTCCATCTGTTCGATCGCTTCAACCGGATCGTCGGTACGGATGATGTCCTGACGAATACGTTCGCGTAAGTGCTGATAAACCGCCACGAAGAACTGAATTTTGCGCTCAGGACGCTTCGGATCTTCGGACATGCGCAGCACGTCGCGCAGGTGTTCATTGTCCGCCACGGCCAGACGCAGCGCACCCAGCGCCTTATCCGACATAGAGCGCAGTTCATCGGCTGACAGGTACGCCAGCTCGCGACGGTGCAGACGACGCTCCACGTTGTTGTCCTTCACCATGCGCATCACCGCGCACCAGCCCGCCTTCGCAGTCACAACCTGTTCACGCATCTCAAAATAGTCGCGCTCCAGCTTGCGCAGACGACGCGTCAGGTTGTCCATCTCCGCTTCACAGAAGGTCAGCGCTTTTTCGAGCTGATTACGACGCGCACGGTTGTTGCTGAGCTGAGCATGCAGCTCATCGCGGCGAATACGCGCCCGCTCTTCTGCGCCGCTGTCGGCGCGCACGCCAATGTCCTGCAACTCTTTATGCAGGTCATTTAACAGCTCTTTCTTGGTGTCGAAGGAGCTTTTCAGCGACGCCATGACCTGGCTGTACTGGCTCAGCTGTGCAGCGTGAGTACGCATCGCTTCACGGGCGCGCGTTCGTTCCGCTTCGGCCTGCTCAAGACGCTGGCGCAGCTTTTCATTCAGATCGCTGTTCCCGCTCAGCATTTCTGCTGAATCGGAGTAGCCGAAGTGTGCGCGACGTTGCACCACTTCCGTGAGGGCAAACGCCTGCTGACGCGCTTCACGCTGCACCTGCTGTGACCAGGCGTAATCTTCTTTTAACTGCTCAAACTGTTCCGGGTCGCTCTGGAGAACGGAAACAATCGGTTCCAGTTTTGCCAGCTGATTGCCGTGTTGCTGCACAAAGCGCGCCGCTTCCTGCGCTTCATCCAGACGTTCCTGAATCTCATCCACGCGGTCGGCGAGCGTATCGTCCGCCAGCAGGTTCAGGCGCGGCAGGATGCGGTTAAGGGCCGCAACGCCCTCTTTTGCCTGCTCAAACTGCACGCGGCTTTGCTGGTTGTCATTTTCATGGCTGGCAAGCGCACGCTCCAGCTCACCGCGGCGGGTGTTGAGCTTACGAATTTCGGCTTCCGGATCGGGCTGGAAGGCAACGCCCAGATGGCTGCCGATAAAGCGGCTGAACGCCTGATGCAGACGCTGGGTTTTCTGCACGTCAAACGACAGGGTCGCAAAACGCTCTGAAAGCGTTTCACGCTCGGCGTGCAGGCTTTCAATACGGTTTTCACGCGCGGCGCGGCCAAACAGCGGCAGTTCCGGGAAGCGCGAATAGCGCCACTGGCGATCGGCGATTTTCACCACCACCGCTTTTTCCAGCTCGTCGACGCTGAATACGCTGTCATCAAACGACTGCGGATCCCCTTCGATGAGGTAGAGATCTTCCGGGCAGTCTTCCAGCCCTGCAAGCTGGTCAGAAATCAGCGACAGATCCGGCACTACAATCGCGTTACGGGACGGACCGTACAGCGCGGAGAAGTACGGCGCATCGTCCAGGCCGACGTCGTCGTAAATTTCAGACAGCAGCACGCCGCCGAAACGCTCGGCTAACGCATTCAGGCGCGGATCTTCTGAGCCGCCAGGCTGGCTTAAACGCTCGATTTCTTCATCGACGTCACGCTTGCGCGCGCCCACTTCGTCACGCTCAACAATCGCTTCGCGTTCGCGCTCCAGCAGCTGTTGCATGTATTCGGTGACGTCCTGGCTGGAGGCAAACTCCTGACCACACTGCTCGCTGAGCTGGTTCAGGCTGCTTTGTGCGGCCAGCCAGATCGGCGCACGCTGTAAGAGCGTCTTCGAACGGGACTGAAGCTGTTCCAGCTCCTGACGCAGCGTCATGCGCTGTTCGCTGGCGTTCGATACGGTATCGGACAGGGCCGCAATACGCGCTTCCAGCTCCTGATGCAGAGCCTCAAGCTCGTCGAAATCGTAATTTTTACCCTGACGTTTGCAGAATTCCGCCAGCAGACGCTCAGCTTCCTGCTGTTCACGCAGACGCTGTTCCAGTTCGTTCAGGCGCATGCGCAGCGGCTGCACCTGCTCGGCCAGATGGCGCTGATTGACGCCGTCGCGCAGCAACTCACGGGCAACGTCCCATGCTTCGTTACGCGCCAGCGGACCGTTAATCGCCACCACCAGCTGGTACGCCTGCTCAAACTGGCTGTGTGCCGTTTGCGCCACGCTCATTTTCTGATCGAGAGAAAGCAGTTTCTCAGTGGCTTCCTGCTCTTTGGCCTGGAAGGTATCCAGCCATTCGTCAGCACTTTCAGGGGTCAGGTCCGGCAGGTGGCACAGCTCTTTGGCACGCTGCAACGCCTGCAGCGCCTGGTTGTATTGGATCGCGCGGGTCTGCTGCACGTCCAGCGCCTGCTGGTAGTCTGCGAGCTGGCTTTTCAGCTCATCCACTTCCAGCTCGGCGGCTTCCGCGCGGGCTTCGTTCTCTTCCTGCAAATCGGCGGCTTCTGCCACCACTTCATTTTGCTCTTCAAGACGAATTTGCAGCTCATCGAGATCGGCTTCATAGCGCTCGATTTTTTCCTGCTGACGCAGCGCGGTTTGCACCAGGTTCAGATGATCGCTGGCCGCCTGGTAATCGGCTTCCAGATCCCCTTCGGCACCGTTGTGCTCGCCCAGTTCGCGCGCCATTTCGACATGCTTATACTGCTCGGCGACCAGCTGTTTGCGGGAGGTAAACAGCTCGCGGCGGTATTCCAGCGCCTGATCGAGATGAATACGGCGCTCGTTGGCGTGACGCATATAGTCTGCCGCCACGTAGTTGGTGGCTTCGCTGATCAGGTGCTTAAACAGATCGCGGTCAGATTGCGTAACGCGAATCGCTTCCAGCGTCATGCGGTTTTCACGCAGCGCGGCTTCCATATCCTGGAAGGCCTTACGCACGCCGCTGTTTTCCGGCAGCAGGTAGTCGCGCAGGGAGCGGGTAATGGCGCTTGAGATACCGCCGTACAGGGAGGCTTCAATCAGACGGTAGTATTTACTACGATCTGACGCGCTGCGCAGACGACGGGCCACCACGCCGAGATCGAACATCAGAGAGTGGTAGTCGGTAATGGAGTTAAACTGCTTAAACTGCACGCCTTCGATGGCTTCCAGCTTGTCTTTCAGCTCCTGGAGCGTCAGAACGCGCGCCTGTCGTTCATTCAGGGTTTCCGTCAGCAGCGCGGTCGGCTGCACGGAGGTTGGCAGCCCCTGGATCGCAAACGGTTTGATATCTACTTTACGGTCGCGGCCGGCAACCTGCTGCAGGCGCACGCCTACAACCACGCGCTGATGACGGGAGTTGATCACGTCCAGCACCGAATAACAGACGCCCGCTTTCAGCTTACCGTGCAGCCCTTTATCTCGGGAGCCGCTCGTTGCACCCGCTTCAGTGGTGTTACGGAAGTGCAGCAGGGTCAGGTCAGGGATCAGCGCCGTCACGAAGGCCGCCATGGTGGTGGATTTACCTGCCCCGTTACCGCCGGAGAGCGTTGTCACCAGCTCATCCAGATCGAAGGTTCGGGCAAAGAAGCCGTTCCAGTTAATCAGCGTTAGTGAGCGAAATTTACCGCGTTCAATCATTACTCTTCCTCCCCGCTATCCGGCTGATTCTCTTCGTGCTCGTCATTGAGCTGCAAATGGTTTTCCACCGGCATCGCTTCACCGTCACGGATCATGCGCAGCTGTGCTTCACGCGCATCGTCACCCGCACGCACGTCGGCACCAAAGCGGAAGACCGATTCGGTAATGCGGAACTTGCTGCTGTCGTGACCCATGAACCAGACCATTCCCAGACGGCGCAGACGGTTCAGGGAAGAGCGAACTTTTTCCTGTAATTTCTGACGGTCCAGATCGGACCCCGTCGAGCGGTTATTTACCAGCTTGAGCAGCTTGCTTTCATCCGCCAGCGACAGCAGCTCATCGTAAAGCTCCTGCTGGGTGAAGATCCCTTCATTCGCCAGACGTTCCGGGCTGAGGTAGAGGTAGCAGAGAATTTTGCCGACCATCATATCCAGTTCGGAAAGCACCGAGCGCGGAATAAGCGTAGTAGAGCGCGGACGCAGGTAGAAAAACCCTTCCGGCGCGCGGATCAGCTCAACGTTATAGCGAGCGTAAAACTCTTCCAGATACTCCTGAAAGTCCATCAAAAAGGCGTGATTATCCAGCTCGTCAAGGCCAATGTGACGACCGGCACGCAGCTGGCTGTCCAGCGCCGGAAACAACGGATTCGCCAGCGCCTGTGCCAGCTTAACTGGCATCACTTGTTCAATATTTGTCAATGACATGCGCCTGTACCTTGGCTCCGTAATCGTTAATCGGCTGCCACTTCGGCGGCAGTCCGGTGAAATCGGCTTGTGCGATGCCCAGGCGCACCGCCTGGTCTACAACAATGCGGGCTACATCGAAGTGGCGCGCGCGCGGATACTGCGCCAGATAGTCGCGTACCACGAGGCCAAGATCCAGCGGTGCTTGTCTGGCTTTATAGACAGCGAGCTGTTCTTCGATCATCGCCGCAAGCTGCTCGCGAATTTCGTTAAATTCTTCGTATTCCAGATCCGGCGGCAGTTCACCGGTGACCTCTTCATCACGCAGCGCCATCTCTTCGTCGCGCATATCCAGAAGACGATCGGCGTTGGCGTAGGTCAGCGCCCACGGCGCATCAAAGTAGGTCTGTACCGACTGGCGCAGACGCTGAGCAAAGACGCGGTTCTTATCCATATCGATGGCGGTACGGATAAATTTATGCACGTGGCGGTCGTAACCGATCCACAGGTCGATCGACTGCTGGCCCCAGCTGATAATGCGGTCAAGCTTACTCTGCAAATCAAACACCAGACGGTCGATAAAATGCAGATCGTCGTGCGCCATCGTCGCGTCCTGGATGCGCAGCAGGTTGGCCTGCAGCTTATCCCCAGCCGCCTCCAGCGTATCCTGCAACTCACGTAGCGTACCGGACGTTTCTGACAGCAAAAGTTCACAGCTGGAGATGGCCGCACGCCAGTCTTTATTCAGCAGTTGAGCGATATCGTCTTTGACCTGCTGCTGCTGTTCGTCCATCAGACGTTGAGTCAGATCGATACTGTCGAAAATCTCGGCGACCGAGTATTTTAGCGGCGCGTAAACGTTGCGATGCCAGTGGAACTCGTCACCGTTTTCATCAGCCGCG
This sequence comes from Enterobacter cloacae complex sp. I1M, assembly GCF_014982425.1. Taxonomy (NCBI): domain Bacteria; kingdom Pseudomonadati; phylum Pseudomonadota; class Gammaproteobacteria; order Enterobacterales; family Enterobacteriaceae; genus Enterobacter; species Enterobacter cloacae complex sp. I1M. Next base: position 187,814 of record NZ_JADCLG010000013.1, on the reverse strand, counting down.
TCGGCGGCACGCTTCAGCTCGCCTGCAACAATGGAGAGCTGCATGGAGAGACGCAGCGTGGAAAATTCGCGCTGGCGGATGTAATAGTCGGTAATGCCAATGCCCAGTGGCGTAAGACGATAGATGGCGTTTCCTTCCGCCTGCTCGCTGGTAAAGCGGTTCAGCAGACGTTGACGCACCATATCATTGATTGCGTTGTTGGCACGCACGCTAATGGTTTCGCTGGTTTGCTCAAACGCATCACTGACGTGGCGGAACGCATCCACCAGTTCGCCTTCACTCATTTCGCCATCCAGGCGTTCGCCGTTTAGCGTCGCAACCGCCAGCAGGAATGAGAGTCTGTCTACCGGCAGCGAGATGGAGAAATCGTTTTTCCTGGCCCAGGCAACCAGTTCGGGGACTGTCTGGGAAAATTCACTCATAGATTATCCTTGCATCTGCGGCTTGCGCGCGGTGACGTGGATATAGCGGCCAAGGCTCAGATAAGGCTCCTGGCGGCAGTACCGCGTCTCTATTTCTGTTAAGGCGTCTAAACAGTCATCCTGTTTTTGTTTATCACGCAGATAATCATGAAACACCCTCACGCCAGTTTTGCCGGTAATTTCCCAACCGATCTCCTCCAGCCAGCCATAGACCTGCTGCGGTTCACGGGGGAAATCCGGTGAAAGCGTGCGTCGTTTCTTTTTATACATGCCCTGCTGTACATAGCCAAAATTGCCGACCAGCACGTTTCGCATTAGCAGGCCGTTGGCATTGTAAAACATCAGCGATAACGCACCGCCCGGGCGCAACATCGACCACAGCGTTTTTAACATCGCTTGTGGTTCGGCGACCCATTCGAGCACAGCATGAAACAATATCAGATCAACCTGCGTTTCCAAATGCTGCGGAATGTCCTGAGCGGCGCAATGTATAAAATGCATGTTGTCGCTCACACCTTTCTCTTCTGCCGCTCGCCCGGCGCGCGCAACCATCTCGGCAGAAAGATCGCAAAGCGTGACGTGATGTCCCCGCTGCGCCATCAGAATTGCAGTCTGCCCTTCCCCACCGCCGGCATCCAGTACGCGCAACGGTCGGTCACCAAATTCAGCCAGCAGCTTATCCAGATCCTGCCAGAGGATCGTCTGACGAAGCTGACCTTTGGTGGTGCCATAAATGTTGCGCGAAAACTTTTCCGCGATGTCATCAAAATTGCGATCCCGCATTGGGAGGGTTCCACTCACTGCAAAACCGCTATTTTGTCACACCCGCGCGGAGAATGAACCACTCTGGTGTAATATCACGGGCAATCGCCTGCTGTATGGTTAAAAAAGGAACCAAAAAGGATGCTTTTTACCCTAAAAAAATATATCGGAGGCATGATGCTTCCCCTTCCCCTGCTGTTGCTTCTCATCGCGCTGGGGCTGGCATTGATATGGTTTAGCCGCTTTCAGAAAAGCGGTAAATCCCTCGTCACCGTGGGCTGGCTGGCGCTGCTGTTACTCAGCCTGCAACCGGTCGCTGACGGTTTGTTACGCCCGATTGAAAACACCTACCCTACATGGCAGGGAAAACAGAAGGTGGGCTATATCGTGGTGCTGGGAGGCGGGTATACCTGGGATCCGAACTGGGCGCCCAGCTCGAACCTGATCAACAACAGTCTGCCGCGTCTGAACGAGGGGATCCGCCTGTGGCTGGCCAATCCGGGATCGAAGATGATCTTCACGGGCGCTGCGGCAAAAACCAACCCGGTAAGTACCGCTGAAGCAGGGGCAAGAGTGGCTGAATCGCTTGGCGTACCACGTTCCGCCATCATCACGCTGGATAGCCCAAAAGATACCGAAGAAGAAGCTGCTGCGGTGAAACAAGCCATCGGTGATGTGCCGTTCCTGCTGGTGACCTCTGCTTCACACCTGCCGCGCGCAATGATTTTCTTTGAGAATCAGGGCCTGCATCCGCTTCCTGCTCCGGCAAACCAGCTGGCCATTGACGCCCCGCTCAACCCGTGGGAACGGATAATCCCGTCCCCGGTATGGCTGATGCACAGCGACCGCGTCGGTTACGAGACGCTTGGCCGCCTGTGGCAGTGGCTTAAGGGTCCGTCAGGCAAGCCAGGGCAGGAGTGATTTTGCGGCCAGATCGAAACTGGCCCGATTAAAGCGCCCGGTGTTGACCAGTTGCGCCACCTCATCCCAGAGAAGATAGAGCCAGCGTCGCCAGAGAAAGGCCTCCGCAACGGGGGCGCGCTGAAGATAGTGCCAGAGCAAATCTTCCGCCGCCCCGCCCTCGCTCAGCCTGAACAGTTCGTACTCGCGCGGCGCCCAGAGCATGATCCCCGGCCCGACCATTGCCAGAAGCTGATCGCTGCGCGAGTCTTTAAGCATACTGCGCAGCGTGAAGTTGCCGTGAACCAGCACGCAGTTGTCGTTAAAACCCTCAAACAGCGTCGGCAGACACTCCCGGGTGCGGAATAAAATACGTTTGTCCTGCATCGTTAAACCGGTGTTGTTGAACTGGTTCAGCGTGCCCCACAGCACTTCAACACGCTGGCGATACCACAGCGGCCACAGGTTTTCCTGGGTGCTGTCTACTGCGCCAACAAGACCCCGGCTGTCCTGCCGATGCCAGGCAAGCAGAGCCTCGACAATTTGATCTTTCAGCTGTTCCCAGCGCTCCGGTGTACGCGTCGGGGCTTCAACAGAAACCCCGCGTAAACGTTCGATAAGCAAAACATCCGGGCCGGGATGCTCCTCATGGGTCATCACGCCGTAGACCGTCGGCATACGGACTGTCCCTTCCCGCGCCAGCATCGACATTTTCCAGGCCAGCTGTCTGGCGACGCCCGGCGAGGTAAAACTTCTGGCCATCAGCGGCATGGGGTTTCCCTGACTGTCGTACAACGACCAGAGTGCGGTATCGGCCTTTTCATTCACGCATTCCACCCGGCTTAGCTGTTCGCCAAGGAGATGGCTGAGTTCAGCACGCAGCTGTTCCATATGAGATTACCCCCATTAAGACTACTGCTTTTATAATGAGCGCGCGAACCCCGGATGTCACCCGGTCGAGATCAATAATGAAAAAGAAAAGGAAGAGAACATCCCCCCAGAACGAGGGGATGGCAGCGAATTAACGCAATTCGACGCGTACGCGATCGAGATCTTCAGGCGTATCCACGCCGGTGCCAGGGACTTCCTGGGCAACCGCAACGTGAATTTTCTCGCCGTACCACAGCACGCGAAGCTGTTCGAGCATTTCGATATGCTCAAGCGGGCTTGGTGCCCAGGCGACATAGCGACGAATAAAGCCGGCGCGGTAGCCGTAAATACCGATGTGGCGCAGGAAGGTTTCGCCGATCGTCTCTTTCGATTGCGCGAAACGATCGCGATCCCACGGAATGGTGGCGCGGGAGAAATAGAGCGCGTAGCCCTCTGCGTCCATGACCACTTTCACCGCATTCGGATTGAACGCCTCTTCAGCGTGGTGAATCGGCACCGCGAGGGTCGCCATGCCAACCTTACGCTGGGCCAGGTTGTCGGCCACCTGACGGATAATAGCCGCCGGGATCATCGGCTCATCGCCCTGCACGTTCACAATCACCGTCTCGTCACTGAAACCGCATTTTTCGACGACTTCCGCCAGGCGCTCGGTGCCTGACTGGTGGTCGGCACGGGTCATGCACACTTCCCCACCCGCGGCCTCAACCGCTCGCGCGACATCCGGGTGATCGGTGGCGACGATGACGCGTCCGGCGCCCGATTCGCGTGCCCGTTCAAGGACATGCACAATCATCGGTTTACCGTTGATATCCACCAGCGGTTTACCTGGCAGGCGCGTTGAAGCATAACGCGCAGGGATAATGACAACAAAACTCATGGTTTGATCTCTTCTGCCACCAGAGAACGGGCTTCATTTTCCAGCAGGACCGGAATACCGTCACGCAGCGGGAACGCCAGGCTGTCCAGTTTGCAAATCAGCTCTTGTTTATCCTGGCTGTAATACAGTTTGCCGTTGCACACCGGGCAGGCAATAATTTCAAGTAAACGGTGATCCATAGTTCCTCCGTATGGGTAATTGCTAAAGCTTACCACATTCTTTTTTCAGGGAGTGCCTGTTTCCCAGCCACCTCGACAGGTCGTAAACAGCCCCGCAGGCACGCGACCGAGTACAATTTCATACGCCCCCTGCCAGCGGGCAAATTCACTGAGCGCAGTCGTTAACCCTTTTTCCAGGCCAGCCGTCACCTTTATGCCCTCTTCAAGCCAGAGCGCGATAATTTCAAGCATGCCGGTTTTACGGTGCATTTTAGCGTCCATGCGCCCGACTAGCTGCCCTTTATGAAGCAACGGCAAAACAAAATAACCGTACTGACGCTTTTGCGCCGGGGTGTAGCATTCCAGACGGTAGCTGAAATCAAACAGCTGTTCGGCCCGCTTTCTGTCCCAGACAACGGGGTCGAACGGCGAGAGCACGGCACTGTGGGTCGCCTGGAGTTTGCCCTCTTGCGCCTGCGCCAGCAGAGGGAACAAATCCGCATGCAGCCACATTTCACCTAACGACTCAACCGAGACCGGCATCACGCGCTGTTCACGCTGCCACGTTTCCAGCAGCGGTTTTAGCTGCGGCTGACGCAGGCGATAATAATCCGCCAGCCACTGTGGGCGGAATATGCCCAGGCTGCGGGCGCTGTTCCCGAGCATGATGGCTTCGGCTGCGTCCTGAGACAGCAGGTCACGCGTATCGTCCCAGTGAGGCATAACGCGGTGCGTGAGGTCATAGACGCGCTGAAAGTTGCGGCGCTCGACCACCATCACTTTGCCCGACGTAAACAGCCCTTCAAGATGGCGTTTGTGCGGTTTCCACTCCCACCATCCGCTTGCGCCTTTTCGCGGGTGTTCAAAATCCGCGGAGCGTACCGGACCGTTTTCCTGAATATGGGCAATCAGTTGTTCTATTTCATCCGCGTGTTCCGCCATCCATTCCTGGCGGTATTTCCAGCCCATTTTGTCCGGGGCGAGCATGCGGTGACGCACCAGTGCAAAATCGCTGCGCGGGAGAAAACAGGCTTCATGCGCCCAGTATTCCATCAGTTCGCCCTGACTTAGCGCATTATCCAGCCACTGCGGAGGATAGTTTCCCAGGCGGCTAAACAGGACCAGATACGGGCTACGCGCCACGATGTTAATGGTGTCGATTTGCAGCAACGACATGCGTTGCACGGTAGAGAGGATATCCGCTGGCTGTGCGCGGCGGCGGGACTTTTTCAGAAGCCCCTGGGCGGCAAGATGCAGGTTTCGTGCGGCTGCAAGTGAGAGTTGCGGTAGAGACATGCGTTTTCCTGTCAGTCAAAGCGCCACCGGAACCGCGTAGAAGTTACTGCACTAACGCGAGCAGTTCCTTGAGCAAATGTTCCGGCTGTTCGCCGCTGAGTTCAGCATCAACCGGCAGATACCACCAGTTTTCTTTCGCAAAGGCCCGGCATTTTACCGCGTCTTTTTCCGTCATGATCAGCGTCTGGCCCGGTGCGGCCAGCCTCTCAATCTCTTCGGCAACCAGCGCCTGGTGATCGGCCAGCGGTACCCGTTTCTCCAGCCGCGCGCCGCACTGCTCCAGCGTCGCGAAGAAACGCGGCGGATGACCAATCCCGGCCATCGCAATCAGATGCTCCAGTAACGCGACGTCTTTACGCTCGCCGGTCAGCATATTCACTGCCTTTCCGGGACGAAGATGCATCGGGATCTCACTCGCTCTGGCTTCACCACCGTTTACAATCACGGCATCGACGCTCTTCAGGCGCGACGCACGCTCGCGCATTGGACCGGCTGGAAGCCACCAGCCGTTGCCAAAACGCCGCACACCGTCAATGACCACGATCTCTTTGTCACGCGCCAGCGCGTAATGCTGCAAACCATCATCGGTAATGATGATTTGTACATCATGCTCCGCAAGCAGTGCCTTCACGGCATCACTGCGCACCGGCGATACCGCAACCGGCGCGCCGGTACGCTGGTAAATCAGTACCGGCTCATCACCGGCTTCAGCGGTTGTCGTAGCTGGGCTCAGCACCAGTGGATACTGCGCCGCTTTACCACCGTAACCGCGTGAGACAACTCCCGGGCGGATACCGCGCCTCTGGAGCTGCTCTACCAGCCAGATCACCACCGGGGTTTTGCCGTTTCCACCCGCCGTCAGGTTGCCGACCACCACGACCGGTACCGGTGCGCGCCAGGCGCGCTTGATCCCAAGGCAGTAAAGCAGACGAATAGCACCGCTCACCAGGCCATACAGCCAGGAGAGCGGGAGAAGCAGCACCCACAGAGGGGATTCACCCGACCAGATGCGTGCAATCATTGACCGAACTGCATTTTATGAAGCTGCGCGTAAACACCACGCTGTTCCAGCAGGTCCGCATGGCTGCCGCGTTCAACGATAACGCCGTCTTCCACCACCACGATTTCGTCAGCCTGTTCGATGGTCGACAGACGGTGCGCGATAACCAGCGAGGTACGGTTTTTCTGTAATTCATCCAGAGCCGACTGGATAGCGCGTTCAGATTCCGTATCCAGTGCGGACGTTGCTTCATCGAGGATCAGAATCGGGCTGTTGCGCAGCAGCGCTCGGGCAATCGCGATACGTTGACGCTGACCACCGGAGAGCAGCACCCCGTTTTCGCCAATGATCGTATCCAGACCGTTATCCATTTTGTTAATGAAGTCCATCGCATAGGCCATACGCGCCGCATTCTCGATCTCTTCACGGCTGTACTCTTCGGTACGGGCATACGCAATGTTGTTCGCCACCGTATCGTTGAACAGATGCACGTTCTGCGAGACCAGCGCGACCTGGTTACGCAGCGACTGGAGGGTATATTCCCGCAGGTCGTGACCATCAAGCAGGATCTCGCCCTGGTCGATATCGTAGAAACGGGTAATCAGGCTGGCAATGGTCGACTTGCCCGAACCGGAACGACCGACCAGCGCGACGGTTTTACCCGCCGGGATGGACAGGCTGATATCACGCAGCGCCGGCACTTCACGGCCTGGATAGGTAAAGGTCACGTTACGGAATTCCAGGTCGCCTTTAGCGCGCTCGATCACGCGTGTACCTTCATCTTTTTCCTGTTCGGAATCGAGGATGCTGAACAGCGTCTGACAGGCTGCCATCCCGCGCTGGAACTGGGCGTTGACGTTAGTCAGCGATTTCAGCGGACGCATCAGCGCAATCATGGATGAGAACACCACGGTAATGGTACCCGCAGTCAGGGTTTCCATGACGCTCGGGAAGCTTGCGGCATACAGGACGAAGGCCAGGGCCAGAGAGGCAATCAGCTGAATGATCGGATCGGAAATCGACGAGGCCGATACCATTTTCATCCCTTGCAGGCGCATTCTGTTGCTGACCTTGTCAAAGCGTTTGGTTTCGACTTCCTGACCGCCGAAGATCAACACTTCCTTATGGCCTTTCAGCATCTGCTCGGCACTGGTAGTCACCTGCCCCATCGTATTCTGCATATTTTTACTGATGTTGCGAAAACGCTTTGATACCACGCGGATCGCGATGGAGACAATCGGCGCCAGCACAATAAGGATCAGCGACAGTTGCCAGCTGTAATAGAACATCATCGCAAAAAGACCGATGATGGATGCGCCTTCACGCACAACGGTAATCAGTGCGCTGGAAGAGGACGACGCCACCTGCTCTGAATCGTAGGTAATACGCGACAGCAGGGTACCGGTTGACTGTTTGTCAAAGAATGAGACTGGCATCCCCATCATATGGCTGAATAACCGACGGCGCATGGTCATCACCACTTTACCGGATACCCAGGAGATGCAGTAGCTGGATACATAGCTGGAGATTCCGCGTAAGATCATCAGCCCAATAACCACCAGCGGCATCCATAGCAGCACTGAACGATCCGTTTTACCAAAACCGTCATCCAGTAACGGTTTGAGAAGCGATAACATAAACGTATCGCTGGCTGCGTTGAGGATTAACGCTACGCCCGCCACGATCAAGCCTGCTTTGAAAGGTGCAATCATCGGCCAGAGCCGGCGGAACGTTTGCCACGTGGAGAGATCTTTGTCGTTATGCATTCAAAAAACCAGCATTTGTTGAAATAGCCGCATATTCTACCCGTTATCTACGGGCGCGCCAAACCACTGATGATACCAACGCGGTAAATAGTGTTCACGTAAGCGGCGAATTTGCCGACTTTGGTGCGAAAACGTCACAGTTATCTGTCCGGACTGCGGAGTATCAAGCCAGAGATATCCCTCAGTTCGATAGCGCCTGACTACTTTGATGGAAGGGAAACGCCACGCGTTATAGCGGGCCATCGAGGCCAGCGAAACCTGCCCCTCCACACGCTGTAGCAGCGGTGTTGAAGATGACGTGTTACTCCCATGATGCGGCACCTGAATCAGTGTAGCCGCAAGTTGACGCCAGCGGTGGCTCAACATTGCCAGTTCTGCCTGCGCTTCAATATCTCCGGTCAGTAAAACGCTCTGTTCGCCGTCATCGATTTTTACCACGCAGGAGCGGTTGTTACCTTTCGCCGGGGTGTTTTCGGGTGGCCAATGCACGGAGAACGTTAACCCATGCCACTGCCATCGCTGTCCACGAAAGCATGGAAGATGTCCGGTCCAGGCTAAGGGGCTTCTGATCCACATTGCAGGCCAGGCAGCTTTTAGCGATGCCAGTCCCCCCGCGTGGTCGAGATGTTCATGGCTCAGGATCACCCCTTCCGGCCTCAGATGATGCCAGCGTAGCCAGGGGATAATCAGCTGCTGCGCGCTGTCCCCACCGGGCCATGCCAGCCCGGTGTCATACAGAATGGCCTTCCCGTGACGCTCAATGACCATCGCCAGCCCTTGCCCTACATCCAGCATATGCAGCGACCAGCTGTCAGTTTTAATCCTGTGCCAGAGGGGAAATGCCATCACCACGCTGCCTGCCAGACAGACTGCGGGTACTGCGCTGAAGGCCCTGAATCGCCAGCCAATGATCAGCAGCCACGGCAGTAACGTCAGGCATTGCCAGCGTTCATCCACGTCCTGCCAGCCATTCGGTAAACGCATCAATAGCCAGAAAAGTCCTGCCAGAGATTTATCGGCTGCCAGCCAGACGATACTTTCCAGCGTCGCCACCGGAAACAGATGCAGAAACATGCCGAGCAGGATCAGTGGAACTGAGATAAACGTTACCAGAGGAACAGCAAACAGATTCGCCACCAGCGAGGAGAGACTGAAACCATGGAAAATCAGTACCTGAAGCGGCAACAGAAGCAGCAGCATTCCAACCTGCAAATACAACAGCGTAACCAGCGGCCGCAGGCACCGGCCACGTTGCCAGTGCGGGAGAGGCAACCACTGATACCAAAAAATAAGCGCGGCGACCGCAAACGCTGATAGCGCCAGGCTTTGTGACAGGACCGCCAGTGGATCGAAAACCAAGATCGCCGCCACGCAGGTAAGCCATACCTGCCAGGGCGACCACTGGCGACCACTCATTTTTAATGCAGCCAGCACCACAAGCGCAATAACCGTACGCAGCGCAGGCGGCTGCAAGCCCGTTAGCCATGCGTAAAACGCGGCAAAAATCAGACCTGCCAGTAAGGGCATTTGCCAGATAATCCAGCGGCCCGGCAGGAAAAACTGGATGCCCCGAGCCAGTAGCCAGACAGCAGAAGCTGCCAGCGCAATATGCAATCCCGAAATGGCCATGAGATGCATCGTTCCGGTCTCACGCATCAGGTTTTTTATCTCCCGCGAGACCGACAACCGCTCCCCCATCCCCAGCCCCAGGATCACGGGCCCCCACTGATATGCTGAAAGCGTATTCTGTAGTGATGTCAGGTATTGCGAACGCAGGCTACAGCGTGCGTCGACAATCTCCGCATGGGTAAACCGTCCGCTCAGCGTCTGGTGTCGGGCAAAGGCGTTTTTCTGCGAATCATAGCCGCCATCGTTGAGTTCTCCGTGTACCGCCCTGAGCCGCAGGGTCATCGCCCAGCGTTGACCCACGCAGACATTTTGAGGCAGGTAGTTGCCGTAGAGTGACACGCCCATGGCAGCCCATACACGTTCTCCATTGAGGCTGATAATCCTTCCCTGATGCATCGTTGCGCCGTCCGTTGCGGTAATGACCACCTCGGCCTGCTGCGGTGCTTTCGTTAAATGGTTCATCGGCCACACGCTTTCCTGAGCGGCCAGGATCCCCCAGCACATAAAAAGCAATGCGAGGCCTGAAAACCTGAGCCATTTTCTCTGCTGTACGGATAACGCAATTCCTGCGGCAATCAGCAACCAGACAATATGCAAATCTGGCAAAACGGGTAACGAATAGAGCGGGATTATGGCCAGAATGGCGCACATACTGATAACGTGGATCCCCATCTTCACCTCCATGTTTCAGGCGATTATGCGGCGGGAGTGATGCGTCGTCAGACAGAAAAGGCGTGATTTACAGCGGGCGCTGCAACGTTTTTAAGCGTTTACAGCAAGGAGAAAATGAGAATGCGGCGCGTATTCAGAAATGCAGGGGCGGGATACAAAAAAAGCACCCTAAGGTGCTTTCTTTAAACTCAGTTTAACCCTGATGATTAAACTCAGTTACCGTAAATATTGGCGCGATCGCGCAGTTCTTTACCCGGCTTAAAGTGCGGAACATACTTTCCTTCCAGCTCCACTTTATCGCCAGTCTTCGGGTTACGCCCGGTACGTGGTGCACGATAGTGCAGGGAAAAACTACCGAAACCGCGGATTTCAATGCGCTCGCCCTGGGCAAGAGTGGTAGCCATATGCTCCAGCATCTCTTTAACGGCATCTTCCACAGCCTTGGCAGGGATATGCGGTTGCTGACTGGCAAGTCTTTCAATCAATTCTGACTTGGTCATGATTCCTCCGGTTCCTTTCAAACCCATTAGCTGAACAGCTTATTAAACAAGGGCGGCCGTAGCCGCCCTTTGTTATTGATTACAGGACGAATCCTGCAATCTGTCAAGTCTGCTCTCCATCCTTCGCGCTGTAAATGCGTTACAGCTCAAATGATGGTGCGAACCTGAACTTACTCGCCTTTAGCTGCTTTGAAAGCTTCAGCCATTGCGTTGTTAGAGAAGTTTGCATCTTCCTGTTTGTTCACAGTTGCGATTGCATCTTTCTCATCAGCTTCGTCTTTAGCACGAACAGACAGGCTGATTGCACGGTTCTTACGGTCAACACCAGTGAACTTAGCTTCAACGTCGTCACCAACGCTCAGAACCAGAGTTGCATCTTCAACGCGGTCACGTGAAGCTTCGGAAGCGCGCAGGTAACCTTCAACGCCGTCAGCCAGTTCTACGGTTGCGCCTTTAGCGTCAACAGCAGTCACTTTACCGTTTACGATTGCGCCTTTCTTGTTCAGTGCAACCCAGTTGTTGAACGGATCTTCTGCGAGCTGTTTAACGCCCAGGGAGATACGTTCACGCTCTGCGTCAACCTGCAGAACAACTGCTGCGATTTCGTCGCCTTTTTTGTATTCACGAACTGCTTCTTCGCCTGCAACGTTCCAGGAGATGTCAGACAGGTGAACCAGGCCATCGATGCCGCCGTCCAGGCCGATGAAGATACCGAAGTCAGTGATAGACTTGATTTTACCTTCAACACGGTCGCCCTTGTTGTGGGTTTCCGCGAACTGCTGCCATGGGTTGTTTTTGCACTGCTTCAGGCCCAGGGAGATACGACGACGTTCTTCGTCGATATCCAGAACCATCACTTCCACTACATCACCAACGTTAACAACTTTGGATGGGTGGATGTTTTTGTTGGTCCAGTCCATTTCGGAAACGTGCACCAGGCCTTCAACGCCTTCTTCGATTTCAACGAAGCAGCCGTAGTCGGTCAGGTTGGTAACGCGACCAGTCAGTTTAGTACCTTCTGGGTAACGCTTAGCGATAGCTACCCATGGATCTTCGCCCAGCTGTTTCAGGCCGAGGGATACACGAGTACGCTCGCGGTCGAACTTCAGCACTTTAACAGTGATTTCGTCGCCCACGTTCACGATTTCGCTTGGGTGCTTAACGCGTTTCCACGCCATGTCGGTGATGTGCAGCAGGCCATCAACGCCGCCCAGGTCAACGAATGCGCCGTAGTCAGTGAGGTTCTTAACGATACCTTTGACTTCCATGCCTTCCTGCAGGTTTTCCAGCAGCTGATCGCGTTCTGCGCTGTTTTCGGATTCGATAACGGCACGACGGGAAACAACAACGTTGTTACGCTTCTGGTCCAGCTTGATTACTTTGAACTCAAGCTCTTTGCCTTCGAGGTGCAGGGTGTCACGGACTGGACGAACGTCTACCAGAGAACCTGGCAGGAACGCACGAATACCATTCAGCTCAACAGTGAAGCCACCTTTAACTTTGCCGTTGATAACACCGACCACAGTTTCAGCTTCTTCGTAAGCTTTTTCCAGCGTGATCCATGCTTCGTGACGTTTAGCTTTCTCACGAGACAGCAGGGTTTCGCCGAAGCCGTCTTCTACTGCGTCCAGAGCAACGTCAACTTCGTCACCTACCTGGATTTCCAGCTCGCCCTGGGCGTTTTTGAACTGCTCAGCCGGGATGGCGGACTCAGATTTCAGACCGGCGTCAACCAGTACTACGTCTTTGTCGATAGCAACAACAACACCGCGAACGATGGAACCCGGACGGGTTTCGATTTCTTTTAAGGATTCTTCAAACAGTTGAGCAAAAGATTCAGTCATGTTTAATCTTCAGGTTAATATTAACGTCCACCTGGCTCCGTGCCGGATGGGGTTGTTTCACATACCCGCCGTCAATCCATTGCAGCGGGGGTACTGCTAAATCGGTCGCGATTACGCGAGTGCCAGTTTTTGGCGCGCATATTGTAGCGCTTTTTCAATCACTTGCTCAATAGTTAAACTGGTTGAATCCAGCACTAATGCGTCTTGCGCGGGAACAAGTGGTGCGACGGCGCGGTTACGATCGCGGTCATCGCGCTCTTTTATCTCGGATAAAAGGCGATCAAAGTTAACACTAAACCCCTTTTCCTGCAACTGAAGCATGCGGCGTTGAGCACGTTCTTCCGAAGAGGCGTCAAGGAAAATTTTCACTGGCGCATCAGGGAATACCACGGTTCCCATGTCGCGGCCGTCGGCGATCAGCCCCGGCGCTTCACGGAAACCGCGCTGGCGACGTAACAGCGCTTCACGAACGCGTGGGAAAGCCGCCACCTGAGAGGCCGCATTGGCCACTTCCTGCGTACGGATTTCACCGCTGACATCTTCCCCTTCCAGGATCACTTCAAGGTTGCCATCAGTAGAGACAAAGCGCACATCCAGATGTGCAGCCAGCGGTACCAGCGCTTCTTCAGACGCAACATCTACATGATGATGCAGCGCAGCCAGCGCCAGCACGCGATAGATTGCTCCCGAATCTAAAAGATGCCATTGCAATGCTTCCGCCATCGCTTTGCACAGAGTACCTTTCCCTGCGCCACTTGGCCCATCAATGGTGATTACCGGGGCAATTGCCGTCATCTTTTTCTCCTTAATTAAGGCATACCGTTTACATGAACGCCGCGCATTATACGCGCCAACGTGCGCAACTGTTACCTTTGCGTGCAAATTACGGAATGATTGAAGCAGAGTGTAGAAGAAATGAAAGAGGATGACTGTCAGAAAGCGTAAGGAAATGCCGCATCAGGAGATGCGGCATACGATCGTCAGGCCAGGGTGCTAATGCGCGCCAGCTGTTCGAAGTAGTCCGGGAAGGTTTTCGCCGTGCACTTCGGGTCAAGGATGGTGACTGGCGTATCTGACAGCGCCACCAGCGAGAAACACATCGCCATGCGGTGATCGTTGTAGGTGCCAATTTCTGCAAATTGCAGTTTTGCCGGCGGCGTGACGCGAATGTAGTCTTCGCCCTCTTCTACCACCGCCCCCACTTTACGCAGCTCGGTTGCCATTGCGAACAGGCGGTCAGTCTCTTTTACGCGCCAGTTATAGATGTTACGCAGCGTGGTGGTGCCTTTCGCAAACAGCGCAGCGGTGGCGATGGTCATTGCCGCGTCAGGAATATGGTTCATGTCCATGTCGATGGCGTTCAGCTCACCGTGCGTACAGGAGATGAAGTCATCGCCCCAGGTCACAACCGCGCCCATTTTTTCCAGCACGTCGGCAAAACGAATATCGCCCTGCACGCTGTTGCGACCAATACCCGTCACTTTTACCGTACCGCCTTTAATCGCACCCGCGGCCAGGAAGTAGGACGCGGATGACGCATCCCCTTCAACCAGGTAGTTGCCCGGAGACTGGTACTGCTGTGCCCCGCGCACCACGAAGCGCTGATAAGACTGGTTTTCCACCTCAACGCCGAAGGTTTTCATCAGGTGCAGCGTGATATCAATGTACGGTTTAGAAACCAGATCGCCTTTAATGCTAATCACGGTATCATTTGGAGCCAGCGGTGCGGTCATCAGCAGTGCCGTCAGGAACTGGCTGGAGACGCTACCGTCAACCTCAACATTACCGCCAGTGAAACCACCGCGCAGACGCAGTGGCGGGTAATTTTCTTGCTCAAGATAATCAATCTGCGCGCCGCCCTGACGCAGGGCATCGACCAGGTGGCCGATCGGACGCTCTTTCATGCGCGGCTCGCCGGTCAGCACAATATCGTTGCTCCCAAGACACAGCGCAGCGGCCAGAGGACGCATCGCCGTACCGGCGTTACCCAGGAAAAGCTCCAGCGCTTCAGCGGAATGTAATGCGCCGCCGTTACCGGTGACTTCACAACGGGTACGATCGTCTGACAGCGCATACTGAACGCCCAACGCTTTCAGTGCATTGAGCATATGGCGCACGTCATCGCTGTCCAGCAGGTTGGAAAGGACGGTGGTGCCGTTTGCCAGAGCTGCCAGCAGCAGAGCGCGGTTCGAGACACTTTTTGAACCAGGCAGATTAATGGTGCCATCTACCCGCGCGATAGGTTGTAACGTCAGGGATTCCATGAAACTTAACTCTCAACTCAACATAATAAAAACCCCGCAGGAACGCTGCGGGGGTGAAAAACAGCCTATTAACCGTGACGACGTTCGAAGTCGATCATGAAATCAGTCAGGGCTTTAACGCCTTCCAGCGGCATCGCGTTATAGATAGAGGCACGCATACCGCCTACCACACGGTGACCTTTCAGCGCATGCAGACCCGCCGCGAAGGACTCTTCCAGGAACACGTTATCCAGGTTGTTGTCCGCCAGCTGGAACGGCACGTTCATGCGCGAACGGTTAGTTTTGGCGACATCGTTACGGTAGAAATCGCTCTTGTCGATCACGCCGTACAGCAGTTCAGCTTTTTGCTGATTGATCTTGTCCATCTGCGCCACGCCGCCTTTTTGCTTCAGCCATTTGAAGACCAGGCCGGAGAGGTACCAGGCGAACGTTGGTGGAGTGTTGAACATGGAATCGTTGTCGTTCAGGACGGTGTAATCCAGAATTGACGGGCAAGACTTATGGGCTTTCCCCAGCAGGTCTTCACGCACGATAACGATAGTCAGACCCGCAGGACCGATGTTTTTCTGGGCACCCGCGTAGATGACGCCGTAGCGGCTGACGTCCAGCGGCGTGGACAGAATGGTGGAGGAGAAGTCCGCCGTCACAATGACATTTTCGCCAAAGTCTGGCTCTTCGTGAATAGCGATACCGTCGATGGTTTCGTTCGGGCAGTAATGAAGATACGCGGCGTTGTCAGAAAGCTGCCACTCACTCATCGGCTTCACGGCGCGCATACCGTCAACGGTCACTTTGGCATCGATAACGTTCGGCGTGCAATATTTGTGCGCTTCTTTTACCGCACTGGCCGCCCAGTAGCCGGCATCAACGTAATCAGCGGTGGATTTGTCGCCCAGTAGATTGAGCGGAATACCCGCAAACTGACCGCGTCCACCGCCGTGACAGAACAATACTTTGTAGTTCGAGGGAATGTTCAGCAGATCGCGAAAATCCTTTTCTGCCTCTTCCGCCACCTGAATAAACGCTTTACCCCGGTGGCTGACTTCCATCACCGACGTACCCAGACCGTTCCAGTCACACAGCTCCTGTTGAGCCTGTTTGAGCACGTCTGCCGGTAACATTGCCGGACCTGAACTGAAATTAAAGACTTGAGCCATTTCCCCTCACCACGCTAAAAGCCATAAGTTATAACTGTGGATATCGGTTTTATCATTCAGTGACACGCGCCGCAATGTCTAAAACTTATGGCCGAAGAAATGTGCCCCTCGTCACACAAAACAATCTGCCGTACCGTTGTCGCAAAACCGACAATATCGCTGTCAGGTAATGCGTTTAGCCCGGCTAACCTTCGTCCATTCTGGATTTGTACAGCGAGGGCATAATTGATGATCGCCCGCCTGCATGACCACCACGTGGCTGCATTTTATGCAGGCATACTGGCCCGCATCAGGGACGGTTTTGTATCGCTCGATAAGCATATCCGGCAGTATGCACAGGCCGGGCTTGACCTCATCGTCAGGATAGTAATAAACGCTGATTTGACCGTTCGTTTCCATAATCGCCAGACGCACCTGCCCCAGTTGTTCAACGCTGCTTATACGTAGCTCCATAAAGAACTCAAACTCCGTCATATTGGCGCTTTGCACATTCTCCCAGGCCAGTTGACCATCTTCGACAATCACCACCGGTTTTCCTTCGAACAGATCTTCCAGTTTTTCACTTTTCGACATCAGCCACATGACCAGCCGGTACAGCAGCGCAAGCGTCACGAAGACGATAAAAACCGGCACCATCGGCACATCGTCATAAAAGGCAACGTCCCCTGCCGCCGAACCCAGCGTCAGGATAATCAGCACTTCAAACAGTGACATCTGCCGCACGCCGCGACGTCCGGTGATTTTCAGAAACAGGAAGACGAGTACAAAGGTGTACAGGCTACGCAACGCCACTTCGCCTAAAAACTCAGGTGGGACTTTATCAAACGCCATCCGCTGGAGATCAAATGCTTTCATTTTTTTATGCCTTAACAGTAGGTTACTGCTTATAAGCATAGCCCAGCCATTTATTTTCGCCGGAGATAGCACCCGTCACGCAAAACCCGTATCATTGCGCGCTTTACGTACGATAAAAGTGAACGCCATGACTCAAACGTTTATTCCCGGCAAAGACGCCGCTCTGGAAGATTCCATCGCTCGCTTCCAGCAGAAACTGACCGACCTGGGCTTTAATATCGAAGAAGCCTCCTGGCTGAATCCGGTGCCTCACGTCTGGTCCGTGCATATTCGCGACAAAGACTGTGCGCTGTGCTTCACCAACGGCAAAGGCGCGACCAAAAAAGCGGCACTGGCCTCTGCGCTGGGTGAGTATTTTGAGCGTCTGTCCACCAACTATTTCTTCGCCGACTTCTGGCTGGGTGAAACGATTGCCAACGGCCCGTTCGTTCACTACCCGAACGAAAAATGGTTCCCGCTACCCGAAGACGACGAACTGCCGGAAGGCATTCTCGATGCCCGCCTGCGCGCGTTCTACGATCCGGAAAACGAACTGACCGCCAGCATGCTGATCGACCTGCAATCCGGCAATGAGGATCGTGGTATCTGCGCCCTGCCGTTCACCCGTCAGTCTGACGAGCAGACCGTTTACATTCCAATGAACATCGTTGGCAATCTGTATGTGTCTAACGGTATGTCTGCCGGTAACACCCGTAACGAAGCGCGTGTACAGGGGTTGTCTGAAGTTTTCGAGCGTCACATCAAAAACCGTATTATTGCTGAATCCATCAGCCTGCCGGAGATCCCGGCTGACGTGCTGGCGCGCTACCCGGGCGTGGTGGAATCCATCGCCAAACTGGAAGCGGAAGGTTTCCCAATCTTTGCTTATGACGGCTCTCTGGGCGGCAAATATCCGGTTATCTGCGTGGTACTGTTTAACCCGGCAAATGGCACCTGCTTCGCCTCTTTCGGCGCGCACCCGGACTTCGGCGTGGCGCTGGAGCGTACCGTGACCGAACTGCTGCAAGGTCGTAGCCTGAAAGATCTCGACGTATTCACCCCGCCAACCTTTGATGACGAAGAAGTCGCCGAGCACACCAACCTCGAAACGCACTTCATCGACTCCAGCGGTTTGATCTCCTGGGATATGTTCAAACAGGACGCGGACTATCCGTTCGTGGACTGGAGCTTTGCCGGTACGACGGAAGAAGAGTTCGCCACCCTGATGGCGATCTTCAACGCGGAAGATCAGGAAGTCTATATTGCCGACTATGAACACCTCGGCGTTTATGCGTGCCGTATTATTGTGCCGGGTATGTCGGACATCTATCCGGCAGAAGATCTGTGGCTGGCGAACAACAGCATGGGTGCGCATCTGCGTGAAACCCTGCTGGCCCTGCCGGGCAGCGAGTGGGATAAAGAAGATTATCTGAACCTGATCGCCCAACTGGACGAAGAAGGACACGATGATTTCACCCGCGTACGCGAACTGCTGGGTCTGGCAACCGGAAAAGATAACGGCTGGTACACACTGCGCATCGGCGAGCTAAAAGCGATGCTGGCGCTGGCGGGCGGCGATCTGGATCAGGCTTTGGCCTGGACCGAGTGGACGATGGAGTTTAACCAGTCCGTCTTCTCCGCCGAGCGCACTAACTATTACCGTTGCCTGCAAACGCTGCTCTTGCTTTCTCAGGAAGACGACCGCGAGCCATTGCAGTATCTGAACGCCTTCGTCCGCATGTACGGTGCAGATGCCGTTGAAGCTGCCAGCGCGGCGCTGAGCGGTGAAGAACCGTTCTATGGTCTGCAAGCGGTTGACAGCGATCTGAAAGCCTTCCCGGCGCATCAGTCACTGCTGAATGCGTATGAAAAATTGCAGAAGGCTAAAGCCGCTTACTGGTCAAAATAAGCGCATATAACATTAATGGCTGTAGGCGTATTCAATCGCCTGAGCTATATTACGGGGCAATTTCATTGCCCCTTTTTTTTATTTTTCCGCAATGACGTTTAATTGTAATAATTAAGTTAACCACGGGTAAATATAAAAACGCTTACCTGGGCTTTACTGTTACTAATTCTAATAAATACTCCATTTTAATTAACTGTTCCACGGGAGGCTGAAGGAAAAAATTCAACTCTTTTCATAACTTTTAAAATTTATTTTTATACGGATAATCAAATACTTACTCCGCTTTTGCTGTAAAACCATACACACTGCGGGCCTATAAGCCAGGCGAGATATGATCTATATCAATTTCTCTTCTATAATGCTTTGTTAGTATCTCGTCGCCGACTTAATAAAGAGAGAGTTAGTGTGAAAGCTGACAACCCTTTTGATCTATTACTCCCCGCTGCGATGGCGAAAGTTGCCGAAGAAGCGGGTGTCTACAAAGCAACGAAACATCCGATGACGACGTTCTTTCTGGCCATTACGGCTGGGGTGTTCATCTCCATCGCTTTCGTCTTCTATATCACAGCCACCACCGGCACTGCCGGGATGCCTTTCGGCATAGCGAAACTGATTGGTGGTATTTGCTTCTCACTGGGCCTGATCCTCTGCGTCATCTGCGGCGCCGACCTCTTCACCTCAACGGTGCTGATTGTTGTGGCAAAAGCCAGCGGAAGAATTACCTGGGGTCAACTGGGGCGCAACTGGCTCAACGTCTACGTTGGCAACCTGATTGGCTGTCTGCTCTTTGTTCTGTTGATGTGGCTTTCTGGCGAGTACATGACCGCCAACGGCGGCTGGGGGCTTAACGTCCTGCAAACCGCCGACCACAAAATGCACCATACATTTATCGAAGCCGTTGCTCTCGGCATCCTTGCAAACCTGATGGTCTGCCTGGCGGTCTGGATGAGCTACTCTGGTCGTAGCCTGATGGATAAAGCCATGATTATGGTTCTGCCGGTTGCGATGTTTGTTGCCAGCGGCTTTGAGCACAGTATTGCGAATATGTTCATGATCCCGATGGGGATTGTTATCCGCAACTTTGCAAGCCCGGAGTTCTGGACTGCTGTTGGTTCAACCCCGGAAAGTTTTTCACACCTGACTATTATGAATTTCATTACTGATAACCTGATCCCCGTCACTATCGGGAACATTATCGGTGGGGGTCTGTTAGTTGGGTTGACATACTGGGTCATTTACCTGCGTGGCGGCGATCATCATTAATGGTTGTCTCAGGCAGTAAATAAAAAATCCACTTAAGAAGGTAGGTGTTACATGTCCGAGCTTAATGAAAAGTTAGCCACAGCCTGGGAAGGTTTTACGAAAGGTGACTGGCAGAATGAAGTCAACGTCCGTGACTTCATTCAGAAAAACTATACCCCGTATGAAGGTGACGAATCCTTCCTGGCTGGTGCGACTGATGCAACCACCAAGCTGTGGGACAGCGTAATGGAAGGCGTTAAACTGGAAAACCGCACTCACGCGCCAGTTGATTTTGACACCTCCGTCGCTTCTACCATCACTTCTCACGATGCTGGCTACATCAACAAAGCCCTTGAGAAAATCGTTGGTCTCCAGACTGAAGCACCACTGAAACGCGCAATCATCCCGTTCGGTGGCATTAAAATGGTTGAAGGTTCCTGCAAAGCGTATAACCGCGAGCTGGACCCAATGCTGAAAAAAATCTTCACCGAATACCGTAAAACCCATAACCAGGGTGTATTCGATGTTTACACCAAAGACATTCTGAACTGCCGTAAATCTGGCGTTC
This sequence comes from Enterobacter cloacae complex sp. I1M, assembly GCF_014982425.1. Classification (NCBI taxonomy): domain Bacteria; kingdom Pseudomonadati; phylum Pseudomonadota; class Gammaproteobacteria; order Enterobacterales; family Enterobacteriaceae; genus Enterobacter; species Enterobacter cloacae complex sp. I1M. The sequence goes on along the minus strand of NZ_JADCLG010000013.1, from coordinate 167,123 downwards.
TGACCGGTCTGCCAGATGCCTATGGCCGTGGCCGTATCATCGGTGACTACCGTCGCGTTGCGCTGTACGGTATCGACTTCCTGATGAAAGACAAATATGCGCAGTTCGTCTCTCTCCAGTCTGACCTGGAAAACGGCGTAAACCTGGAAGCGACTATCCGTCTGCGTGAAGAGATTGCTGAACAGCACCGTGCGCTGGGTCAGATCAAAGAGATGGCGGCTAAATACGGCTGTGATATCTCTGGTCCTGCAACCAACGCTCAGGAAGCTATCCAGTGGACCTACTTCGGCTACCTGGCCGCGGTTAAGTCTCAGAACGGTGCAGCAATGTCCTTCGGCCGCGTATCCACCTTCCTGGATGCGTATATCGAACGCGATATCAAAGCAGGCAAAATCACCGAGCAAGACGCTCAGGAAATGATTGACCACCTGGTCATGAAACTGCGTATGGTTCGTTTCCTGCGTACTCCAGAATATGATGAGCTGTTCTCTGGTGACCCAATCTGGGCAACCGAATCTATCGGCGGTATGGGCGTAGATGGCCGTACGCTGGTAACCAAAAACAGCTTCCGCTTCCTGAACACCCTGTACACCATGGGTCCTTCTCCGGAGCCGAACATCACCGTTCTGTGGTCTGAAAAACTGCCGCTGAACTTCAAGAAATTCGCCGCTAAAGTGTCCATCGACACCTCTTCTCTGCAATACGAGAACGATGACCTGATGCGTCCGGACTTCAACAACGACGACTACGCTATCGCGTGCTGCGTAAGCCCAATGGTTGTTGGTAAGCAAATGCAGTTCTTCGGTGCGCGTGCAAACCTGGCGAAAACCATGCTGTACGCAATCAACGGCGGCGTTGACGAAAAACTGAAAATGCAGGTTGGTCCTAAGTCTGAACCGATCAAAGGCGACCTTCTGAACTTCGACGAAGTGATGGAGCGCATGGATCACTTCATGGACTGGCTGGCTAAGCAGTATGTCACTGCGCTGAACGTCATCCACTACATGCACGACAAGTACAGCTACGAAGCCTCTCTGATGGCGCTGCACGACCGTGACGTCGTTCGCACCATGGCGTGTGGTATCGCAGGTCTGTCCGTTGCGGCTGACTCCCTGTCTGCAATCAAATATGCGAAAGTTAAACCAATTCGTGACGAAGATGGTCTGGCTATCGACTTCGAAATCGAAGGCGAATATCCGCAGTTTGGTAACAACGACGCTCGCGTTGATGACATGGCGGTTGACCTGGTAGAACGTTTCATGAAGAAAATTCAGAAACTCACTACCTATCGTAACGCTATCCCGACTCAGTCTGTTCTGACCATCACCTCTAACGTTGTGTATGGTAAGAAAACCGGTAACACCCCAGACGGTCGTCGTGCTGGCGCGCCATTCGGCCCAGGTGCTAACCCAATGCACGGTCGTGACCAGAAAGGTGCGGTTGCCTCTCTGACCTCCGTTGCTAAACTGCCGTTTGCATACGCGAAAGATGGTATCTCTTACACCTTCTCTATCGTGCCAAACGCGCTGGGTAAAGACGACGAAGTGCGTAAAACTAACCTCGCGGGTCTGATGGATGGTTACTTCCACCACGAAGCGTCCATTGAAGGTGGTCAGCACCTGAACGTGAACGTGATGAACCGTGAAATGCTGCTCGACGCGATGGAACATCCTGAGAAATATCCTCAGCTGACCATTCGTGTATCAGGCTACGCAGTACGTTTTAACTCCCTGACGAAAGAACAGCAGCAGGACGTTATCACCCGTACTTTCACTCAGTCCATGTAAGTGGAATTGACTGAAATCACGCGTTAAAAAGCGTACAATAAAGGCTCCACGCAAGTGGGGCCTTTTTAACACCCTCGCTTCATCAGTCTCTTTTGTCCGCTATCTATACTTAATGGATAACAGCCAAAACAGACTCGACATAGCCTTTGAGCTGTGCATCTACATAGGCCCCCGGATGGGCCAAATTCGGAGATATCACCGCAATGTCAATTATTGGTCGCATTCACTCCTTTGAATCCTGTGGCACCGTCGATGGCCCGGGGATCCGCTTTATCACTTTCTTCCAGGGCTGCCTGATGCGCTGCCTGTACTGCCATAACCGTGACACCTGGGACACCCATGGCGGTAAAGAAGTCACCGTTGAGGATCTGATGAAAGAGGTGGTGACCTATCGCCACTTCATGAACGCGTCCGGCGGTGGCGTGACGGCATCCGGCGGTGAAGCTATTCTTCAGGCTGAATTTGTGCGCGACTGGTTCCGCGCCTGCCATAAAGAAGGTATTCATACCTGCCTCGACACCAACGGCTTTGTGCGCCGTTACGATCCGGTTATTGATGAACTGCTTGAAGTGACCGATCTGGTGATGCTCGATCTCAAGCAGATGAACGATGAGATCCACCAGAATCTGGTTGGCGTCTCAAACCACCGTACGCTGGAATTTGCCAAATACATTGCCAATAAAGGCGTCAAGACCTGGATCCGCTACGTGGTGGTACCGGGCTGGTCAGATGATGATGATTCTGCACATCGTCTGGGCGAATTTACCCGGGATATGGGTAACGTGGAGAAAATTGAACTCCTGCCCTATCACGAGCTGGGTAAACACAAATGGGTGGCAATGGGTGAAGAGTACAAGCTCGATGGCGTGAAGCCGCCGAAAAAAGAGACGATGGAGCGCGTCAAAGGTATTCTTGAGCAGTATGGCCACAAGGTCATGTATTAACGAAAAGGCCCGGTGAAAACCGGGCCTTTTTATATTCTATTTAAAGACGCCGTTAATCACGGAAGTCACAATCGCGGTACTCAGCGCAATTAAGACCAAGTCGTCACCCACCACGTGCCATTCATAGCCCGGATAAGAAGGAAGCTGACCCAGCATATCGGCTGGCACGGTTTTCTTCGCAATGCCCGGAGGCAGTGGCTTACCGCGCGCCAGGTTTTTCGCAATACCCGGAGGCAGAGAGTCGTAGCCCGTTAAGCCGTAATTCAGTGCCAGATGGCGGGCATGATCGAAGCTCACGCGGACGTCAACATCATGACCCACATCGTTGCTGTTTTTAAAGCTCTTATCCGATTTCCCTGGATTATCCTGGCCGTTATTGTGCTTATTACCATGGTTACCAGCGTTCCCGTTACCATGATTGCCGCTATTACCTTGTCCGCCACCGTTTCCGTGACCACCGCCATTCCCGTTTCCAGGATTAGCCATGGCCGGAGCCGTTGCAAACGTTAAAGCCAACACTACGGCAAGTGCGGTAGTGGAAAAACGACGAGTAGACATGATTGCTGCCTTTTAGTGGTAGAACTCATTTGAATTATCGCCAGGCAGTAAAAACTCACAATAAGTAAAAGTCTTATATGTGACAGGGACAAAAAAGCCTGTCATCGACAGGCTTTTATTTAATCAGGCATGTGCCACTGGCGTTGGGTGCTCGCCCGCTTTGCGCAGCAGCATTAACAGATAAATAAACGATACGCTGGCGATCATGATAAACAGCAGATTATCAGAGTAATTTTGCATGAGCATAGCGGTAAAAGTCGGCCCCAGTAAACTGCCGATGGTGTAACTCAGCAACAATGCCTGGTTCATCGCCACCAGCTGGTGATGCTCAACTTTCTCACAGGCCCAGGCCATCGCGACCGGATAGAGCGTAAAACCCGCAGCCCCCAGAATGAACAGCGCAGGCGCCATCGCGGCGTTGCTGAGCATGGCGAGACAGCCCATGATGACCACGAAAACCTGGACGCGCAGCACCAGCAGACGACCAAAGCGGTCCGCCAGGCGGCCAATCGGCCACTGGCCGACAATCCCCGCGCTGACCATCACCGCCATCCAGAAACCGATCCCGGAATCGCTGACGCCCTGATGGTTGAGATAGAGCGGCATCAGGCCATAGAGCGACCCCAGCACAATCCCGGAAATAATACAGCCGTTAATCCCCAGGCGCGCCTGACGCAGTCTCAGCATCGGCCAAACGTGCGTGGCCTCCTGATGCTCACTGCTCTGGTTCACGATACGGGTAAAGAGCAGCGGCAGAATTGCGGCCAGCACCATCCCTGTTACCCATGGCAGAACGCTCATCAGGTCGGTTGGGAATTTGCTGACCATCAGTTGTCCCAGAACGGTACCGACGTAGTAAACCATCATATAAGCCGCCAGCAGACGCCCGCGATTACGGGACGTGCCGCTGCACATCAGCGCACTTTCAACCACCACCCAGATCATGGCGCAGCCAACGCCCGCAATAAAGCGCCAGACCATCCAGCTCCAGAAGCCGACCATCAGTCCTAAACCGGCGCATCCGACGGCAAAGATCATTGACGCCAGATAATAACTGCGGTTAAAACCAAAGCGCTTAATAAGGCTGCCCGTTAATAAGGTGCCCAGCAGATTGCCCGTAAAAAAGGACGAGCTAACCATACCCACCTGCCAGGTTGGTAAGTTTTCATGGGCGAGCCATAGCGGGACGAGTGTGTTCAACACCGCGATCGCCAGGGTCAGCAAAAGCAGGCCACAGAGCAACAAAAGCACCGGGCGGGTATAGGTGGTCATGGATTAAAAACCGTGAGGAAGTTCAGATTTCGTGCGCATCATGCCACTGGCAAAAACAAAGTCAATCCACCGATTCAGGCGTCACGCACGATATGCGCCTTGTCGATTTAAAAAACTCATCCTGCTAATGCAAAGCCTGCTACCAATATTAATTATCTATTTGTTTTTATTTATTTCCGGGAATTTTTACAACGAAACATCAGTCGAAAAATTTCATGAATGAAAAAAGAAAAGCCGGGCACTATGTCCCGGCTTTTTATAACAAAATCTAAAATTAGCTGGCGACAGCCATACCGACCGTCATATGCAGACCGTAAAATACGCCGCGACCAATTAACTCCCCTGCCAGCACCAGCACAAAGGCCAGTGACAGCAACGGTAGCGCAGGCGCGTAACCTTTAAGCTGAGGGGCAATCCAGCACACCAGCGCCGCCGTCAGCAGCACCACACGCCAGGCCATCAGAGAACCGTAATCCGGTACCAGCGCCGAAGCCTGTTGGATAGAGCTGTGAATGGTCGCCAGCTCCGCTCCCTGCATAAGCGCTACAACGGTACTGATGACCAGTGCCAGCAGCGAGACCGCGGGCAGCAGGCGCATCGCCCAACCATTAATGCCAGCTACACGCAGAAGCAGATAACCCAGCAGCGGCCCGCCAATAAACATGGTCAGGAAGAAGCTCATCGGCGTCCAGACGCTGTACCAGGTCGGAACGGTATCAATGGTGTTGTACACCCGGACCATCATCCAGACGAAGACAACGCCCAGTACCATGGTGACGATGAGCCACAACGCACGTAACCCTGACGGCAGCTTTTTCAGCGCTGCCAGTAACCACCCCAGCCCGCCAACTGCAAAGAAGATTGCGCCGCTGGCAATCTCGTTACTCAGCGAAGAGGCACCTACGCGGTTCAGGGAGTTAAACGCGCGCATCGGTGAGCCCAGGTGCAGCGTAGAGGCGATAAACCCAATCCCCATCAACACCCACAGGCCAAACATGCTCAACACTAAACGCTGCTGCTGTTCAGCATTGAGGTTCCCTTTTAACAGCGCCAGCGCAAGGACGATAAACCCGCCTGCAACACACTGCCCAAAGACCGTGAAGATCATAAGCGGCCATTCATGCCATCCACTTCCCATCTCACACCTCCTTCGGGTTTGCCAGGTAGCCGGTGGTGTCACCCGTCGGACGGCTGTTGGCGTTAGGTTTAATCACAATACTCGGCTTCGTGAAGTGCGCAGACGGCAGCGGCGCGACCGCAGCAAGCTGACCGTGTTTTTTACGCAGCTCTTCAATCGGGCCAAAGTCCAGCGCGCGCAGCGGGCAGGACTCGACGCAGATGGGCTTTTTGCCGTCCGCCACGCGGCTGTGGCAGCCGTCGCACTTGGTCATGTGGCCTTTAGCCGCGTTATACTGCGGCGCACCGTACGGGCAGGCCATGTGGCAGTAGCGACAGCCAATGCAGACATCCTCGTCCACCACCACAAAACCGTCGTCGCGCTTGTGCATTGCCCCGCTCGGGCAGACCTTGGTGCAGGCCGGATCTTCGCAGTGGTTGCAGGCAATCGACAGGTAATAGGCGAAGACGTTCTGATGCCAGACGCCGTTATCCTCCTGCCAGTCGCCGCCCGCGTATTCATAAATACGACGGAAGCTGACGTCCGGGGTCAGGTCTTTATAATCCTTGCAGGCCAGCTCGCAGGTTTTGCACCCGGTGCAGCGGCTGGAATCAATAAAAAATCCATACTGGGTTGTCATCGGTTACTCCTTACGCCTTTTCAACCTGAACGAGGTTTGTGTGGGATGGGTTGCCCTTCGCCAGCGGCGATGGACGCTGCGTAGTGAGAACGTTGATGCAGCCCGCCTGATCGATACGGTTCGCATCCGGGTTATACCAGGCCCCTTCCCCCAGCGCGACAACGCCAGGCATCATGCGCGGAGTCACTTTAGCTTCGATATGCACTTCGCCACGTCCGTTGAAGATACGTACGCGATCGCCATTACTGATGCCGCGCGCTTTCGCATCCATCGGGTTGATCCACATCTCCTGTCGGCAGGCCGCTTTCAGAACGTCAACGTTGCCGTAGGTGGAGTGAACACGCGCTTTGTAGTGGAAACCGGTTAACTGAAGTGGGAATTTCTCCGTCAGTGGATCGTTGTAGTTTTCGAAGCCAGGCGTATAGATCGGCAGCGGATCGATAACGTCCCCTTCCGGCAATTCCCACGTTGCGGCAATTTTTGCCAGCTCTTCGGAGTAGATCTCGATTTTGCCCGACGGCGTGGTCAGCGGATTGGCCTGCGGATCGTCGCGGAAGGCTTTATACGCCACGTGATGCCCTTCCGGATCGCGCTGCTTGTACATGCCCTGCTTGCGGAAGGTATCGAAGTCCGGCAGGTCTGGAATGGCTTTGCGTGAGAGCTCGTGCAGATGGCGCATCCACTCTTCCTGAGTACGCCCCTCTGTGAACTGCTGCTCAACGCCAAGACGTTTCGCCAGCTCGGACGTCATCTCATAGATGGTTTTGCACTCGAAGCGCGGTTTGATGGCCTGGTCTGTGAAGATCACATAGGACATGTTGCCGCAGGAGGCGTCCAGCGCGAAATCCATCTGCTCAGAGGCGGTGCAGTCTGGGAGCAGAATATCGGCATACTTCGCCGATGAGGTCATGTGGCAGTCGATCACCACAATCATTTCGCACTTCTTGTCGTCCTGCAAAATTTCGTGGGTGCGGTTGATCTCTGAGTGCTGGTTGATCAGGCAGTTACCGGCATAGTTCCAGATCATTTTGATCGGCACATCCAGCTTATCTTTGCCCCGAACACCGTCGCGTAGCGCGGTCATTTCCGGGCCGCGCTCGATCGCGTCCGTCCACATAAACATGGAGATGCTGGTCTGAACCGGGTTATCCAGCGTTGGCATACGTTCAAACGGTACTTCATACGAGCCTTCACGCGCCCCGCTATTACCGCCGTGAATGCCGACGTTGCCAGTCAGAATCGAGAGCATAGAAATAGCGCGGGTGGCAATTTCGCCGTTCGCGTGACGCTGCGGTCCCCAGCCCTGGCTGATATAAGCCGGTTTTGCTGAACCAATTTCACGGGCCAGCTGAACAATACGTTCGACTGGAATGCCGGTGATGGTGGATGCCCACTCAGGGGTTTTCGCTACCCCGTCGCTGCCCTGACCAAGAATATACGCTTTGTAATGCCCGTTAGCCGGTGCGCTGGCTGGCAGCGTCTTCTCGTCATAGCCGACGCAGTATTTATCAAGGAACGGCTGATCGACGAGGTTTTCAGTGATCATCACATACGCCAGCGCATTGACCAGCGCCGCATCGGTACCAGGGCGGATAGGGATCCACTCGTCTTCTCGCCCCGCGCCGGTATCGGTGTAGCGCGGATCGACGATGATCATACGTGCGTTGGATTTGGCGCGCGCCTGCTCAAGATAATAGGTTACCCCACCGCCGCTCATACGCGTTTCGCCCGGGTTGTTGCCAAACAATACCACCAGCTTGCTGTTTTCTATATCCGACGGGCTGTTACCGTCTGCCCAGCCGCCATAGGTGTAGTTCAGGCCCGCGGCAATCTGTGCGGAAGAGTAGTCGCCATAATGGTTGAGATAGCCGCCGCAGCAGTTCATCAGGCGCGCTACCAGCGTTTTACCCGGCGGCCAGGAGCGGGTCATGGTGCCGCCCAGCGTCCCGGTGCCATAGTTCAGGTAGATGGATTCGTTGCCGTATTCTTTGATCAGGCGCTGCATGTTGGTCGCGATAATATCGTAGGCTTCGTCCCAGCTAATGCGCTCGAACTTCCCTTCCCCACGCTTACCGACACGCTTCATCGGATATTTCAGACGATCCGGGTTATAAACGCGACGGCGCATTGAGCGGCCACGCAGACAGGCACGAACCTGGTGTAACCCTTCGTAGTTATCATCGCCGGTATTGTCGGTTTCAACGTATTTGATTTCACCGTCCACAACATGCATACGCAGCGGACAACGGCTACCACAGTTAACGGTACAGGCACTCCACACCACTTTTTCCGGGGCTGAAGCGGGAGACAGAGCCTCCGCCGCCGACGCCAGACGGGTAAAAGGAAGCGTAAAGGCGCTGCTGGCAACCGCCAGACCACCTATTGCCGTGGTTTTCATCAACCCACGGCGAGTGACCTCGGCAGCCATTAACGCTTCAGGCGCTTTGATTTTCATAAAGACTCACTTTGGTTGCTCACAAAGAAAAGAGAGGCGGCGCATACCGCTATGTAGTTTTATATATAACGAATTCCTTCGTTACAGGTGTTTTATGCTAACTTTCGTTCGGAGGAGTATTACTACTTTAGAGGGAGGGAATATTGCGTCGTATCAAATCAAAGATATAAAAAAAGCGCCCTGAGGCGCTTTTTTGTTTTGCAGCAAAATATTAGCCGATGAACTGCTGGCCTTTCATGTAAGGACGCAGCACCTCAGGGATCTCAATACGACCATCTGCCTGCTGGTAGTTCTCCAGCACGGCAACCAGCGTACGGCCAACCGCCAGACCAGAACCGTTCAGGGTATGAACCAGACGGGTCTTCTTGTCGGACTTGCTGCGGCAACGCGCCTGCATACGACGCGCCTGGAAATCCCAGACGTTAGAGCAAGAGGAGATTTCACGGTAGGTGTTTTGCGCAGGCACCCAGACTTCGAGGTCGAAGGTTTTGCAGGCGCCGAAGCCCATGTCACCAGTGCACAGCGCCATACGGCGGTATGGCAGCCCCAGCAGCTCCAGCACTTTCTCTGCGTGACCTGTCATCTCTTCCAGCGCGTCCATAGACTCTTCCGGACGAACGATCTGCACCATCTCAACTTTATCGAACTGGTGCATACGGATCAGACCGCGCGTATCACGACCGTAAGAACCGGCTTCAGAACGGAAACATGGAGAGTGCGCAGTCAGTTTGATTGGCAGATCGTCTTCGTCGATGATCTCATCACGCACGAGGTTGGTCAGCGGCACTTCCGCGGTTGGGATCAGCGCGTAGTTGCTGCTGTCAGCTTCTTCGTCCAGCGGACGGGTATGGAACAGATCGCCGGCAAATTTCGGCAGCTGGCCTGTACCGTACAGCGTATCGTGGTTAACCAGATACGGAACGTAGGTTTCGCTGTAGCCATGCTGCTCGGTGTGCAGATCCAGCATAAATTGCGCCAGCGCGCGATGCAGGTGAGCAATCTGACCTTTCATTACCACGAAGCGAGAACCGGTCAGCTTAACCGCAGCCGCAAAGTCCAGGCCCGCGTGCATTTCGCCCAGCGTCACGTGATCGCGCACCTCGAAGTCAAACTCGCGAGGCGTACCCCAGCGTTTCACTTCAACGTTGTCGTTTTCGTCTTTGCCGACAGGGACGCTGTCGTCAGGAATGTTCGGGATCGCCAGAGCGATATCACGAATTTCAGCCTGAAGAACGTCCAGTTCAGCTTTCGCCTGATCCAGCTCTTCACCCAGTTTGTTCACTTCCAGGCGTAATGGCTCAATATCTTCCCCGCGCGCTTTCGCCTGGCCAATGGATTTCGATCGAGAATTACGCTCTGCCTGCAGATTTTCTGTTTGTACCTGCAAAACTTTACGACGCTCTTCAAGAGCGCGCAGCTTATCTACATCCAGCTTAAAGCCCCGGCGTGCCAGTTTTTCAGCGACTGCGTCTGGCTCATTACGCAGCAGATTGGGATCGAGCATGCTTATCCTGTGCTTATCGAATTAAAAGAGGAAAAAGTGACCACAGCCTGCGGCCACAGAGATATATTGCCAACATTACCGCAACGATTGAACTAACGGTAGCGTTTTATAGGGCTATTTTGATCCTGTCCGGCAAGCCAGGCGAGCTTTTCGCCAATCTTACCCTCAAGACCTCTGTTTGTGGGGTGATAATAGCGGGTTTGTGCCATCTCCTGCGGGAAATACTCCTCGCCGGCGGCGTAGGCGTTGGGTTCGTCATGGGCGTAGCGATACTCCTGCCCGTAACCCATCTCTTTCATCAATTTGGTTGGCGCATTGCGCAGATGAACCGGCACATCGTAGTCCGGACGTTCACGTGCATCCGACATCGCCGCTTTGAAGGCGGTATACACCGCGTTACTTTTCGGTGCGCAAGCCAGATACACAATCGCCTGCGCAATGGCACGCTCGCCCTCCGCAGGCCCGACGCGGGTAAAGCAGTCCCAGGCGGAAATAGCGACCTGCATGGCGCGTGGATCGGCATTACCGACATCTTCTGACGCAATCGCCAGGCAGCGACGCGCGACATATAACGGATCGCCACCGGCGGTAATGATACGCGCGTACCAGTAGAGCGCCGCATCCGGAGCGCTGCCGCGCACGGACTTATGTAATGCAGAGATGAGGTCGTAAAAACGATCGCCTTTATTATCGAAGCGCGCGCTACGCTCACCGGCAATTTCGGTGAGCAGTTCAGGCTTTAATACGCGCTTGCCCGCATCGTCCACTTCGGCCATATCGGCCATCATTTCGAGCGTGTTCAACGCACGACGGGCATCACCGTTAACCAGTTCGGCGATAGCAAGACGCGTCTCGTCCGGCAGAACGATATCCTGTCCGCCGTAACCACGCGCGTTGTCCTCCATCGCCTGCGTCAGAACTTTTTCGATATCTTCCGTGGTCAGCGATTTAAGCAGATACACGCGCGCCCGGGAGAGCAGCGCAGAGTTCAGTTCAAACGACGGGTTTTCCGTGGTGGCGCCGATAAAGAAAATCGTACCGTCTTCAATATGCGGCAGAAAGGCGTCCTGCTGGCTCTTGTTGAAGCGGTGAACTTCGTCGACAAACAGAATGGTGCGACGTCCGGCATTGCGGTTTTGTCGCGCCCGCTCGATCGCCTCGCGGATCTCTTTCACCCCCGACGTGACCGCCGAGATGCGCTCAACGTCCGCGTTGGCATAGCGGGCAATCACTTCAGCGAGCGTGGTTTTTCCGGTGCCGGGTGGCCCCCAGAGGATCATGGAGTGCAGATGCCCCGCCTCAATAGCGCGCGGCAAGGGTTTCCCCGCAGCCAGCAGATGTTGCTGACCGATGTACTGCGCTAAATTTTCTGGCCGCATACGGGCGGCCAGAGGTTGAAACGCATTATCTGAAAAATCGAGCGACAGGTTGCTCACTCATGCCTCTTACTTATTGCGTTGGTCGTCCACCGTTACGCCCTGCGGCGGGGTAAAGGTGAATTTCGATGCATCAATGGCGCCGTTTTGCTGAGACTTCAACTGATAGCTGCTGCGCTGATCGTCCTGCTCAACCGCGCCGAACTGATTGATGGTACCGTTGCTGCTCACGTTAATGGTGAACTGCTTCAGATTACCGTTGCTGCCTTTTGGCGTCAGGACGAACTCATCACCGTTTTGTTTGATGTTGTACTGCTGCCAGTCGCTGGACTGGTTACGGGCAATGAGCATAAACGGCGTATTGCTGGTCGCGTCTTTGAGCCAGGTGGCGGTCGCCTGCTCAACAAACGGATTGTAGAACCACAGGGTTTTACCGTCAGACACCAGAACGCTTTCATCCGGCTGGGTCATGTGCCAGTTGAACAGATTTGGGCGTTTCACCCACAAATCTCCCTGGCCTTCCTGCACCGCGTTGCCGCTGCCGTCAGTCACTTTTTGCGTGAAGCTGGCGTGGAAACTGCTCACTTTATCCAGTCGGCTTTTAAGGTCGCTGGCTGCATCAGCCCAGACGCTGCTGGCAACAAAACTGGAGAGTAATGCACAGGCGATGGCGATTTTTTTCATTGTTATTCCTTAAAATACGTCTTCCCGATATGGGGGTTCCGTTTCTATTCTGTACCTGCCCGAAGGCAGGCGACAGAAGAATATGCTTAATTTTTGCTGATTTACCCTTCTTTGCAATCGCTGAAGATTACTCAAAAGGCGGTGGCGCCAGCACCTCACGGTTACCGTTGTGCCCCTGTTCGCTCACGATGCCCTGGGCTTCCATCTGCTCAATGATACGCGCCGCGCGGTTGTAACCGATACGGAACTGGCGCTGCACGCCGGAGATGGACGCTTTGCGTTTTTCGGTGACGAAATTAACCGCCTGGTCGAATAACGGATCCAGCTCTTCGCCGCCGTCAAAACCACCGCCGCCACCTTCGTTTTCGCTGTCAGAGGTGATGCCGTCAACATATTGCGGTCGCCCGCGCGCTTTCCAGTCTTGCACAACCGCGTGCACTTCCTGGTCGCGAACAAACGCACCGTGAACACGCACCGGCGAGGTGGAGTTCGGCCCGGAATAGAGCATATCACCCATCCCCAGCAGCGACTCTGCTCCGCCCTGGTCAAGGATAGTACGGGAGTCAATTTTACTCGACACGGTAAACGCGATACGGGTCGGGATGTTTGCCTTAATAAGACCGGTGATTACATCCACGGACGGACGCTGCGTTGCCAGTACCAGGTGGATGCCCGCCGCACGCGCTTTCTGTGCCAGACGCGCAATCAGCTCTTCCACTTTCTTGCCAACGGTCATCATCAGGTCGGCAAATTCATCCACCAGCACCACGATGTAAGGCAGTTTTTCCAGCACGGGATGCTGGGCATCCATGCTGTCACCCGGCTTCCAGTATGGGTCCGGAATCGGACGGCCCATACGCGCCGCCTCGGCGATTTTCTCGTTATAACCGGCCAGGTTACGCACGCCCAGCGCCGACATCAGCTTGTAGCGACGCTCCATTTCATTGACGCTCCAGCGTAATGCGTTGGCGGCGTCCTTCATATCGGTAACCACTTCCGTTAACAGATGCGGAATGCCTTCGTAGACGGACAGTTCGAGCATTTTTGGGTCGATCATGATGAAACGCACGTCTTCAGGCTGCGCTTTGTAGAGCATACTGAGGATCATGGCGTTCACCCCGACCGATTTACCGGAGCCGGTAGTACCCGCAACCAGCAGGTGCGGCATCTTCGCGAGATCGGCAACCACCGGATCGCCGGCGATATCTTTACCCAGCACCACGGTCAGCGGGGACGGGTTGTCGCGGAATTTGGTGTTATCCAGAACTTCACGCAGATAAACGGTCTGGCGTTTCTTGTTTGGCAGCTCAAGGCCAACGTAAGGCTTGCCTGGGATCACTTCCACCACGCGTACCGCCACGGTGGACAGAGAACGCGCCAGGTCGCGGGAGAGGTTAGAAATACGCGCCGCTTTTACGCCCGGTGCCAGGTTCAGTTCGAAACGGGTGATCACCGGGCCCGGTGAGTAGTTCACCACGTCCGCTTTAATGCGGAAGTCAGCCAGACGCGCTTCCACCAGACGGGCCATCTGCTCAAGGGCAAAGGTATCCACCGGCTCGACTTCCGCTGGCGGCGGCGTTAACAGATCCAGCGACGGCAGCGGCGTGCTTGGCCGTTGCAGCGGTCGGCTGTCTCCGTTACGCATCAGCAGCGGGTGAATCAGGCTCTCCTGCGGCTGTGTTGCTGGCTGCTGGAACTGTGGCTGAGGCGGTTGAGAAGGTGTCTGCGGCTGCGCATACGCCTGCGGCGCCGGCTGTTGCGGCTGCACGTAAGCCTGTGGTGCAGGCGGCTGACGCACCGGCTCCGCTTCCGGCATTACGCTCGGCGTGAACAGCGGTTCGCTTGGGCCATCATCCACCAGATCTTTCATTGGTGAGAATTCGAAATCCGACAGCGAGAACGGGTTTGCCCCCGAAGGTTGCTCACCGGAATAACGCTGCTGCTGCGTTGCTGCAAACTGGCGCGCCAGCTCCGCTTCGGCCGCATCATCGTCGTCCTGCTGTGAAGGCACGTGATGCTGTGAAGGCACGTCATGCTGATACTCTTCGCCGTAACGCTGATTCTGCTGGGCAGCAAACTGACGCGCCAGCTCATCCTGATGCAGTTCGTCGGCATCATCTTCGTAGTCGGACTCACGGGCTTTTTCTTCCGCCATACGCTGGGAAGGCAATTTAATGCCATAAGAGGCCAGCTCCCGGCGAGTCGGTACGCGCACGCGGTTAGGGCGCGGCAGCTGTGGACCAATGCCCTCTTTCACCTGAGGACGCGGGGCGCTGTCGGTTGCCGGGCTGAATAGCGGAGCGGACGCGGCAGCGGCTGCCGTTGCCTGCTTCACGGCTTCTGCACCCGACGCAACGGCTGGCGTAGGTTCTACAGGTGGAACGCTGACCGAAGGCGCTTTTGCAACAGGCTCCTGCACCGGCTCGGGCACGGGCTGATACCAGGCGGCAAGCTGCTCGCGCTCACGGGCGCGGCGCTCTTCCACTTCTTCAAAATAGTATAATGGCGGACGGGATGGCTTCGCTTCCTCCACCACTTCGGGTTCAGACACCGGTGCAACGTATGGCTGTTCAGGTACAGCGGGTTCGGGCGTATAAGCCTGATACGGTTGTTGCGGCACGCTGGCAGGCTCAGGCGGCTGATACGGTTGCTGCCACTGTTCCTGCTGCACAGGAATATAACTTTCAGGCTCAGGCGCAATGGTCGGTTCAGGCGTATGGACGCCTGGCGCAGTCTGCCAGTCTACCTGCGGTTGCTGGATCGCGGACTCCGGTGCCGGAACAGGCGAGGACGGCATCACGGCTTCAACAGGCGCAACATGGGCCTGCGCAGCCGTCGTTGCGGCAGCAGCAGCGGCTACCGGTTCAGTCACGGAGTGGCCATTCAGCAGCGGATCGTATTCGTCATACTCTCCCGGCGTCGCTCGATGGCCAGAGAACAGTACGTCATCAGGGTCGACGGCCGCACCGCGATACTCAATCTGCTCGTCTTCATCCATACGTTTGCCGGAGAACAGCGCGGCATCCGTTTTACGGCCTAACGGGTTAGCAAATTTTTCAGCGACGCGCTGGCGGCGCGCCAGAGCACCGCGCAGAATACGCGCGCGGCGAGATTCACGCCGCTGTACAGGCGCCTCGTCTTCCTCTTCGTACTCATCTTCATACTC
>NZ_JADCLG010000013.1:70879-151582 GCF_014982425.1 Enterobacter cloacae complex sp. I1M | reverse complement strand
GCAGCGTCAGAATAAAGCTGCCGATCTTCTCAGCAATGCTCACCCAGGACCAGCCGGTAAACAGCGTCAGGCCCGCCGCCCAGATACAGAGCAGCGCCAGCGTGCCGCCGCTGCTATGAAGCATCGGTTGCAGCGCGGAGCTCAACAGGCTGCCGATCACCCCGCCGGAGGCGAAGTACCAGATATCATCGGCGTTGATCGCCGCCAGCCCACAGGAGGTGAGGATCAGCGCCAGGGCGCCAATCAGGCGCAGCGAAACGGCAAAATAATCGATGTAGTCGTCGTTCTGTCGATGACGCCAGGCAAACCAGCATCCGCCAATAATGATGACGGGAAGGGTATAAGCCATCACTCCGAAAATGAAAAAGAGCGTGTCCGCAAGCCAGGCACCGGGAACGCCACCTAAGTTATGAATAGGCTCATGCCATGCGGTTTGCGACCAGCTGGGATCTGAGGGGTTGAAACTGAGTAAGGCGGCCATCAGCCAGACGGCAAAAAGGGCAATAACAATCAGTAACGCCTCGAGGAGACGACGTCCGCTGCTTAGCTTAGATAATGTGACTTCTTTGTCTTCAGTGTATTCCTGGCTCAAGAAAGGCTCTCCAGGTATCAGGCATGTCTTGCCTGTGTGCTAAAACGGACAACAGCGCCGGGTATCCCCGGCACTGTTGCTGTATGGATTAACAGGAGTGTAATCAAACTACACTGATTTTGCACCTGTTCCGTGTTAGCGCGTCTTAATAACCAGACGATTGCTCTGTTTGACCTCTTCCATCACCACATAAGTACGGGTGTCGTTCACGCCTGGCAGACGCAGCAGGGTTTCACCCAGCAGCTTACGGTAGGCGGACATATCAGGCACACGGGTTTTTAACAGGTAGTCAAAATCACCGGAAACCAGATGACACTCTTGAATTTCTTCAAGTTTTTGTACAGCGGCGTTAAATTGCTCAAACACATCCGGCGCACCACGATTCAGAGTAATCTCAACAAATACCAGAAGTGAGGCA
Organism: Enterobacter cloacae complex sp. I1M; assembly: GCF_014982425.1. Taxonomy (NCBI): domain Bacteria; kingdom Pseudomonadati; phylum Pseudomonadota; class Gammaproteobacteria; order Enterobacterales; family Enterobacteriaceae; genus Enterobacter; species Enterobacter cloacae complex sp. I1M. The sequence goes on along the minus strand of NZ_JADCLG010000013.1, from coordinate 150,572 downwards.
TCCAGATAATGCGGGTTTAGCAGAGCCGTATAGCCCTGGATAAAACCCTGTCTTTCCAGTCGACGCACACGCTCAAGGCACGGCGTCGGGGAAAGTCCCACACGTTTTGAAAGCTCGACGTTGGAAATACGCCCATCCTTTTGCAATTCATTAAGAATGTTACGATCGATACGGTCGAGATCTTTGCCAGGGCGCTTCTTGCTATCTACCATTATTATTGTCTCTCTGTATTCCTTCCCTACTCCTGCCTGGACCCTGTGCACATCACTGTTCAGAGCCTGCACCCGTTATTCATCACATCGCCTGGTTATGTATTAGACGCGATGTGGATTCGGGGTCTGCGGTAAGAAGACCGTTGCCCGAAAGCAGTCACAGACATCACGTATGGCGTCTGTCCACACCATGCGTAGATTTCACTGACCCGGTAAAAATGGCATTTACGTGCATGTCTATTCGGCATGCAGTTCATGCGTCTTTTTTTCTTCCTTGAATGTTTTCGCAAAAGCGCAGGGGATTGTCAAAGCAAAACATCGATTTTTAGTACAAGATGCCGGATATTCATTACGGGGGGGTATTAATCATCATTTTATTGCCTTATAAACGCGCGATTTTCAGTAGCAGACGTGATATGACCGTATCTGATCCATAGGGCGTGACTATTGCATATATCGGAAGCAAAACTGTCGTGCTCTTTTTTTACGGCAACAAATTCCCTACAATCCAGCCCATTGCCTGCCAACAACAATGGGGATCTCATGGGCACGACCAAACACAGTAAGCTGCTAATCCTTGGTTCTGGACCTGCGGGATATACCGCAGCGGTCTATGCTGCACGCGCTAACCTGCAACCGGTACTGATTACCGGGATGGAAAAAGGCGGTCAGCTGACCACCACCACGGAAGTGGAAAACTGGCCGGGCGACCCGAACGACCTGACCGGGCCGCTGCTGATGGAGCGCATGCACGAGCATGCTGCTAAATTCGAAACCGAAATCCTGTTCGACCACATTAATAAAGTGGATTTGCAGAACCGTCCGTTCCGTCTGACCGGCGACAGCGGTGAATACACCTGCGATGCGCTGATCATCGCTACCGGTGCCTCTGCCCGTTATCTCGGTCTGCCGTCTGAAGAAGCATTCAAAGGGCGCGGCGTATCAGCCTGCGCGACCTGCGACGGTTTCTTCTATCGCAACCAGAAAGTTGCGGTGATCGGCGGCGGCAACACCGCTGTGGAAGAAGCGTTGTATCTGGCGAACATCGCCTCAGAAGTACACCTGATCCACCGTCGCGACACCTTCCGCGCCGAGAAGATCCTGATCAAACGCCTGATGGATAAAGTGGCGAGCGGCAACATTGTGCTGCATACCAACCGTACGCTGGAAGAAGTGACCGGCGATCAGATGGGTGTGGCAGGTCTGCGAATTCGTGATACGCAGAACACCGACACCGTCGAAACGCTGGAGGTGGCAGGCCTGTTTGTGGCAATCGGTCACAGCCCGAACACGGCCATTTTCGAAGGCCAACTTGAGCTGGAGAACGGCTACATCAAAGTGCAGTCTGGCATTCACGGCAATGCGACGCAGACCAGCATCCCAGGCGTCTTCGCGGCTGGCGACGTGATGGACCATATTTATCGTCAGGCGATCACCTCTGCGGGCACCGGCTGTATGGCCGCGCTGGACGCAGAACGCTATCTGGACGGACTGGCAGAACAAGGTAAATAATCTTTACAAGTCAGTAACAAACGTAAATAAAGGCGGCCACTGGTCGCCTTTATTTTTGCTCACGTGTAACATGCAGATGTCTAATTTCTTATAACGTCACCTGCAAAGTACGCAATGGAAAAAACCCGTCAACAAGAGTTAACGCGCTGGCTGAAACAGCAAAGCGTTCTGTCCCGCCGCTGGCTTATGATCTCCCGCGTTCTGGGATTTATCAGCGGTCTGTTGATTGTTGCCCAGGCATGGCTGCTGGCCCGCATTCTCAATCATATGATCATGGAGAGCATCCCGCGCGAAGCGCTGCTGCTGCCGTTTATCGTTCTGGTGCTGGTTATCGTCCTGCGTGCGTGGGTGGTCTGGCTGCGAGAACGGGTTGGGTTCCATGCCGGCCAGCACATCCGCTATGAGATCCGCCGCAAAGTGCTCGACCGGCTTTCGGAAGCCGGGCCTGCGTGGATCCAGGGCAAACCGGCCGGTAGCTGGGCGACGCTGATCCTTGAGCAAATCGACGATATGCACGATTACTATGCGCGTTATCTTCCACAGATGGCGCTGGCAGTGTTTGTGCCTCTGATGATTGTTATCGCCATCTTCCCTGTTAACTGGGTAGCGGCTCTGATCCTGATGGGGACCGCCCCGCTCATCCCGCTGTTTATGGCGATGGTCGGCATGGGTGCGGCAGATGCTAACCGTCGCAACTTCCTTGCGCTGGGTCGGTTGAGCGGTCATTTCCTGGACCGTCTGCGCGGAATGGAAACCCTGCGGATCTTTGGTCGTGGTGAAGCGGAAACCGAAAACATTCGCCTGGCGTCGCAGGATTTTCGTCAGCGCACCATGGAAGTGTTGCGCATGGCCTTCCTTTCTTCCGGCGTGCTCGAGTTCTTTACCTCCCTGTCGATTGCGCTGGTGGCGGTTTACTTTGGCTTCTCCTACCTCGGCGCGCTGGACTTTGGCCACTACGGTACGGCGGTCACGCTTTCCGCCGGGTTCCTGGCGCTGATCCTGGCCCCGGAATTTTTCCAGCCGCTTCGCGATCTCGGCACCTTTTACCATGCCAAAGCGCAGGCGGTGGGTGCTGCCGACAGCCTGAAAACCTTTATGGAAACGCCGCTGGCACATCCGGAGCGTGGTGAGGTGACGCTGAATACGAACGATCCGGTGACCATTGAAGCACAGGATTTTTCTGTTCTGTCGCCTGAAGGCAAAGTGCTGGCCGGCCCGCTGAACTTTACCCTGCCTGCCGGGCAACGTGTGGTGCTGGTGGGTACCAGCGGCTCAGGTAAAAGCTCATTGTTGAATGCGCTGTCAGGTTTTATGGCGTACACCGGATCGCTGCGTATCAACAAAACGGAGCTGCGCGAGCTCGATCCTGATGCCTGGCGTAAACAGCTAAGCTGGGTGGGTCAAAACCCTCAGCTGCCTGCCCCGACGCTGCGCGAGAATGTGCTGCTGGCAAGGCCGGATGCACGTGACGATGAGCTGCAATCGGTCCTCGACCGCGCCTGGGTCAGCGAGTTTTTGCCGCTGCTTGCGCAGGGTGTCGATACCGTCATTGGCGATCAGTCTGCCGGGCTGTCAGTGGGCCAGGCACAGCGCGTCGCGGTTGCCCGTGCGCTGCTGAACCCCTGTTCGTTAATGCTGCTGGACGAACCCGCCGCCAGCCTGGACGCTCACAGCGAGCAGCGCGTGATGGATGCGCTTAACGCAGCCTCACGCCAGCAAACTACCCTGATGGTGACCCACCAGCTGGAAGGTATTGCCGACTGGGATCAGATCTGGGTGATGGAAAACGGACACATTGTTGAGCAAGGCGATTACGCCGCGCTTGTTGCCGCGCAGGGGCCCTTTGCGACCCTGCTGGCGAACCGTCAGGAGGATATCTGATGCGCGCCCTGCTTCCCTATCTTGCTTTGTATAAACGCCACAAATGGATGCTGACGCTCGGGATCGTACTGGCGATTATCACTCTGCTCGCCAGCATCGGCCTGCTTACGCTTTCTGGCTGGTTCCTCTCCGCATCTGCGGCCGCAGGCTTTGCCGGGCTATACAGCTTTAACTACATGCTGCCTGCCGCCGGGGTGCGCGGCACGGCGATTACGCGAACTGCCGGGCGCTACTTCGAACGCCTGGTCAGCCACGACGCGACCTTCCGCGTGCTGCAACACCTGCGTATTTATACGTTCAGCAAATTGCTGCCCCTCTCCCCTGCCGGGCTGGCACGTTTTCGGCAGGGCGAATTACTCAACCGCGTAGTTGCGGATGTGGATACGCTGGATCACCTCTATCTGCGCGTCATCTCGCCCATGGTGGGCGCGTTTGTGGTGATTGTCGTGGTCACGCTGGGGTTGAGTTTCCTGGATGTTCCCATCGCACTGACGCTCGGCGGCATCATGCTGATGACGCTGATTATTCTGCCGCCCCTGTTTTATCGTGCAGGTAAAACCACCGGGGAAAACCTGACGCGTCTGCGCGGGGAATACCGCCAGCAGCTCACCTCCTGGTTGCAGGGTCAGGCCGAGCTCACCATTTTTGGTGCCAGCAAGCGCTACCGCACCCGTATGGAAAATACGGAACTGAACTGGCATGAAGCCCAGCGTCGCCAGTCTGAACTGACCGCGTTTTCTCAGGCGCTGATGATGTTAATCGGTGGGTTTGCCGTTATCGCCATGCTCTGGATGGCCTCCGGTGGCGTGGGCGGTAACCCGCAGCCTGGCCCGCTGATTGCGCTGTTTGTTTTCTGTGCCCTGGCAGCCTTCGAAGCCTTAGCCCCGGTCACCGGCGCCTTTCAGCATCTCGGCCAGGTGATTGCCTCTGCGCTGCGCATTACGGATATTGCAGAGCAGGAGCCGGAAGTGAAGTTCAGCGCGGGTCAAACCATCGTGCCGGAGCAGGTCGCGCTGACGCTCAGCAACGTCACCTTCGCCTACGACAAGCAGGCGCAATACGCGCTGGAAGATATCAGCCTTTCTGTTGATGCCGGGCAGCGCATTGCGATCCTTGGCCGTACGGGATGTGGCAAATCGACGCTTCTGCAACTCCTCACGCGCGCCTGGGACCCGCAGCAGGGCGAGATTCGGTTTAACGACCTTCCGCTGTCTGATTATAGCGAAGCGGCCTTGCGTAAAACCGTCAGCGTCGTGCCCCAGCGTGTGCACCTGTTCAGCGCTACGCTGCGCGATAATCTTCTTCTGGCGGCACCGGACGCCTCTGACGATACGCTGCGGGCGATGCTGGAACAGGTTGGGCTGCACAAGCTGCTTGAGGACGACGGGTTGAACAGCTGGCTGGGTGAAGGGGGCCGACAGCTTTCCGGCGGCGAACTGCGTCGTCTGGCCATCGCGCGCGCCTTGCTGCACGATGCGCCGCTGATGTTGCTGGATGAACCGACAGAAGGTCTGGATGCGACAACCGAGAGTCAAATTCTTGATTTACTGACAAAGGTGATGAAAGGCAAAACCGTGCTGATGGTCACTCACCGCCTGCGCGGGCTGGTGAATTTCGATCGAATAATTGTGATGGACAACGGACACATAATTGAGCAAGGTAATCACGCAGAGCTGCTGGCAAAACAGGGTCGCTACTACCAGTTTAAACAGCGCCTGTAGACTATATTTGTAGCGTCCTCTCTCGCGTACTGGAGTTCTGTTGTCATGCGCCTGGTGCAGCTTTCTCGCCATAATATTGCGTTCCCTTCTCCGGAGGGGGCGCTGCGTGAACCTAACGGATTGCTGGCTTTGGGCGGCGATCTCAGCCCGGCGCGTCTCTTAATGGCTTACCAGCGCGGCATCTTCCCGTGGTTTTCTCCCGGCGACCCGATTTTATGGTGGTCTCCGGACCCGCGAGCCGTGCTGTGGCCCGGGCAGTTTCACCTGAGCCGCAGCATGAAACGTTTTCACGCAAATTCGCCCTATCGCGTCACGCTCAATCACGCCTTCGGGCAGGTAATCGAAGGCTGCGCTGAAGATCGTCATGAAGGCACCTGGATAACCCGCGATATCATTATCGCCTACCACCAGCTTCATGAGCTGGGCTACGCGCACTCCATCGAAGTATGGAAAGAGGATAACCTCGTTGGGGGGATGTACGGGGTGGCGCAGGGCACGCTGTTCTGCGGCGAGTCGATGTTCTCCCGCGCCACGAATGCGTCGAAAACCGCGCTGCTGGTTTTTAGCCAGGAATTTGCCCAACGCGGCGGACAACTGATGGATTGTCAGGTGCTGAATGAGCACACCGCCTCGCTCGGCGCGGTTGAAATTTCCCGCCGACGCTATATCGAACACCTTGAACAGTGCCGACTGGAGACTCTTCCGCGCGATTTTTGGGTTCCCAGAATGCTCTTTATGCCCAATGCCTAAATGTTTTCCGCATATTTTTTATGAGGGTGTTATAATTACGCCGCAGAGTAGCTTCTGCCTGTTGCCCCGCCGCCGTTTGGGACCCTCGCTTCAGATAACGTCCTGACGTTTATCCTGTCGTATCCCCTTTACGAATGCGCTTTCCGTTCGGTTGTACCGTGACGCTTGGGCAATACGCTGAAATTGTTTTGCTGCGTTTTAAACGCGCAATTCTTTACTTAATTGATGAATTTCGGCATTATCTTGCCGGTTCAAAACTTGGTAGTGATACCCCAGAGGATTAGATGGCCAAAGAAGACAATATTGAAATGCAGGGTACCGTACTTGATACGTTGCCTAATACCATGTTTCGCGTAGAACTGGAAAACGGTCACGTGGTAACTGCGCACATCTCCGGTAAAATGCGCAAAAACTATATCCGCATTTTGACGGGCGACAAAGTGACTGTTGAACTGACCCCGTACGACCTGAGCAAAGGCCGCATTGTCTTCCGTAGTCGCTAATTGTTTTCGCCTGTAATGGCAGATGAATATTTAAAAGGTCGGGACAATCCCGGCCTTTTTTATTTATGGCCTTAGTGTGGCTGTGTCGGCAGATGTATTGTCATGCACGGGTTCATGGGTACGATTAGATCTTCAGCTATCGCGTGGGTAATGTCATGCAACAGTCCCGTCAGGTGCGGCAACATATCGCGGTCAAAATGCGAAACCAGCAGCACGTGGTTTAACGCCCGGCAGTAGTCACATTTCGTTTCTGTATCTTCCAGCAACCACTCTTTTTGTCGCGGCTGTTCCGCTTCGTCCTCAAATTCCACCACCTGAAAATCACGCATGGATTCTGTGAGGCCGGATTTTACCTCTTCCAGATAAGCTCCGAGACAGCGGCAAACGGGCTGCGTTTGCGGGAGAGATTTGCAGTCGAGAAGGATTTCGGTGAGCAGCTTGCAGCGCTCGGCCAGGGTTGGGAGATCGGGGTTGAGGGAGAGTTCGGTGTAGAGCTGGGCGAAGCTATTAATATTAGTCATATGTAATCCTTTATGCACGCAAGATTGTCTGTGCACACACTTTCAGGACGCCAATCCCGGCACCCGATTTTGCAGGTGCGACGCCATTTTATTACTGTAGATTTATCCAGCAACTGACTTCGAAAGAAACTGGAAAGCGCCTCGCAAAATTCCTCTGCGGCCTGATGCCCTCACCCCAGCCCTCTCCCACTGGGAGAGGGAGCAAACAAAAAAAACGGCAACCGAAGTTGCCGTTTTGCTTTTACCTTTCAACTCAGTGAGCCGCTTCCGGCTTGTGCTTCGCCGCACTCTGGAAATCATACGTCAGCTCGTTCTTCGCCTGATCCAGCGCCACGGTCACCTGGCCGCCGTCAACCAGCGATCCAAACAGCAGTTCGTTCGCCAGCGGTTTCTTCAGGTTGTCCTGAATCACGCGCGCCATCGGACGGGCACCCATCGCACGGTCGTAGCCTTTCTCGGCCAGCCAGTTGCGGGCCTCCTGGCTCACTTCCAGCGACACGCCTTTCTGATCCAGCTGAACCTGCAGCTCGACGATGAACTTATCCACCACCTGATGGATCACCTCGGTAGACAGGTGATCGAACCAGATAATGTTGTCCAGACGGTTACGGAACTCCGGCGTGAAGATCTTCTTGATCTCCTCCATCGCATCGGTGCTGTTATCCTGATGGATCAGGCCGATGGATTTGCGCTCGGTTTCACGCACCCCGGCGTTGGTGGTCATCACCAGCACCACGTTGCGGAAATCGGCCTTGCGCCCGTTGTTATCGGTCAGCGTCCCGTTGTCCATCACCTGCAACAGGATGTTGAACACGTCCGGGTGCGCTTTCTCGATTTCATCGAGCAGCAGGACCGCGTGCGGATGCTTGATCACCGCGTCGGTGAGCAGGCCGCCCTGGTCAAAGCCCACGTAGCCCGGAGGCGCACCAATCAAACGGCTGACGGTGTGACGCTCCATATACTCGGACATATCAAAGCGCAACAGCTCAATGCCCAGCGCTTTGGAGAGCTGCACCGTTACCTCGGTTTTACCCACACCGGTCGGGCCGGCGAACAGGAAGGAACCGACAGGCTTGTGGTCATGCCCCAGGCCAGCACGGGCCATCTTAATCGCTTCGGTTAAGGCCTCAATAGCTTTATCCTGACCAAAGACCAGCATTTTCAGGCGATTGCCGAGGGTGCGCAGCGTATCACGGTCGCTCTGAGAGACGCTCTTCTCAGGGATACGTGCGATACGGGCCACCACGGACTCGATATCCGCTACGTTCACGGTTTTCTTACGCTTGCTCGCTGGCATCAGGCGCGCACGCGCACCCGCTTCATCAATCACGTCGATCGCTTTATCCGGCAGATGACGATCGTTAATGTATTTCACCGCCAGCTCCACCGCCGCACGCACCGCTTTCGCGGTGTAACGCACGTCGTGGTGCGCTTCGTACTTGGTTTTCAGACCGTTGATGATCTGCACCGTTTCGTCAACCGACGGCTCGGTAACGTCGATTTTCTGGAAACGACGCGCCAGCGCACGATCCTTCTCAAAGATGTTGCTGAACTCCTGGTACGTCGTAGAGCCCATCACGCGGATCTTGCCGCTGGAGAGCAGCGGTTTGATCAGGTTGGCGGCATCTACCTGACCACCGGAAGCCGCGCCTGCGCCGATGATGGTGTGGATCTCATCGATAAACAGGATGCTGTTGGTGTCCTGCTCCAGCTGTTTTAACAGCGCTTTGAAACGTTTTTCAAAATCACCGCGGTATTTGGTGCCCGCCAGCAGCGAGCCGATATCCAGCGAGTAGATGGTGCAGTCGGCAATCACTTCCGGCACGTCGCCCTGCACAATGCGCCAGGCCAGACCTTCGGCAATCGCGGTTTTACCCACGCCAGATTCCCCCACCAGCAGCGGGTTATTCTTACGGCGACGGCACAGCACCTGGATGGCACGCTCCAGCTCTTTGTCGCGGCCAATCAGCGGGTCGATACCGCCAACGCGAGCAAGCTGGTTAAGGTTGGTGGTGAAGTTTTCCATACGATCCTCCCCGCCTGCTTGCTCTTCATTGCTGTTGATCTGTCCGCTGGGATCCGATGCCTGGTTAGGCTCGTCTTTTCGCGTTCCGTGAGAGATGAAGTTGACCACGTCGAGCCGGCTGACTTCGTGTTTACGCAGCAGGTAGGCCGCCTGGGACTCCTGCTCACTGAAGATGGCGACCAGCACATTGGCGCCCGTCACTTCGCTACGTCCGGAAGACTGGACGTGGAAAACCGCGCGCTGCAGCACGCGCTGGAAGCTGAGCGTCGGCTGTGTGTCGCGCTCTTCTTCACTGGCTGGCAGCACCGGTGTGGTTTGTTCGATGAAGGCTTCGAGTTCCTGACGTAGCGCCACCAGATCCACGGAGCAGGCTTCCAGCGCTTCGCGGGCAGATGGGTTGCTAAGCAGTGCGAGCAGCAAATGCTCGACGGTCATAAACTCATGTCGGTGCTCACGCGCTCTGGCGAAAGCCATGTTTAAACTGAGTTCCAGTTCTTGATTGAGCATAGGCACCTCCCCCAATTTTATGCCTTATCAGGCCTTTTCCAGCGTACACAGCAACGGATGCTCGTTCTCCCTTGCATAGTCGTTCACCATCGCTACTTTGGTTTCCGCAACCTCGGCAGTAAAGATGCCGCAGATCGCTTTGCCACGATAATGAACGGTAAGCATCAGTTGCGTTGCACGTTCAACATCATAAGAAAAGAACTTTTGTAGCACGTCAATAACAAATTCCATCGGCGTGTAATCATCGTTCATTAACATAACTTTATACATAGATGGCGGTTTTAGCGCGTCGCGCACTTTATCTTCCGCCAGCTGGTCAAAATCCAGCCAATCGTTGGTCTTACCCATTATGCATAACCACTTTGAATCTACCTCAGATGTTAGATAACAATCATCTATTACTGTCATCCGCGATGTCTGTCACAAACTGTTGCAATAGCGTTAACTGCCTCAAATTTTGGTTGATTATTGTCCCAACTCCAGCGCCAAACGCTTGACGGCTTCTTCCGTTTCTCTAAATTGTACAAGCGTGAGTTGGCGAGGTTTTGAACAGCCCCCACTCCACCACCGGTTCATTCCATCTTAATTTATAAGATTTACGAAGGATGTCGAAGCATGGAAATGGGTACTGTTAAGTGGTTCAACAACGCCAAGGGGTTTGGCTTCATTTGCCCCGAAGGCGGCGGCGAGGATATCTTCGCTCACTATTCCACCATTCAGATGGATGGTTACAGGACGCTCAAAGCCGGGCAGTCCGTCCGGTTCGATGTACACCAGGGGCCAAAAGGCAATCATGCCAGTCTGATCGTCCCCGTTGAAGCAGAAGCGGTTGCATAGCTCTCTGATTCATTGTGTACACCCTGCAGGCAAAATGCCAGCCCGATCGGCTGGCATTTTTATTTTCGGGTTATTCGCGCGCCAGCGCATCCACCGGATCCAGCCGCGCCGCGTTTCGCGCCGGTAGCCAGCCGAACAGAATACCGGTGAAGGTGGAACATAAAAACGCCGTCAGGATCGCCATCGGCGAGAAGCCAATCTCCCAGCCCGGTAAGAAGAGCTGGAGCGCAAAGGCGATCATCATCGAGAGCGCAATCCCCATCGCACCGCCCACCAGACACACCAGCACCGCTTCAATCAAAAATTGCTGCAGCACGTCGCTGGCTCTGGCTCCGACCGCCATGCGGATGCCGATCTCCCGCGTACGTTCGGTCACCGACACCAGCATAATGTTCATCACCCCTATCCCGCCGACGACCAGCGAAATCACCGCCACCAGCGTCAGGAACAGCTGAAGAGTACGTGTGGTCTTTTCCGCCGTTTTCAAGAGGCCATCCATATTCCAGGTGAAGAAATCCTTTTTCCCGTGGCGCAGGGTTAACAGCCGCTCCAGCTGCTGTTCCGCCAGCCCGCTGTCGTAGCCCTCCTTCACTCGAACGGTAATAGAGTTAAGCCATGACTGCCCCATGATGCGCCCGGAAATGGTGGTGTACGGCAGCCAGACGCGCAGGATTTTACTGCTGCCGAACATCGACTGCTTCTCTTCCGCCACGCCGATCACCGTCGCTGGCATGTTGCCTACGAGGATCACTTCCCCCACCACATTGGTCTTATTCGGGAACAGCTGCCTGCGGGAGTTAGCGTCTAACACCACCACCTGCGCCCTGCCCGCCAGCTGTTCAGCGTTGAAGGTCGCCCCTTCGCTGAAGGTCATGCCGTAGACGTTGAAGTAATCTCCGCTGACGCCGTTAGCGCTGGCCGCCACGTCGATGTTGCCGTAGCGCAGACGCAGGTTTTGCGAGACGGCAGGCGTGGCGGAGTTCACCCACGGCTGCTTCTGAATAGCCGCCAGATCGTCATACTTCAGCGCCTGCTGATACTGCGGCTCGTCGTCGCCAAAATCTTTGCCGGGGTAAACGTCGATGGTGTTAGTCCCGATGGCGCGAATATCTGCCAGCACCAGCTGTTTCGCCGCATCGCCCACCACCACAATCGACACCACTGAGGCAATACCAATAATGATGCCAAGCATGGTCAGCAGAGTGCGCATTTTGTTGGCCGCCATCGCCAGCCAGGCCATGGTCAGCGCCTCGCGGAAACCGCTGGAAAACTGGCCCCAGCCGGTTGCGGCCGGCAGCGCCTCTTTCGTCGCCGCCGCTCTGGACTGACGTGGCGGCGGGTTGCTGACCAGCTCGCCGTCGTGGATCTCGATAATGCGTTCCGCCTGCGCTGCCACCTGCGGATCGTGGGTGACGATAATCACCGTATGCCCCTGATCGCGAAGCTGATGCAGGATCGCCATCACCTCTTCACCGGAATGGCTGTCGAGCGCACCGGTTGGCTCATCGGCGAGGATCACCTGCCCACCGTTCATCAGCGCGCGGGCAATACTCACGCGTTGCTGCTGACCGCCGGAAAGCTGCGAAGGCTGATAATCAACACGCTCCGCCAGCCCAAGACGCGTTAACAGCGCCTTCGCGCGTTCGAGGCGTTTTTTGCGCTCGACGCCCGCATACACCGCCGGCACTTCCACATTCTGCGCCGCGCTCAGGTGTGAAAGCAGATGGTAACGCTGGAAGATAAAGCCAAAATGCTCGCGACGCAGCTTCGCCAGCGCGTCGCCGTCCAGGGTGGAAACATCCGTCCCGGCCACGCGATAGGTGCCGCTGGTAGGCTTATCCAGACAGCCGAGAATGTTCATCAGCGTTGATTTACCCGAGCCCGATGCCCCGACAATCGCCACCATTTCACCGGCTTCAACGCGCAGGGAGATGCCTTTCAGCACCTCCACCGGCCCGTCGCCGGACGGATAGCTGCGACGAATGTCATTCAGCTCAAGCAGCGCCGTCATTGCGCGGCTCCAGGCAGGCTTTCGCTGGTGACCACTTCCTCACCCTCTTCCAGCCCTTTTACCACCACCACGTCGGTGTCGTTACGTGCGCCAATCACCACTTCCCGCTCGCGGGTTTCACCGTTGCGCAGCACTTTCACCTTGTAGCGATTGTCCCCGGCGGATTCGCCCAGCGCGGAGAGCGGAACCGTCAGCACGTTTTTCACGCCGGTCAGCTGGATATGCACCTGAGCGGTCATGTCCAGACGCAGCACGCCCTGCGGGTTAGGCACCTCAAAACGCGCATAGTAGAAGATGGCGTCGTTGACCTTCTCCGGCGTCGGCAGGATATCTTTCAGCACCCCTTCATAGCGGGTTTGCGGATCGCCCAGCACCGTAAACCAGGCTTTCTGCCCCGGCTTAAGGTGAATGACGTCCGCTTCAGATACCTGGGCTTTCACCAGCATGGTGCTCATATCCGCCAGGGTCAGGATGTTCGGCGCCTGCTGCGCGGCGATGACCGTCTGGCCTTGCAGGGTGGTTATCTGCGTCACTTCCCCGGCCATTGGCGCAACGATTTGCGTGTAATCGAGGTTGGTTTTCGCCGTATCCAGCGAGGCCTGATTCCGCTTGATTTGCGCATCGATGGTGCCAATCTGCGCCTGCTTCACCGCCAGCTCCGTGGCGGCTGTGTCCAGATCCTGTTTCGAGATGGCCTGCGTTTTCGCCAGCGCCTGCTGGCGCGACAGGGTGACCTGAGCGAGATTACGCTCCGCCTGAGCCTGAGCGCGCTGCGCGCGCAACTCCATCAGCGTCGCTTCCACTTCGCGGATCTGGTTTTGCGCCTGCTCAGGATCGATCACGCCAAGCAACTGGCCTTTTTTAACCTTATCGCCAATCTCAACCGACAGGGTTTTAAGCTGACCGCTGACCTGCGCGCCCACGTCAACCTTACGCAGGGCATCCAGCTTCCCCGTCGCCAGCACGTTTTGTTGCAGCTCGCCCGGACGAACAATCAGCGTTTGATACTGTGGTACCGGCGCGTTCAGTACCTTCCATAACCAGAATCCGCCTGCTAACACCACTACCGCCAGCAGCAGAAACAGCTTTCTGCGTTTTCCCTTCAGGTTCATAAATATTCCAAATAATTGTTCTGGCTATCATCACCGTTGATTTTATCTAAACCACTCCTCAACGAAACCCCCGATCCCCGTAATCGTCGGGAATTGTTTACCCGATGTTGATAAAGCGCCTGCTGAAATAGCGAAATTCCACCAGAAGCAGGATCTAACATGTCTTCCATCGTCGATACACCTTATTCAACGCTGTCCCAGCCTAAATCGGGCTGGCAACTGTTTAAAAGCCTGGCATCGGGTTCCCTCACGCCGGGGCTGGCGTGGCAAAATCCGGCCTATCGACGTAAGTTTATGTTGCGCTCGCTGGCAACGCCGTTCACCACTGCGCGCCTGCTCGGAAACCTTGCAAAACAGCCCCGTCTGATGCAGATCCTGCGCGTGCAGCCCGGCCTGCCGTGCCGCCTGCACCGACCTTGGCTGACCGTCAATATGGGCCGTCAGACTACGCTGGACGCATTGGACAATCACTATCAGATGATGAGCCGCCATCTTCCGGCGTCACTGCTGAACGGCTACCTTTCCAGCCAGGGCATCACGCTGGTGACGTTAACGGGCAAAGAGGAGCAGCAGTTTAGCGTTCGCCTGAGCGCGGATGCGTTTCTGGACAAAGAAGGGGAAGCGACCCTCACTTTTTGTGACCACCAGAACACGGTGCTGGCCGAGCTGACCTTTACGCTGTGCAAATACCAGGGCAAGTCAACGCTCTTCATCGGCGGAATGCAGGGGGCGAAAGCGCATGTCCCGCACGAGCACATTCAGCTGGCGACCAAAGCCTGTCACGGACTGTTCCCAAAACGTCTGCTGGTTGAAGCGGTCATGACGCTGGCAGGCGCCTTCCCCGTCGAGCAGATCCTCGCGGTGAGTAACGCCACCCACATCTACCGCAGCTGGCGCTATCGCAAGAAAAAAGAGGGAAAATTGCTGGCTGACTATGACAGCTTCTGGCGCTCCCTTGGCGGACAGCAGCAGGAGAACGGCAACTTTGCCCTGCCACTGACCATGCCACGCAAACCGATGGAAGAGATTGCGAGTAAAAAACGGTCCGAGTACCGCCGCCGCTATATCCTGCTTGATAGCCTGCATCAACAGGTATCGCAGGCGACTGCCCGTTAATCGGCTCTCCCGCGTGCCAGCCAGAGGACGCGGGAGAACATTTTACGCAGCAGCGTGGGCACCGACTCCACGCCCCGCCTGCCCGCTTCCGTCGCGACTTCAATGGCCAAATCCGGTTTTGACGACCGATGGATAGCTTTGGCGATCACCCGACGCATATTCATGGGCACATCCACCGGGATCATCGCCACGCGGTGAAAGACGTCGTCAAATCCCTGGCGGTACATAAAGTGCTCCATGTCCATCGCGGGCAGCGTGGTCAGATGTTCCCGCTCCTCTTCACGATCGTTATTGAGCAGGCTGCGCACGGTCGCCGCATATTTTTTACCCGCCTCATCGCCATCCACCAGCACGTGCCACTCTATCCCCATCCGGCGCGCAAATTTGATCAGCGGCTTTAAGCCAGACTGAGCAAATTCGATCACTTTGATCCCTTCGGCATCAAAGTGGTGTCCGCACTGGCGAGCCAGCTCGTTTATCACCCAGGTTTCGGTTTCCCCTTCCACCAGCAACCAGCAGCGGGCAAACAGGGAAGAGGCACGGTTAAAACGGATATGAAACGCAATGCGTCGGCCATCTTCGGCATTTAACCCGCCGGGCCCGAGCCGGTAGGCGGTGACCCGCGAGGATTCACGCACCAGGCGGCAGACATACTCCACCGGCGTCAGGGAGAGCAGCTCGCCGGAATTCGTGGTGGTGACACGCTGCAACGGCAGTAGATTAAGAAGATGCCACGCCACGGAAAGCATAATCGGGTGCAGCCGCGTTTCCGGATCTTCCACCAGCAGCAGCGGGCGCGCGTCCCGATCCAGGCGCACCGTCCCTTTCGCCTGTAACAGCGTGGAGAATAATCCCAGCAGGATCACCCGATGCGTGCGCCCGCTGGGGCGGTCGATCATGCGGTTGATAATATCGAGATAGCGCCAGCTTCGTTGCTCGTCGTGCGAGCGGCGGCGCATCAGGCGGTGGCGCGCCTGCCCCGTTCCCTGCTCGGAGAAGTAGTGCTCCAGCAGTTGGACCATGGCAGACAGTCCCTGACGGATCTGGCCGTCGGTGAGGTTCTGCGGCCGCGAGACCAGTTCACGGGCGAGGAAATCCAGCTCGCGGGCGGTTACTTCCACCTCGGGCATATTCGGTACGGTGCCGTTACGGATCCGCCGCATAAAGCGCGCGTCTCGTAAGCGCAACACGGGGGAGAGGCGGATAAGATGGCGGGCAAGCTCGTCAATATTATCGAGCGGGATCGGATTCCCCTTCTCATCAAGAAATTCACGCAGGGTTAATACCCCGTCGTTTTGCGCCATTTCGCCCTCAAGGCGATAGAAAATACGCTGGAACCCATCTTCACAGGGCACCCAGCAGGGCGACATAGGGCGAAAACGACGCACGCGATGGCGACCGGGCTCGGATTCGCGGAAGGTCAGAATGATATGCAGGTGTTTCTCGCGCCCATTGACATCCCCCGGCGGAAACCAGAAGTCATCATGGACAAAGTGGTACAAGTTCTCTTCGGGCGAAAGCAGCAGCGTCAGGGCATCCAGCAGGCTGGATTTACCCCAGGCGTTTTCGCCTATCAGGACGTTGTTCTGTTCCAGTTGCAGCGACAGGCGGTTAATCCCGCGAAACCCGACAATCTCCACACGTTCGAGTAGCATACATCCCCCGCATTTCGGCCACTTTTTCCTTCAAGTTATCAGCAGTATAGCGGCAGGCTGTAGGTCACGACAGCAGAATATACGCCCCCTTAAATATTGGGCTATGCTCTAATTACCTCCGTTCTGAACAAGGATTGACATCACATTGCCTTAAATCAAATTTAGTGAATTTATTTGAGTGGCGAAGGGATGTTGATGGTTTCAAAATACTGGCTCTTTGAGTCGTCATCCCTTTATGGCGATATAACCCGCGCGCAGGAATGGGCGCGGACGTTTATTATTGAGGTGGTTATGTTCAGAAAATTAGCGGCAGAATGCTTTGGTACATTCTGGCTGGTGTTTGGTGGCTGCGGTAGCGCAGTACTCGCAGCCGCATTTCCGGAATTAGGTATTGGATTTGTCGGCGTCGCGCTGGCATTCGGTTTAACCGTATTAACCATGGCATTCGCCGTGGGGCATATTTCCGGCGGTCATTTCAACCCGGCCGTCACGTTAGGTTTATGGGCGGGCGGACGTTTCCCGGCGAAAGATATTATTGGCTATATTATTGCCCAGGTTATTGGCGGTATTATTGCCGCGGCGGTGTTGTACGTCATTGCCAGCGGGAAAGCCGGGTTTGACGCCGCGGCCAGCGGATTTGCGTCAAACGGCTTCGGCGAACACTCTCCAGGCGGCTACTCAATGCTGTCTGCTATCGTGATTGAAATTGTGCTCACCGCAGGTTTCCTGTTGGTGATCCACGGCGCAACGGACAAATACGCGCCTGCGGGCTTTGCCCCCATTGCTATTGGTCTGGCGCTGACGCTTATCCACCTGATCTCCATCCCGGTGACCAATACCTCCGTTAATCCGGCACGTAGCACCGCGGTGGCTATTTTCCAGGGCGGCTGGGCGCTTGAACAGCTGTGGCTGTTCTGGGTGATGCCAATTATTGGCGGTATTCTGGGCGGCGTGCTGTATCGCACCCTACTGGAAAAACGCGATTAATTAAGTGCGGCCTGTAATGTCGGGTGGCGCTAAAGCTTACCCGACCTACGTGAGTGTGCACTTTGTAGGCCGGGTAAGGCGCAGCCGCCACCCGGCTTTCTTTTGCCGCTTTACTGTACAGCCTTTATTGGGTAGTGTCTCTGGCGCTTAAATGATACTCAAAAGGACCGGCTGTTCATGTTCTCAGGACTCCTCATCATTCTTCTGCCCCTGATTGTGGGCTACCTTATTCCGCTGCGTCATGAATCGGCCTTAAAGCTTATTAATCGTTTTCTCAGCTGGATTGTTTACGTCATACTTTTCTTTATGGGGATCAGCCTGGCCTTCCTGGATAATCTGGCGACGAACTTGCTTTCCATCCTGCATTATTCTGCGGTTACGGTAGTGGTGATTCTGTTGTGCAATATTGCCGCGCTGTTCTGGCTGGAACGCACTATTCCATGGAAAAATCACCACCATCAGGAAAAGCTTCCCTCCCGAATTGCGATGGCGCTGGAATCATTAAAGCTGTGCGGCGTGGTGGTGCTCGGTTTTTTACTGGGGCTAACCGGATGGGCTTTTTTACAGCACGCTACGGAAGCCAGCGAATATACGCTGATTTTCCTGCTCTTCCTGATCGGTATTCAGTTGCGAAATAATGGCATGACGCTGAAACAGATTGTCCTGAACCGCCGGGGCATGATGGTTGCCGTTATCGTTGTGGCCAGCTCAATGGCGGGGGGAGTGATTAACGCCTTTATTGTCGATCTGCCGCTGAAAACCAGCCTGGCGATGGCATCCGGTTTTGGCTGGTATTCGCTCTCCGGTATTCTGCTGACCGAATCGTTTGGTCCGGTGATCGGCAGCGCCGCCTTCTTTAACGATCTGGCGCGCGAGCTGATAGCCATCATGCTGATCCCCGGCCTGGTACGCCGCAGCCGCTCTACCGCGCTGGGCCTGTGCGGGGCCACCTCAATGGACTTTACCCTGCCGGTGTTACAGCGCTCGGGAGGTCTGGAGATGGTTCCTGCCGCTATTGTACACGGCTTTATTCTGAGCCTGCTGGTCCCCATTCTGATGGCGTTCTTCTCAGCCTGATACTGCTTTGGCGGTAGTGAACCTGCCGCCAAAATTGCGCTAAATCAATAACCCTCCACTTAGTATAAGAAAGCACTTTTCTCCGTTGTGGCACAGGCATAACCTTAAACATGTATCTGAAATATAACTTTAACAGGTGTGATTATGTTTTGTGTGCAATGTGAACAAACCATCCGTACCCCGGCAGGCAACGGCTGCTCTTACGCGCAGGGTATGTGCGGCAAAACCGCAGAAACGTCCGATCTCCAGGACCTGCTGATTGCGGCGCTGCAAGGCTTATCCGCCTGGGCCTTCAAGGCCCGTGAATATGGCCTTGTCGATCACTATGTCGACAGCTTTGCGCCGCGCGCATTTTTCTCCACGCTGACTAACGTTAACTTCGATTCGCCACGCATTGTGGGCTATGCCCGCGAAGCGATTGCCCTGCGTGAAGCCCTGAAAGCGCAATGCCTGAATGCCGACGCAAGCGCTCGCGTGGACAACCCGATGGCGGAACTACAGCTGGTGAGCGACGACCTGGGCGAGCTACAGCGTCAGGCCGCCGAATTTACTCCCAATAAAGACAAAGCGGCGATTGGCGAGAACATCCTCGGCCTGCGCCTGCTGTGCCTGTACGGTCTGAAAGGTGCTGCGGCGTATATGGAGCACGCGCACGTACTCGGCCAGTACGACAACGACATTTATGCCCAGTACCACAAAATCATGGCATGGCTGGGCACCTGGCCTTCCGACATGAACGCCCTGCTGGAATGCTCGATGGAAATCGGCCAGATGAACTTCAAAGTTATGAGCATTCTGGATGCCGGTGAAACCAGCACCTACGGTCACCCAACGCCGACGCAGGTCAACGTCAAAGCGACCGAAGGTAAATGCATCCTGATCTCCGGCCACGACCTGAAAGATCTCTACAACCTGCTGAAGCAGACCGAAGGCACCGGCGTTAACGTCTATACCCACGGCGAAATGTTGCCCGCGCACGGCTACCCGGAACTGCGTAAATTTAAGCATCTGATCGGTAACTACGGCAGCGGCTGGCAGAACCAGCAGGTGGAGTTCGCCCGCTTCCCTGGCCCAATCGTCATGACCTCTAACTGCATCATCGACCCTACCGTGGGCGCGTATGACGACCGTATCTGGACCCGCAGCATCGTCGGCTGGCCGGGCGTGAGCCACCTTGAAGGCGATGATTTCGGTCCGGTTATCGCACAGGCGCAGCAGATGGCAGGCTTCCCGTACAGCGAAATTCCGCACCTCATCACCGTCGGTTTTGGCCGTGAAACCCTGCTGGGTGCGGCGGATTCCCTGATTGACCTCGTCAGCCGTGAAAAACTGCGTCACATCTTCCTGATCGGCGGCTGTGACGGCGCGCGCGGGGAACGTAACTATTTCACCGATTTCGCCACCCGCGTTCCGGAAGACTGTCTGATCCTGACCCTGGCCTGCGGTAAATACCGTTTCAACAAGCTGGACTTCGGCAACATCGAAGGTCTGCCACGCCTGGTGGATGCTGGTCAGTGTAACGATGCGTATTCAGCCATCATTCTGGCGGTCACGCTGGCAGAGAAACTGGGCTGCGGCGTGAACGATCTGCCGCTGTCGCTGGTGCTCTCCTGGTTCGAGCAGAAAGCGATCGTTATTCTGTTGACCCTGCTCTCTCTCGGCGTGACCAACATCGTCACCGGGCCGACCGCGCCAGGCTTCCTGACGCCGGACCTGCTGGCCATCCTGAACGAGAAATTTGGTCTGCGTTCCGTGACCAACGTTGAAGATGATATGAAGCAACTGCTGAGCGCGTAAGGAGTAACTCATGACCATGCCAACCTCACAATGTCCGTGGCGGATGCAGGTTCATCACATCCAACAGGAGACGCCGGATGTGTGGACACTGTCGCTGCTGTGCCATGACTACTACCCGTACCGCGCAGGTCAGTATGCGCTAGTGAGTGTGCGTAATTCGGCGGATACCCTGCGCGCCTACACGATCTCCTCCACGCCGGGCGTGAGCGAATACATAACGCTCACCGTCCGTCGTATTGAGGACGGCGCAGGCTCCCGGTGGCTGACCCGTGACGTGAAGCGCGGGGATTACATCTGGCTGTCTGACGCGCAGGGCGAGTTCACCTGTGACGACAAGAAGGAAGACAAATTCCTGCTTCTGGCGGCAGGCTGTGGCGTAACGCCGATTATGTCGATGCGCCGCTGGCTGGCGAAATACCGTCCTCAGGCCGACGTGCAGGTGATCTTTAGCGTGCGTTCCCCGGAAGATGTGATTTTTGCCGAGGAATGGCGAAATTATCCGGTGACCCTGGTGGCTGAGCACAACGCGACGCACGGTTTTGTCGCGGGGCGTCTGAGCCGCGAAATGTTGCAAAGCGTGCCGGACATTGCGGATCGTACCGTGATGACCTGCGGCCCGGCGCCGTACATGGAGATCGTGGAGAAAGAAGTGAAAGCGCTCGGCGTGACCCGCTTCTTTAAAGAGCAGTTCTTCACGCCTGTAGCGGCAGCGGCGACCAGCGGGATGAAGTTCACGAAGCTGCAACCGGCGCAGACCTTCTTTGGTCGCGTGGGCACCACGCTGCTTGAAGCGCTCGAAAGCAATAACGTGCCGGTAGCGGCAGCCTGTCGCGCGGGTGTGTGCGGCTGCTGTAAGACGAAGGTGGTTTCCGGTGAATACACCGTCACCAGCACCATGACGCTGACCGATGCGGAAATTGCAGAGGGTTACGTGTTGGCGTGTTCATGCCATCCGCAGGGGGACCTGGTGCTGGCATAATCTGGCGCAGTGCCCCCATTTGTTGCCGGGTGGCACTGCGTTTACCCGGCCTACTTTGTACATGTTGGCTCTTCGTAGGCCCGGTAAGCGTTAGCGCCACCGGGCTTTTTGCCGGGTGACACTGCGTTTACCCGGCTTACGTTGTGCCTACTGCCTGTGCGTATGGAATACCAGGCAGCCAATACAGTGACTTTCTTCTAAGCTTGTAAGCGATATCACATAAAGGAGAAGGACCACCATGAAACAAACCGTGGCTGCATACATAGCGAAAACCCTGGAGCAGGCTGGCGTAAAGCGTATCTGGGGCGTCACCGGCGATTCGCTGAACGGACTCAGCGACAGCCTCAACAAGATGAAGACCATTGAATGGATGCCCACCCGCCATGAAGAGGTCGCCGCCTTTGCCGCGGGTGCCGAAGCGCAGCTCACGGGCGAACTCGCCGTCTGTGCAGGTTCCTGCGGACCGGGAAACCTGCACCTTATCAACGGTCTTTTCGACTGTCACCGCAACCATGTTCCGGTGCTGGCGATTGCCGCACATATTCCGTCATCCGAAATCGGCAGCGGCTATTTTCAGGAGACGCATCCTCAGGAGCTGTTCCGTGAATGCAGCCACTACTGCGAGCTGGTCTCCTCGCCGGAGCAGATCCCACAGGTGCTGGCGATAGCCATGCGTAAGGCGATCCTGAATCGCGGGGTTTCGGTGGTTGTGCTGCCGGGGGACGTGGCGCTGAAGGCTGCACCTGAAACCGCCACCACCCACTGGTACTCTGCGCCACAGCCAACCATTACCCCTGCGGATGAAGAGCTTAAAAAGCTGGCGCAACTGCTGCGATACTCCAGCAATATCGCCCTGATGTGCGGCAGCGGCTGTGCCGGCGCGCATAAAGAGCTGGTGGAATTTGCCGCTAAGCTGAAGGCGCCAGTTGTGCACGCCCTGCGCGGGAAAGAACACGTTGAATACGATAACCCGTACGATGTGGGCATGACCGGGCTGATCGGTTTTTCCAGCGGCTTCCATACCATGATGAACGCCGATACGCTGATCCTGCTCGGCACCCAGTTCCCGTACCGCGCGTTCTACCCGACGGATGCGAAAATTATCCAGATCGACATTAATCCCGGTAGCATCGGCGCGCACAGCAAGGTGGATATGGCGCTTATCGGCGATATTAAATCCACCCTCGCCGCCCTCCTGCCGCTGCTGGAAGAAAAAACGGACCGCAAATTCCTCGATAAAGCCCTGAGCGACTATCGCGATGCGCGTAAGGGGCTGGACGATCTCGCCAAACCGAGCGAAAAAGCGATCCACCCGCAGTATCTGGCGCAGCAGATCAGCCACTTCGCCGACGACGATGCCATCTTCACCTGCGACGTGGGTACGCCCACCGTCTGGGCCGCGCGCTATCTGAAAATGAACGGCAAACGACGCCTGCTTGGCTCGTTCAACCATGGCTCAATGGCCAACGCCATGCCGCAGGCGCTGGGCGCGAAAGCAACGGCACCGGAACGTCAGGTGGTGGCGATGTGCGGCGACGGCGGGTTCAGTATGCTGATGGGGGATTTCCTGTCGGTGGCGCAGATGAAGCTTCCGCTGAAAATCGTGGTCTTTAACAACAGCGTGCTGGGCTTTGTGGCGATGGAGATGAAGGCCGGAGGCTACCTCACGGACGGCACCGAGCTGCACGACACCAACTTCGCCCGCATCGCCGAAGCCTGCGGTATCACCGGTATTCGGGTGGAGAAAGCCTCAGAGGTGGACGAAGCCCTGCAACGTGCCTTCTCCATCGACGGCCCGGTACTGGTGGATGTGGTGGTCGCCAAAGAAGAGCTGGCAATCCCGCCTCAAATCAAGCTGGAACAGGCTAAAGGTTTTAGCCTCTACATGCTGCGCGCCATCATCAGCGGGCGCGGTGACGAAGTGATCGAACTGGCAAAAACCAACTGGCTCAGGTAAAACATTTCACAAGACCTCTTAAATGAAAGGGATGTGAAATGATTGATTTACGTAGTGATACCGTTACCCGTCCGGGCCGCGCCATGCTCGAAGAGATGATGGCCGCCCCGGTCGGGGACGACGTCTACGGCGATGACCCGACGGTCAACGAACTCCAGCGCTATGCGGCCGAGCTGAGCGGTAAAGAGGCTGCCCTGTTCCTGCCCACCGGCACGCAGGCTAACCTGGTGGCGCTGCTGAGCCACTGCGAGCGCGGCGAAGAGTATATCGTCGGCCAGGGGGCGCATAACTACCTGTACGAAGCCGGCGGCGCGGCGGTGCTTGGCAGCATTCAGCCGCAGCCGATCGATGCCGCGCCGGACGGTACGCTGCCGCTGGACAAAGTCGCGGCAAAAATCAAAGCCGATGATATTCACTTCGCCCGCACTAAACTGCTGAGCCTCGAAAACACCCATAACGGTAAAGTCCTGCCGCGCGAATACCTGAAAGCGGCATGGGATTTTACCCGCGAGCGCAAGCTCGGCCTGCACGTTGACGGCGCACGTATCTTCAACGCCGTGGTGGAGTACGGCTGCGAGCTGAAAGAGATCACCCAATATTGCGACTCGTTCACCATTTGCCTCTCTAAAGGGCTGGGCACGCCGGTAGGTTCCCTGCTGGTTGGCAGCGCGGACTACATCAGACGCGCCAACCGCTGGCGCAAAATGACCGGCGGCGGGATGCGTCAGGCGGGTATTCTGGCGGCTGCCGGACTGTACGCCCTGAAAAATAACGTGTCACGCCTGAAAGACGATCACGACAATGCGGCGTGGATGGCAGCGCAGCTGCGTGAAATCGGCGCTGATGTCATGCGTCATGACACCAACATGCTGTTTGTCCGCGTCGGCGATGAGCATGCTGCCGCGCTGGGCGAATTTATGAAAGCCCGAGGCGTGCTGATCAACGCCTCCCCGGTCGTGCGACTGGTGATGCATCTTGACGTTAACCGCGAGCAGTTGACCGAGGTGGTGAAACACTGGCAGGCGTTTTTACAGCGTTAAGGAGCATACCGTGCCGCAACGTATTCTGGTGCTCGGTGCCAGCGGGTATATCGGTCAGCATCTGACCACTGCGTTAAGCCAGCAGGGGCACCAGGTGCTGGCAGTGGCACGCAACACGGAACGCCTGCAAAAACTTCATTTGCCTGGCGTGACGTGTCACAACGTTGACCTTAACTGGCCGAAAGCGCTTCCTGCGCTGCTGGAAGGGGTCGATACGCTTTACTACCTTGTTCACAGCATGGGCGAAGGCGGCGATTTTATCGCCCACGAGCGTCAGGTGGCGATGAATGTACGTGATACGCTGCTGCAAACGCCGGTAAAGCAGGTGATCTTTCTAAGCTCGCTTCAGGCGCCTGAGAACGAGCAGTCAGACCATCTGCGCGCCCGGCAACTGACGGCAGAGACATTGCGAAGCGCCCGTATCCCCGTCACCGAACTGCGGGCAGGGATCATCGTCGGCGCGGGTTCCGCCGCGTTCGAAGTGATGCGCGATATGGTCTACAACCTGCCTGTGCTGACACCGCCGCGCTGGGTACGCTCGCGCACCACGCCCATTGCGCTGGAGAATTTACTCCACTATCTGGTGGCATTGCTGGATCATCCGGCGGCGGCGCATCGTGTGCTGGAGGCGGCTGGCCCGGAAGTGTTGAGCTATCAGGCGCAGTTCGAACATTTTATGCGGGTGAGTGGCCGCCGCCGCTGGCTGGTGCCCGTCCCCTTCCCGACCCGCTGGATTTCGGTGTGGTTTTTGAATGTGATCACCTCCGTGCCGCCGACGACTGCCAAAGCGCTTATACAGGGACTGAAACACGATCTGCTGGCGGACGATCGTGAACTGCGAGCCTTGATCCCTCAGGAATTGATCCCCTTCGACGATGCCGTACGCAATACGCTGAAAGAAGAAGAGAAGCTGGTGAACTCCAGTGACTGGGGCTACGACGCGCAGGCGTTTGCCCGCTGGCGGCCCGAGTACGGCTATTACCCAAAACAGGCGGGCTGTACGGTAAAAACCACTGCCAGCCTCTCAGCGCTGTGGGACGTTGTGAACCAGATCGGCGGCAAAGAGCGCTATTTCTTCGGCAATATCCTCTGGCAAACGCGCGGCACGCTGGATCTGCTGGTGGGTCACCGGCTGGCAAAAGGCCGTCCTGCCGCCCCGTATCTGAACGTGGGCGATACGGTCGACAGCTGGAAGGTGATCATCGTTGAGCCGGAAAAACAGCTGGCGCTGCTGTTTGGCATGAAGGCACCGGGGCTGGGGCGGCTCTGCTTCACCCTTAAAGACAAAGGCGATCACCGCGAGCTGGACGTTCGGGCGTGGTGGCACCCGCACGGAATGCCCGGGCTGTTCTACTGGCTGCTGATGATCCCGGCACACCTGTTTATCTTCCGCGGAATGGCGAAACGGATTGCGCAACTGGCAGAAGAAAAGCGGGAAAGTAACTAAATAAAACTCTTTTTCTTTCACCTTTCCCATTGCAACACATCGTAATTCACGAAAGAATGCGCACGAAATTCTTTTCAACACAGTGGATTGTTATGAAGGTACTGGTTACCGGGGCGACCAGCGGCTTAGGCCGAAATGCGGTCGAATTTCTGCGCAACAAAGGCATCTGCGTGAGGGCCACCGGTCGCAACGAGGCGATGGGCAAGCTCTTGCAAAAAATGGGCGCTGAGTTTGTCCATGCCGACCTGACGGAGCTGGTCTCCTCTCAGGCCAAGGTGATGCTCGCCGGTATTGATACGCTGTGGCACTGCTCCAGTTTTACCTCCCCGTGGGGTACCCAGGAAGCCTTCGATCTCGCCAACGTGCGCGCCACGCGCCGTCTGGGCGAATGGGCCGTCGCCTGGGGCGTGCGTAACTTTATTCATATCTCTTCCCCGTCGCTCTATTTTGATTATCACCATCATCGTGATATTCAGGAAGATTTCCGCCCTGCGCGCTTTGCCTGTGAATTTGCCCGCAGTAAAGCGGCTGGCGAAGAGGTGATCGACCTGCTGGCCCAGTCAAATCCGCACACCCGCTTTACCGTGCTGCGACCACAGAGCCTGTTTGGGCCGCACGACAAAGTCTTTATCCCGCGACTGGCCCAGATGATGCACCATTACGGCAGCGTGCTGTTACCACGCGGCGGCGATGCGCTGGTAGACATGACCTATTACGAAAATGCCGTTCACGCCATGTGGCTGGCGAGCCAGCCGGAGTGCGATAAGCTGGTGTCGGGCCGCGCCTATAACATTACCAACGGCGAACCCTGTACCCTGCGCAGCATTGTGCAAAGGCTGATTGATGAGTTAAAAATCGACTGCCGGATCCGTTCTGTTCCCTACCCGATGCTGGACATGATTGCCCGCAGCATGGAGCGCTTTGGCAGTAAATCGGCGAAAGAGCCTGCGCTGACGCATTACGGTGTGTCGAAGCTCAACTTTGATTTTACGCTGGATATCTCACGGGCGGAGAACGAGCTGGGGTATAAACCGATTATCTCGCTCGATGAAGGGATAGTGCGTACGGCGGCGTGGTTACGGGATCACGGGAAGTTGCACCGGTAAGCGTTCCAGCCTCATGTAGGCCGGGTAAGCGCAGCGCCACCCGGCAAAAAACAGAGAGTGCGGACTGATGCCCTCACCCCGGCCCTCTCCCTCAGGTAGAGGGTGCAAACATTAAAACGGCAACCCGAGGGTTGCCGTTTGCTTTTACAGAGCCGTCCAGGCTTCAGCCCAAGCCAGGCCTGCACCCGGCTCATAGTACGTCGGCGCACTGTTACACCAGCCGCTGTACGGGAACGGTTTGCACTGGAACAATTTACCGTGGTTATTCACGATATCACCGGCGTTGTACTTGCTGTTCGCGCTCCATGCCGGGTAAGACGTATCTTCTCCGGATGGCGTTGTCGCTTTCGCTTTCACGTTCAGCAGGTAAGACGTGGTGCTGCTCAGCTCGCCATCGCTGACGGTCAGGCTCACTTCATACTGCTGCGCCGTTGTAGACTCAGGCGCCTTAAAGGTCACCACCGCTTTATCTTCGCCGGTCACGGTCTGGCCATCCTGAGAACGCCAGGTGTAGGTCAGCTTGTTGCCGTCTGCGTCGGTAGAGCCTTCCGCGCTCAGAGAAACCTGCGCGCCCGCTTCAACGGCACCGATTGGGCCCGCAATCTGCGCAACCGGCGCGTGGTTCACCGCGACAGGTTCAACCGGAGTTTCATCCGGAACTGGCGCTGGCGTTGGGGCCGGCGTAACATCTTCAGAAGGTGTTGGCGTTGGCGTGACCGGGGTTTCGTCCGGCGTCACCGAGGAACCGTCGTCATTCACGATATTCACGTTATAGAACTTCTGCACGCACTTGCTGTAGTCGCCCTCTTTGAACGCG
Source organism: Enterobacter cloacae complex sp. I1M (assembly GCF_014982425.1). NCBI lineage: Bacteria > Pseudomonadati > Pseudomonadota > Gammaproteobacteria > Enterobacterales > Enterobacteriaceae > Enterobacter > Enterobacter cloacae complex sp. I1M. The sequence continues at coordinate 123,001 of NZ_JADCLG010000013.1, read as the reverse complement.
CTGAACGGTGTCTGATAACCCACCAGCTGGCAAGAGTAAGTCTTGCCGTCAGGGGTATCCGCGCTCCATCCCCAGTCCTGTTCCCAGTAAATCTTCAGGGCGCCTGCGCCACCTTCGTCAAATTGTTTCATGTTGGCGCAACCCAACACTTCGTTCGCCGGAACAGGGACTTTCAGGTAGTTCGCAAATTCTTTGTAATACTTGATACGGTTCTGAGACTGCGCAATTTCAGTCGGGCCGCCGCACTCAACGCCGCCGTTGATGATCTGGGTTGTTACACCGAAGCCCGGGACCAGGCCGTTGGCTTTATCGTGATCGTTCGGCTGCCATGTACCGTCGATCACCTGCAACATGCTTGGTTTTGGCGGCTGTGGATAGGCGAAGAAGAAGATAGCACTGGCCAGGTTCAGCCAGGTGTCCGCCACCAGCTCAGGTTTATCGAGCAGGGTACGCACGTCGCCGTACATCGCTTCAGAGAATGGACCGTAGTTGTAGTTGTAGGACAACTGTTTCGCACCGCGTCCGAAATAGCTCAGGAAATCGCCGTCTTTGTCTTTACCGCAAGGCCAGGTCTGTCCCTGCCAGACGTCCGGGTTACATTCGCCGTTATAGCCGCCCTTCTGCCCTTCGCTCCAGCCCATTTCACGCACGTGGACCAGCGCCTGACGCCATTCGGCTTCCGGACGCCAGCTTTCGTGGCCGCCGGTTTCCTGGGCAAAGTGGGCAAACATGGTCGCCAGCTCTTTGCGGCAGATAGCGTCGCTGTCACGACCGTCGTTGTAGGTCTTACACAGCGCCGGGAATTTACCCACGGCTTTCAGGAAGTTGCTGTAGGTATAAGCCTGTGCACGCAGCGGAAAGAGATATTCCCAGTCGCTGGCTTTCACAATCCCTTCAACGCGTTTGACGTTGTCCGGGTTCGCCGCGCGGCCTGGCTCAATCAGTTCGACCTGCGCGTTGTCCAGGGTCTGAATAGTCTCTTTAACGGAGGCCATCAGCGGGAAGTTAGTGAGCTCATGCTCTTTCTTCGCCAGATCGCTGGCTTTCATGGTGTACGGCTCGCCGGTGGTCGCCTGCAAAGAGGCGGCCTGCGCCATAAAAGGTGCAACGCAAGCACCAGCAACAAGTACACTCAGTAACGTCCTTTTGTTCATTTCAGTTTTCCTGTTCGTTTCAAATTAAATGTTAATATCCCGGCTTAGGTATTATTCCGTTAATACATAAACCACATTCAGCTGTTTTCACTTTTCGAAGAACACCTTCAGGAATTCTTCAAAAATAAAAAACGTTAATCGCGTGCTGCTAATTTTAATTGCTGATATTTAGCCCAGACCTTATGGGCATATTTCATCCGCTGCGGATAATTCTCTTTCTTCAACCCGGCGTTATAAGCGCCTACCGCTTCCCAGTTATAACCATATACTCTTATCATTCCGGAGAGAATGGAGGCACCCACCATGATGGAGGTACACGGCTCGGTCATTAAGCGATACTCATCAATGCCTCTGCTTTCTAGCGCGGTAAAATGCGAGCTGTTGATTTGCATCAGCCCGACATCCCGCGTGCCATCGCGGTTTTTCCCAACCGCGTACGGATTCATACCGGATTCCACATTCGCTATCGCGTACAGTAAATAAGGGTCGACATGATAATAACGCGCCGCTTTATCCCAACAGTTTGCCAGAGCACCCTGGCTTATTATTAATAACAACAAAATGAGCTTTTTCATTTTTACCTGCTGACTTTATTAGTTATTTCTCCTTAGAAACATCCTGTAAAATGAATTTTTAATTACTCCCCCTCAGAAGGGGGGAGTAATTAATGGGTTAGATTATTTGCAATCTGTTGATGCGCCTTCTTTTACCCATACGTCGCTATTTGCTGGGTTATCACCACGGGTCCACCATTTCGCACGGTAAACGTTACCTTCATAGGTGGTGGTGTCGCCGCCGTTGTAGACCAGGTCAGAACGCCAGTTCATCTTCACGTTGCTTACCAGCTCCCACGCGTCCATACCGAAGCCAGGCTGATTGCCCTGAGTCCAGTATTTCGCTTTCCACACGAGGTGGTCGAAGCTTACGGTATCGCCGTTGTTATAGATTTTGCTCGCGTCCCACGCAGCGTATTTGCTGGCGTTGGCATCGACAGGTGCGTCGCAGCTGCCGGTGGTATCGTCAGCTGGCGGGGTTACGTCGTCAGCCGGTGGTGTGACGTCATCGGCAGGAGGCGTTACGTCGTCAACCGGTGGGGTTACGTCATCGGCAGGAGGCGTTACCTCGTCAGCTGGCTTAGGCTCCACCGTCACCTGCACGTCAGACTGCACGCTGGTTTTACCGTCCGTCACAATAACGCTCAGGGTGTAGGAAGAAGTATTGTGCACTTCTGGCGCAGTGATGCGAACGTTGGCCGAATCAGTGCCGGTCGCGTTCATATCAGCCGGTACGCTCCAGCTGTAGGTCAGCGCGTCACCATCAGGATCGGATGCCTGTGCGTGCAGAGAAATTGCTTCACCGGACTGAACGGTAACGGCTTCCATAGCATTTATTACCGGCGCCTGGTTGGCTTTAGGCGCTTTATTCACAACCTGGACGTCAACAGCATTGCTCAGCCCTTTAGCGTCGGTTACGGTCAAACGGAAGACCAGGTTCTGGTCGCTTGTCACAGCCGGAACGCTAAAGCTGGCTTTTGCTTTGGTGCTATTGGCGATGGTCACAGAAGGGCCTGAAACCTGCGTCCATTTATAGGTCAGCGCATCGTCGTCCTGGTCGCTGGAAGCAGAGCCATCCAGGGTCACGGTTGCAGGACCGGTGACATTTTGATCGGCAGCTGAAGCCACTGGCGCATGGTTAGTCTCAACAGGCAGATCCGGGATGGAACTTCCGCCCAGCAGGCTTTCGTTCATGGCGTTCAGGATATCGCCGTTATCAGACTCGATAGACCATGCGAACAGTCCGCCCAGGTTTTTGTTCAGTACGTATTTGCCTTTCGCCATAACGGAACGGGCGTTATCGTACGTCACCAGCTCACCGGTGGACTTGTTGAACACGTACGGCGCTTCAGCCGCTTCGTCATATTTGTATTCCCAGCCCGGTTTGCCCAGCATCTGGTTGACGATTTGACGATAGTCAACGATACCGTTTTCCCATGTCCCTTTAATTGGTCCGGTTGCGGTGCCGGTAAATGGATTATCGCCGGTATAACCATGAACGCCGGTCCAGCCGCGGCCATACATACCTGCGCCTACCACGATCTTGCCTGGCTTAACGCCCTGCTCCAGCATCGCTTTTACCGCGTTATCGGTGGTGTAGTTAGTGTCTGGTTTCCAGGAAGCACCGTACAGGGCGGTCTGGTGGCCCAGATCGGTATTGCTCCAGGCACCGTAGAAGTCGTAGCTCATCAGGAAGATATGGTCGAGGTACTGCTGCGTGGTGTTATAGTCCACGTCTTCGATCTTATCTTTACCGGCACCGATTGCAGTAGTCAGCTCGTAGGTACGACCGGTTTCCGCAGACAGTTCATTCAGCATCTGACGCAGGTCGTGCATCAGCGCGGTGTAGGTGGCTTTATCGGTCTGAGGATTGCCGAGTTTGGCGTTTTCACCGCCGCCGCCCGGGAATTCCCAGTCAATATCCACGCCGTCAAACACTTTCCAGGTGGTCAGGAAGTCTTTTACCGACGCCACGAAACGGTCACGCAGTACTTTGTTATCCATCTGATAGAACGGATCGGACAGGGTCCAGCCACCAATGGATGGCAGAATTTTCAGGTCAGGATGGGCTTTTTTCATCGCCATCAGCTGCCCATAGTTACCTTTGTAGGGATCGTCCCAGTTGCTTACGCCTTTCTGCGGTTTCTGCAACGCAGCCCAAGGATCGTGAATGGCCACGGTGTAGTCCTGACGGCCAGCACAGGCGCGTTTCAGGGATTCCAGTGCACCTGAAGATTTGGCGCTGTCGTTAATACCGTCGCCGCCGCAAATTGGAATAAAGCCGTACAGCAGGTGGTTAATGTTCGCGACCGGGATCTTATCCGCAGAGAAGTTTCGATCGTAAACGCCCCACTCAGGGAAATAGGCACCGACGACTTTATCGGTATGCTGAGCGAAAGCTTTGTTATTTTCCAGCAGCGGCGTATTCAGCGGCAGCAAATGGCTTCCGTCGGTATCCGCCACGATAATCAGTTTGCTTGCGCTTTTGGTACAGCCGCTGTCGTTACATAGTTCGACCTGTTCCTGATAGCGGCCCCCTTTTTTGACTTTGAAGGTCGCAGAACCCGCCGCGCTGCCCGCGCCGGTCCAGACGGTCTTGCCGTCCAGCAGCACTTTTGCAGACGTTGGGGCGTCACCGCTCCAGACGTTCCATTCCACTTTTACATCAACACCCTCTTTATGCACTTTGATGAGGTTGTTGTAATCCTGTGCCGCCTGATCCACTTCTACCAGCGCAAATTTATCATTGCCCGATGTAATAGAAGGCGTACCCGGCGCAGCTGCAAATGCGGAGCTGGTGGCCGCCGCAATAAAGAGCGCCAGATATTTTGGTTTCATAAATTTCATTTTTATTTCCTGATAAATTTATTTATAACGTAATAACCCATGCCTTCCGTGAGATCATGGATGCGTTTCGCGTAATGCGTATTTAACCAACGTGAGTGCCGTGAACAAAAAATTGTTGCTGCGCTGTATTCCTCCATAAAAAGATACAAGCCAAATCCCGTGTAGCTTATATCTCCTACGATACACCGAGCGTAAAGAGTCGTCCTTCTCTCGCAGCATCAAAAAGATTTATAAAAAACCTTGACCAGTATATTTAAAATGTGAAAGCAAACTGCTGACTAATAAACACCACGATTCCAGAAAAGGCGAGGTAAGGACCAAAAGAAATAGTGAGGTTATTTTTATTTAAATTATTGACGGCGAAATAACCTACAATACCGCTTAACGCTGCCGCCAGTTCAATGGAGGGTAATGCCTGCCAGCCGCACCAGGCGCCCAGCGCCGCCAGTAGCTTAAAATCCCCGTAACCCAGCCCTTCTCGTCCGGCGATCAGACGAAAAGCCCAGTAGAGCAGCCAGAGCGACAGATAGCCCGCCACCGCGCCAAACAGCGCATCACGTAGCGGCAATGTGTGGTCAATAGCATGGAGCACTAACCCCGCCCACAGCAGCGGCTGGGTCAGGCAGTCCGGCAACAACTGATGCTGCCAGTCGATCATGGCCAGCGGCAGTAAAAAAGCCGCCAGTAACCACAAAGAGAACAGCGCCTGAACGTCCGGCATGCACCAGGCCGTGATGCCAAAAAACAGCGCGGAGAACAGTTCCACCAAAAAGAGTCGCAGCGGGATCGCGCTGCCGCACTGGTGACAGCGCCCCCGTAATAACAGCCAACTGAGCAGCGGGATATTTTCCCATGCAGCAAGCGTGTGCTGACACACCGGGCAGTGCGAGGCAGGAAAGAGCAGATTGCCGCTCCCCTCCTCATCCATCACCATTCCCGGTACGCGCTCGGCAACAACGCCGAGAAAACTGCCCATAATCCCGCCCAGGATAGCACTCATCATCGGGAAACCGAGCGGACAGGCCTCCCGCATCAGCGTGAAGGTATTCATGCGCTTTTTGACCAGGTAAGCTGCACCTGTGCTTTCACATCGCTGAGGTGGTCAACCGGTGTGAGGTTTATTTTTTGCAATGTCACGCCGGAGGTCTGATTAATTTCACGCAGCCAGCTTTTTAATTCATATACATTTACCCGATTCACCACGAACGATAAAGTTTGCCCCTCCTGGCGCACATCCGTCAGTGAAAGATTAATTTCATGAGCGCTGTTCTCGACCACCGTACGCGGATTATTCGTTTTAACTAACTGGACCTGAAGATGATTTTTATCAATTTCACTGCGCATCCAGTTGAGCGTCTCTTTTTGTCTTTTAAGCGTCGATTTACTATTTTGGATCATATTATCCAGGGGAATTACTCCTGTGTAATACACCGCAGCCCCCACAATGGCAACGGCACATATTTTTAAAATGATTTTTTCCCGGGCGCTGTAATTCTGATAGCGTGATTTCAGCTGCGCGATTCGCTCTTTCATTTATGTTTCCCTGCGATCATGGCGGTATACGGTTCGGTTGTTGAAACAGGTTGTAAGGTAAAATCAAAATTCTCACTGGTCTGGTTCACAAACGCCTGCAACGCGGGCTGGCTTTGTGCGCTAACGCTCAGCGTCAGGGTGTTTTGCTGCGCATCGTATTCCAGCAGATCGATCTCCATCGCAGGGACTGACTGCCGGGCTTTCTCCAGCTCCTCAAGCTGAAGAAAGAACCCCTTGCTCTGTTTTTTCAGGCTTTGGCCAAAGTGATATTTGATATTGGTCTGCTGGCGCATGCTGGGGAAATGGTGCTGATAAACCTGAACGATCTCCTGCTGAACCCGATTTTCCTGCTGCACCAGCATCCAGGCCATCGCAATGCGCGGCCCCAGCAGCAGACCAACGGACAGCAGGCCCGCCGCTATCATCGCTGCTTTCATGCTTTTTGCGGCCTGGCCATGACCGGCCTTAAGGCTGAATTCACCGTGAAGCAGATTCACACGACAGGTTTTCCACTGCGGCTGGATCAGCACCAGCGGGTGCTGCCAGGCATGCTGTACGTCAACGTGAACGTCCGCAGGCGCGTCGCCGTAGCAACACACTTCCCCGTCTCCGGCTTTCTGCATCAACAGCGGCAGCAGGGTTCCCTCCATTTCACCCGCCACGTGGGGAGATAAACGCAGCCAGTAGCCTTTATCCTGTGCGACCAGCGTGCTGCCCCCTGCCGCCACGGGCAGCAGCCAGGCATCAGGCAGGGCCTGAATCACGTTTAATCCGGCCTCGTGACAGCGGGTCAATGCCGCACGCAGGCGGTCGGCGTCAATGGCAACGGCGTCGACGTCAGCGCCTTTTTTGTAGAGCACCGTCCAGTGGAGGTTGTCCACGTCGCCAATCAGCGTCTCTTCCGCCATCCACGAGAAGGCCATCGCCTGAGAAGCCACCTTTTTCGGCAGCGTGAAATGGCGGAAAATCATGTCGCTGGCGGGCAGCAGGAGACAAACGCGTGTAGCCAGCGGGTGTTCGGCCAGCATCTCCAGGCTGTCGAGCACCTCGACGCGCTCGCTGCCGGACTCACAGCACATTATTTTCCCGCCCTCGCGGCTGTCGGGGCGAACAAAAAGTACCTGTTTCATAACGTTCTACTTTTCTTATTCAATCATTCGGTAACGACGCTGCCACGTCACGATCTCACCGGCTTCGTTATTCATCTGAAGCTGGCTGACCACGCGAAGCGTTAATTCATCGGTATTGCCGCTGTAATTCACGCGGAAGTACCGGCTGTTTATAGAAAAATGATCTGCCACCTGCGGGAGATCGTCTTTTAACTGCGGGAAGGTCTGCTCCAGCGCTTTGCTGAACGCGTCCATATTTTCCCAGCCCGATTCCGGACGTGTATCCAGCAGACGAACGGCGTCATCCTGCGTGAATTTTCCCGGAAACATGGCCGCCAGCACAGCGGCCTGTTCCGGTTGCAGGGTGTTAACGTCCACCTTGCTGGCGGCGTCCGGCAGCGCGCATAACAGCTTGCTCACCTTCGGATATGCCGTAACCGGGAACGCTGGCAGCAGTTTGATCTCCGCGATGCTGCGCATCATCTGGTTTGCCGGTTGCCGGGCGGGCACGACGCCAGCCCACGCATCGCTTTCGGCACCCTCTTTCGCCGTGGTGCTGTCACCATCGAGATAATCCACCAGCTGGAAATAGACCGCCTCCGCCGTGCCCGGACTGAGCCCGCTTTCCGTCAGGAGTTGTTCAACAATCCGCTCTTTACGCGGTTTTTCCGCCACCGCGGGAGCGCTTTGCCCCTGGAGCGCGACGTCGGCGGTCAACAGGTTATTGACGTTAAAGCAGTCCTGAGCGTCTTCCACCTGGCTCACGACCGTGTAGTCTTCTCCCTGCGTCTCCAGCGGCTGATGCCAGTCGCCATCCAGCGCCAGCGGCTTGCTCTCGCCGCTGGCATCGGTCTGTAACCTGTCCTTCACCACTTTTTCCTGGGCCTGCATCGCCCAGCGCAGCTGCTGCTGGCTTATCTGATAATGCGTTTTCTGCAAATTACGGCAGAACTGCTGGCTGATTTTGGCGGCCAGCGCCGACATCATCACCAGCAAAATCAGCACCACCAGCAGGGCGACGCCCTTTTGTTGACGGATTCGGTTCATGGTCTGGTCTCCGGCGAAGGCGCAGGGGCTGCGTCCGGAGTCGTCGCAGGCGCGTCGGCGGCTTTCTCTGGGGCTGCGGCAGCGGCCACCTCCGGCATATCCCCCGGCGTGGTGAACACCCAGCGCCAGGTATCCCCGTTTTCCATCGTCAACGTGACCTCCACGCCGTCCGGCAGATGGGCGGCGTCGTGCCAGGCTGTCTGCCAGCCCTGACGATAAAACCGCCACTGCAATGCTTTTACGCCGCTGACAATCGGCACTTCGTCAGGCTTAACGTCCACCGGGCCGTCAATGACCGGCCAGACGTCGCGGTACAAACGCCCCTCTTCCAGCCGCCAGCGTACGCGCTCCAGCTGGACCGTTCCGCTCACGCCATTCAGGGTGGTCAGTTCAAGGGCATCGCCCTCCTGACGGAACAGATCTGGCTCATTACGCGGCGCTCGCGCCTGTAGCTGGAAAAAATCGCGCTCCATCAGACTCCAGCCGCGCTGAAGCTGGTTGAGCTTAGCGGCGCTGGCATCGGTGGCCGAGCTGGTACGCATCGCGCCGTCCAGAATTTGCCAGGCCAGGGTGCTGATTACCGCGAAAATAGTCAGCGCAATCATGATCTCCAGCAGGGTAAATCCGCGCTGGCGTCGCGTTTTCTTCACTTGCTCTCTCCCGGCGGAATGATGTGCAGGGAAATAACCGGCTGGCTCTCATCGCCTTCCGCATAGACGCGAATGAAGTTCGCCCAGCCGTTGTCGGCGGTTTTCACCCGCTGCTTACGCCAGTTCCAGCTGCGCCCGCCCATGATTTCCGTCCCCTGCTGCTCAGCATCCGGGAAGTCGGTTTTGGTGAGCTGCGCTTCCGCCAGCTGATTTTCCGCCACCCAACTGGCCTGCAAGGTATCGGCCAGACCATGGGTAAAACGCACGTTCAGGGAGACCGAGTTCATTAGCGCCAGCGCGGAGGTGGAGAAAATCACCAGCGCGACCATCACCTCCAGCAGCGTCATCCCCTTTTGCTTTGTATTGTCGTTAGCCATCGTTTTCTACCGATACCGGCGCCGCACCCTGCGACACCACGCGGAAATGGTGCTGTTTGTCGTAACTTTGCAGCGTCAGCGTAAAGCGGCTGATTTCACCGTCCGGTAAAAAGATCACCTGTGGCTCGGACGCCACCGTCGCGGCCAGGCGCTGCGGCGAGAGCGACACGTGCATCTCTTCCGGAAAATCACCTTTGGTGGTAATACGTCCGGCAGATAATGGCACCCAGTGACGCTCGCCATTTTTATCCGCGATCGTCACCAGCTGATATTTATCGGTGGCGATCACCAGCCCGACAATATTTCCGTCCATCACCGCACGGTCTGAACCATAATCAACGAGCGCTTTTAATTGCTGGCCAAATATATCCGCGCCGCTGCGCGAAGGAATGGTGGACACCACCATCATGGCGCAGCTGGCAAATATCACCAGCGCCAGAATAATTTCCAGCAACGTAAAGCCGCGTTGATTTTTCATTACTTCTCGTTCTTATCCAGAGACCAGTTGGTAATGTCATCGGCAGTATTCGCTTCGCCGTCCGGACCCGCAGAGAAAATGTCCACCGCACCGTGTTCACCTGGGCTGACCAGAATATAATCGCTGCCCCATGGATCCTGCGGCAGGCGGCGAATATAGCCATCCGCGCGATAGCCGTTCGGGATTGGTGCGATTTCCGGCTTCGTCACCAGCGCCTGCAAACCCTGCTCTGTGGTCGGGTAGCGGTGGTTGTCCAGCTTATACATATCCAGCGAGCCTTCGAGCGCGACAATATCGCTGGTCGCCTTTTGCGTATCCGCTTTTTCTTTATTACCCATTAAGTTTGGCACTACCATACTCGCCAGAACGCCAAGAATAACAATCACCACCATTAATTCGAGCAATGTGAAGCCCGCCTGGCGGGCCAGGTTTTTACGTTTTAGAGCCATGATTTAACCTACCATATTATTAAGTTGCAGAAGCGGTTGTAATATTGAAAGAACGATGAATAAAACAATCGTCGCCATGGATACCACCAGCGCCGGTTCAAATACCGACAGCGTTAATGTAATTCGATGCTGTAATGCCGATTCCTGATTTTCTGCAGCGCGATCCATTAAATTACCTAATTCCCCGCTCTCTTCACCGGAGGCAATCATATACAGCATGGTTGGCGGGAATAATTTCGCCTGTTCCAGCGCCGCATACAGCGACGCCCCCTGACGTACGGTATCGGCGGCCTGCTCCAGCACCTGCCGGGCATAGAGATTTTCAATACCGTCCATCGCGATATACATCCCCTCCAGCAGCGGCACGCTGCTGGCCTGCAAAATGCTCAGGGTACGGATATAGCGGGCGCTGTTGATGGCGCACACCAGCTTTTTAATCGGCGAGCCGTTCACCAGCCAGCTGTGCCAGCGAAAACGGTTTTTCACGTTTCGCACCCAGGTTTTGAAGCCGACGAACGCCCCCGCCAGGCTGCCGACAATATAGATACCCCAGGCTTGCAGGAAATCACTTACCGCAATCAGCGTCCGGGTGGTGATCGGCAGTTGCTGTTTCATGTGGGTAAACTGCTCAATCACCTGCGGCACCACCGCCACCAGCAGAATGCCGATCACCGCGATAGCGACCACGGTGAGGGTAATCGGGTAGACCATCGCCTGCGTCAGCTTGCTTTTCATCTTCTGGCGCTGTTCGTTGTACTCCGCCAGCTTCTCCAGCACGTCGCCCAGGTGGCCGGTCTTTTCACCGGCCATCACCAGCGTGCAGTAAAGTTTGTCGAAGGTGCGTGGAAACTGGCTAAAGGCGTCGAACAGCGTATGCCCCTCGACCACCTTCTCGCGGATCTCCACCACCATCGCCGCCAGCTTTTTATCTTCCGTCTGCTTAGAGATCGCCTTCAGCGCACTTTCCAGCGGCAGCGCGGCGTTCACCAGCGTCGAAAGCTGACGGGTAAACATCGACAGCACCGGGGTAGAGAGCTTCGCCCCGGTTTTCGCTTTCCCGCCTGTCGCCGTTTCGCGGGTTTCGGTGATGCTCACGGGCATCAGCTTTTGCTCGCGAAGCCACTGGCGAACCTGCTTCTGTCCCTCGGCCTGTAACGTCCCGCGCTGGGTTTTTCCCGCGGCACTCGTCGCCGTCCAGGCGTAGAAAGCCATTACGCATCCCCCCCACGCTCGGCGGTGACGCGCATGACTTCTTCCAGAGACGTCACGCCGCCGATCACCTTCAGCAGCCCGTTTTCACGCAGGCTGTAGGCCTGCTTAAAGAGCTGCGTTTCGATGGACATTTCGTCCTTATCTCCATGGATGGCGCGGCGCATGGTACTGTCCACCACCAGAAACTCATGAATACCGGCGCGGCCCTGATAGCCGCTCTGACGGCAGTGTTCACACCCCACCGCGCGATAAATCGCTTTTGGTGGCGCGTCCATAAAGCTGAACAACGCTTTTTCATTGGCATCCAGCGGACTGGTGGTCCGGCAGTGCGTACACAGCCGACGCACCAGACGCTGGGCAATGACACCGAGCAGCGATGAACCGATTAAAAACGACTCCAGCCCCATATCCCGCAGACGGGTTATCGCCCCTGCGGCACTGTTGGTGTGCAGCGTCGACATCACCAGATGACCGGTCAGCGACGCCTGCACCGCGATCTGGGCGGTCTCACCGTCGCGAATTTCCCCGATCATCACCACGTCCGGGTCCTGACGCAGAATCGCGCGCAGCCCGCGGGCAAAGGTCATGTCCACGCGCGGGTTAACCTGCGTCTGCCCCACGCCTTCCAGCTCGTATTCGATCGGGTCTTCCACGGTCAGAATGTTGCGCTCGTGACCGTTCAGCGCCGAAAGAATGGCGTACAGCGTGGTACTTTTACCGGAACCCGTCGGGCCGGTAACGAGGATGATCCCGTGCGGGCGGTCAATCAGCCCTTTCAGCTTCTCCAGCTCTTCATCAATCAGCCCAAGCTTGTTGATGTCGGGCTTGAGATTGCTTTTATCGAGCAGGCGCATGACCACGCGCTCGCCGTACTGAGACGGAATGGTCGACACACGCACGTCGATGGCCTTACGGCCAATGCGCAGGGAGATACGTCCATCCTGGGGGAGACGTTTCTCGGCGATGTCGAGTTTCGACATCACCTTAATACGCGACACCAGCAGCGGCGCGAGCTTACGCGCCGGTTGCAACACCGGGCGCAGCACGCCGTCAACGCGGAAGCGGATGCTCAGCGTGCGCTCGAAGGTTTCGATATGAATATCCGACGCGCCGTCCTTCACCGCCTCGCCGAGAATGGCGTTGATCAGGCGGATCACCGGTGAGTTTTCGTCGTTATCGAGCAGATCTTCGTTATCCGGGATCTCCTCGGTTAAGGCCATCAGATCGATATCCGCGTCCATGTCGTCCACCAGTTGCTGCGACACGCCGCTGCTCTGCTGCCAGATTTTGGCCAGCATCTCGTCAAACGCTTCCGGCGTCACAGTGACGGGGATGAAAGCACGGCCCAGCACCCGGCGCACCTCCAGCAGAGCATGCGCAGGAGTGTCGTCCCGGATATAGACATCATTGTTGTAAAACAGAACGCCGTTATCTTTTGCGTAGTTGCTGCTACACAGTGTTTTACTCAGTTCGTCCACGTTACCCCTCCGCGCTATTCTTTAAACGGATTGCGCGTGGCGCTGGTTTTCACCGGTGCGGCGCCAGTGCTTGCAGAGGGAAACGCGGGCAGGACGGCGTTGTCAGTCGGCTCAACAATACCGAGCTTTTTCTCCTCCACTCGCTGCATCTGGCGCACCCGGATCTGGTCATATTTCTCTTTCGAGGCCGCGCTGTAGTTGTCGTCGTCACGCAGGACGGTGGTATGAATAAACACCATCAGGTTGCGTTTGGAAGTATCCTGCGAGGTGTAGCGGAACAGCTGACCGACCAGCGGGATATCGCCGAGCAGGGGCACTTTGGACACGGACTGTTTGGTCACATTTTCCATCAGACCGCCGAGCACCACCGTCTGACCACTGTGGACCATCACTTCGTTATTAATCGTGCGCGTGTTGAAGGTTGGGCCGAGGCTGGAGTCTTCCGTCGCGCTGTTGTCGACACTCGACACTTCCTGCTCAATCTTCAGATGGATCATGTCGCCATCGTTAATCTGCGGCACAATCTTCAGCTTGGTCCCTACAGTTTTACGCTCAACCGAGTTAAAGACGTTGTCGCCGCTGGTGGTTTGCGAACCGGAAAGCACCGGCACATCCTGACCGACGTTGAACGACGCTTCTTTGTTATCCAGCGTGACCACGCTTGGCGTGGAGAGGATGTCATTTTTGCCGTCAGTGGAAAGCGCGGTCACCAGCGCACCGAAGTCACCGTTAAAGAAGCCGGTCGCAAGGCCAGTGAAACTTGCCCCTTTCATGGTGCCATTTTTAATCTGGCTGATTGGCAGGCCGGTGGAGCCAAACTGCACCCCGCCGTGCTTGCTGGTCCACTGCACGCCAAGATCCAGGCCGTTACCGTCCTGCACTTCGGCAATGATCGCTTCCACCAGCACCTGCGGACGGCGAATATCCAGCTTGTCGATCACTTTCTCGAGGGAGTTCATCACGTTAGGCTGTGCGGTGATCACCAGGGAGTTGGTTGACTCGTCGGCGGTAATATTCAGATCGGTTGAGGCGCTCGCGGATTTCGCTTTGGCCGCACCCGGCTTGTCTTTCAGCTGCTCACCAATCCCGGTGAGAACCGGCACCACTTTGGTGGCGCTGGCATACTTGAGGTAGAAGACGCGGGTATTGCCCTCGTTATTCTGCTCACGATCCAGCTGATGAATAAGGGAACGGGTGCGCGCTCGCGCATCTTCCGCGCCGCTGATCACCAGGCTGTTGGTTTCGTCATCCGCGACGACTTTAGTCGCCAGCTGCGGCGCGTTCTGCCCTTTCTGTTCTTCATTGTTGAGGTTATTCAACATCTCCGAGAGTTCTTTGGCGGACGCAAAGCGCAGCGGGATGATTTCGCGACGCTGGATGCCGTCTTTATCGACGCGCTGCACCAGATCCACCAGCCGGTTCACCACCGAGGCTTTACCGGTTAACAGCAGGACGTTGGACGGCTCAAAGTGGACCACGTTCCCGATACCGGTGGCATCGTTGAGCTGACGCAGCAGAGGGGCCAGCTCACGAACAGGCACGTTTTCCATGCGCACCACGCGGGTGATGATCTCATCACCTTTGCCCGGATTTTTGCTGTCTGCCAGCGGCGCACCGGCGGTACGCGCTACGCTTGAGCGCACCACTTTGACCATGCCGTTGTCCATCGGGATCACCGACAGGCCGTAGAGATCCAGCACGCTCAGAAAGAATTGATAGTACTCATCTTCCGTCAGCACGTTGTAGGTTCGGACCGAGACGGTTCCCTGGACGGACGGATCGACCAGAATGGTTTTATTGAGATTGCGGCCTACCGTATCGATAAACTCGCGAATATCAGTATTTTTAAAACTCGCGCTAAAGTTAGCTGCAAGCAGCGAACTGGAATATAACGACAATGCGGTCAGCGCCACGCACGCCCAGGGAATTTTTTTCATGTCTGCACACTTTTTAATTGTTTAGAACATTAATCCGAATATTTTCAAGGTGAGCGTGACGTCGTACGATGACCTCCGCTTCTTTCATTTTTGACCAGTTGGCAATAATGCTTTTCGCTTTTGCTTCATCGGTCATATCGACAGAGTTAACCTGAACCGCCACATCGCCTTTTTCCAGACCTGACTGGCTGTAAAAGGCGGAGGCATTCCTTGGGTTTATCCTGTAGCCTTCCAGTCGGCCCTTTTCAATTATGGGTTTTAACACCAGATAATCATCAAGATGCACACTCTCTGCGCCAACATCTTTTGTCGATTTCGTTACCGGGCCGCTATCCACGCCACCCTTAAAATAGTCCGGTTTATTTAATGCCAGAACCTGCGTAGTACCTTCATAATTAACCACCACATTATCTTTGTTTATTTCCTGAATAAATGCGTCGTTAAATCCAGAGAGAGGTTCACCCTCACGGTAGCTTCTCTGACCGCCTGGCGTTTTGATGACAGCAAAGGAGAGCCAGGCGTCATCGCTGTTCACAATACCTTCGATTTCAGCTGCCAGCGGGGCTTTCACCGCACCCGGTAAGATTTCCTGACGCACGGCTGCCGTAAAAAGCGTAAAGGATTTCTCTTCGCGCATTTTTTTCAGCGGCTGTTGATCGGCATTAGCCAACTTATTCATAACTTTTTTATAATCTTTAAAGGTGAGATACCCTTGCTGGCCGCAAAAGATCAGCAGCACAAACATAATACAAGGCGTTATCCACCGTGAAAGAAATGAGAACCTCATTTTTTATCCGGCCTATAGCAAAGCAAAAATAAGCAGCGTCATACTGCGCCAATATGGATGAAAATAGTAATAAGCTGGTGCAAATGCGACCACTGACTTCGCCGCTAACTTTCATAAAGAAAAATATTGACCGTATAAAATCCAAATGTTAGACGCTGCCAGCAGGATATTTTTACCCTGTTTGCAAATTGACCGTTCAGGGGCGTTACCTTACTTTCTGATGCTGTTGCTATTCCTAATCAGAGACGGTAAGTCGTTATGTATCAGAGCCACTTTAATTTTAAAAATCCGCCATTCAGATCGATCGCCCGTTTATCCGGGGATTTTCTGGTGCCTTATCATCAGGATGTGTTCAACCTGTTGAAAGAGAAAACCCAGCAGGCGGGAATTATCGGGCTCTTTTGCGACGACGCCCCGCTTCTGGGTCACTTCAGCGATGCGCTAAAAACCCGCCACAGTAACGTCCTTGTTATCAATGCGTTTCCCAAACTGAGTGCCAGTAGCCTGCTGTACAAGCTCAATCCGGTAACGAAAGAGAGCAAGAATCGCCTGCAGGCGGTGGATGCCATCCTGCGCCAGTGGCACGAGGGAAAAGCGAAAACCAGAGTGCTGGTGATTTCACACGCCGAAGCCATGAAAGAGAGCTGCCGTGAAGTCCTGGGTACGCTGCTCACGCGAGCCCAGGAGCTGAACTTCCGGCTCTCCGTGGTGCTGACGGGCACTGCGGATCAGGAAATCCTGCTTAAGCAACCTGAACTGCGCGAATATACACACACTCGTCATGTCCTGCGCCCCCTGACCTGCCGCGAATTCCTGGGCTATGTGCAGGCGCAATGCGAAGAACACGGCTGTGAAAATTCGCCGTTAACGCCGGCCCGCGTGCGCAAAATGCACACGGTGACCAAAGGCAACATCAGCAAACTTAACGAACTGGCGCACCTGTCAATGCTCGCCGCCTGGACGGAACGCGCGTCGCAGGTCAGCCCGCGTCATTTACGCCTGGCGGCGGGAGAGATCCTGCCCGCGAAAAAACACGGTAAGCGTCTGGCAACCGTGGGGCTGTTCGCATCGGTGCTGTTTGCCGCCTGCGGCTGGTATTTAACCTCATCCATCAGCGGGCATCTTCCCATCCAGCTGCCGGTCCCCGTCAGCTGGAAACAGCCGACGCGAAAAACGGAGGCGCCCGTGGTGCCGGTTATCGACAATGAAATGGTTAATCAGCCGGATGCGATGCACCAGCTCTATCTGATGTGGGGATATGACGCCTCGGCCGAAGATGCGCTGTGCCAGAACGCCGCTAAAGTGAACCTGATGTGTAAACAGGGGAACGCGTCGCCGGAGACGCTGGCGCAGGAAGGGTATCCGTGGGTCAGTGAACTGAAAACCAGCGGTCACCTTAACTATGCGGTGGTCGCCAGGGTCGGAGATACATCAATTGACCTGTTAATGAATAACCGGACCTGGCAGGTGAGCCGCAGCTGGTTTAACCGGCATGCGACCGGCAACTTCACCCAGTTGCACCGCCTGACACCGGAAGGAAAAGACGCGATCGGCGCGGCCAGCGACAGCAAAGACATGGCCTGGCTCGATCAGCAGTTAAGCCTGGCGCTGAACCAGCCCGAAACGCATGCCCGGATCTGGACCGCTGAGATGATGAAACGCACCCGTGAGTTTCAGCAAAAAATGCATCTGCGCGTGGATGGCATCCCCGGCGAAGAAACGCTGATGCAGCTGATGCGCGTAACCAACAGCACGCCGAGCGTACTGATTCAGGCCACCCGCACTACCCCGGACGCAAAAATGCAGGAGAAGAAAGCCTAATGTCGACCATCTGCCTTGCGGCCCAGCGCAGCTATACAACCGGGGAAGCGGTCTGGTTTTCGTACCGCCTCCCCAGCCTGAAAAACGTTTTCGGCAAAACAGCATTATGGATGGTCGGCCTTTGCGCCATGCTGGTTGTCGGCCTGTATATGCATGTCTACTGGAACATGCGCCACCCGGCGCCTGAACCGGTCAACGCCAGCGTTGCCAAACCGGAAACCCAGCTTTCGGAGATGCACTACGTGTACGTGAGTAAACCGTTCCCGCATCCGCAGCCTAAAGCTGCGCCAGTGCCTGTTGATGTTCCACCGATGCAGGATCTGCCGATCATCAGTGATGATGCCGACTGGCAGCAGGCGCCCGACGGCGCGGTGCCGCAAGACCCCTCGCGGGATACCCTACCCGGAACTGAGGCGCATGAGCACGATACCGCCCCCGCCAGCACGAGCAGTGAAGAGTCATCATTAACGGAATTATTTAAACAGGCATTAAAAGAGCAGGAGCAGGATTATTCTCAAGGAAAAATTCCCGCACCGCCGGTTGACGAAACGCAGGATAATTCACAAGCAAGTGTTAAAAACAGTGAAAACAGCCGTTCCCCTTTCAGTGATAAAGGAGACCGGCGGGAGTAGGCATTAATATTTTTCAGGCAGTGCGGTGAGGTTAAGCAGTCGACCTTTTTCCACCACAATATATTGACCTTTTTTCAGATCGGAGAGGATTTTAATAATGGTGCTACGTGCCAGGTTAGTGTATTCCTGAATGTAATCATAAACGTTAATATCACGCTGATGCTGTACAATCAGGTCGTTGATCTCATATAAAAATTCGCGAACAACAGAATATGCGCTGCGAGCGACCAGAATATCATCGCGCTTGCTCATCAGGCATATGTACCAGGAAAGCACTTTTGTCAGCTCAGGCCACAGGTTTTTCTCGGTCATCAGCTGGGCGAAGACCTCTTTCTTGATCGAGCGAACAACCGTATTCGACCGAACAAGGCCGTACATATGGGTGGCGTTGTAATACATCGACGACAGGCCGAAAATGCATTGCCCGGTAACGGTGAACAAGCACAGTTCGTCAGAGTCACGTCGAAATTCGACTTCGCCGCTGACAATAATATGAATTAAACCGGAATCAGCAGTGGAAATCTTCTGCCATTTTTTTAACGTTCTTTCTTCAACGCATGAGGTTGCAGAAATAATCTTTTCCATTTCATGTTGCGGACGTAATTTTTTTCCATAGATGCTTAACATTGTTATACCCGTTTTAAGATGTGATTTTAAAAAACATGGCAACGGCATTCATACCGAACCATAAATATTTTCCTGATGAAAAACTCAAGAATAAAAAAAAGAGTAAAGTTTTTTATTCGCTAAATTGCTTAGCGTGCTATGTGTCCATCTTAAATCCGAATAATTTTAAGTCAATTAACTAAAAATGAAATGAGATTGTACTTAGGATTAATCTAATAGAAACTTGCGGAAATATACTCATTTAGGGGTAAGCCAAAGGTTTACCCCTGCCCGTATTTCTCTAAAAGTGCTTCGGCAATCGCCATGGTTTCCACATCCGCTACGCCATTCCATAACTGCGGACGAAAATGCATCTGGAACACCATGATGATGCGTTTTTGCTGTGCAGGCGTGCTGTTTTCTGGCACCTCGTAACCGTAGCGCGCCAGCAGATCGAGCAGTGCTGCGGTATCAACCTGCTGATAATGCGGTCGCCCGTTGATATAAAAATTCACCCGCGCCGGTTCGGGCCAGGCTCCGATGCCCTGCTGCGCCAGTTCGCGCCACGGAAACAGCGGGCCAGGGTCGTCTTTACGCTGCGGGGCGATATCCGAATGGGCCACAACGTTCTGCGGTTTAATGTCGTAGCGGGCGATGATGTCTCTGGCAAGCGGGATTAGCGCCGCAATTTGCCCCGGTTCGAAGGGGGTAAAGGTTTTCACACCATCGGTTTTCCGCCAGCCGCGGTTTTCCAGCTCAATGCCGACGGAGGTATCATTTATGCGGTTGGTCCCACGCCAAAAGCTAATACCTGCATGCCAGGCCAGCTCGCTCTCCGGCACCAGCTGCCAGATACGCGGTTTGCCCTGCGGAGCTGGGGGCTTTGCGGGGATGAGATAGTGAGAGCTGACGTTTTTATCGGTCAAGATCGCAAGCGAGGTGTCGAAATCATCGGCGGTGTAATGGATCACCAGCACCTTTATGCGCGGGTAGGCCGCCTGCGCCTGATGGCGCGTATCAAGTTCGTACGCGCCTTTATCAACAACGCCCTCTTCCGAGGCGCATCCTGCCAGCAACAATGCCAGCAGGAGGGTTGAGAGCGAACGCTTCATCGACGGGTTTTCACCGCCGTGCCGCTTACGCTTACCATCAGCATGCTGGCATCTTTCCCGACCGTTTCGTAGTCGATATCAATGCCCACCACCGCATCCGCGCCCAACGCTTTGGCCTGCTCGCCCAGCTCCTTAAACGCAATGTCACGCGCTTTACGCAGTTCTTTCTCGTAGGCACCGGAGCGCCCGCCGACGATATCCCGAATGCCGGCAAAGAAGTCCCGGAAGATGTTGGCGCCCAGAATCGCCTCACCGGTGACCACGCCGCAGTACTCGGTAATGGGTTGACCTTCCAGGGTTGGTGTTGTTGAAAATTGCATACTTCCTCTCCGTCTTTAGCGTTCAATGCGTTAGCAACTGCATTATCGGTTCGTTACGCTATGATTGAAAGGATAGTTAATAAATAAGGAAATCAACATGCGCTACTCTGCTTTAACGCTTTTAGTGCCCTGCGCGCTGGTGCTCAGCGCCTGCACTACGCCGGTCACGCCAGCCTTTAAGGATATCGGTTCCCGCAGCGGCCCCTGCATTGAGGGCGGCCCGGACGCCGTGGCGCAACAGTTCTATGATTACCGCATTCAGCATCGCGGTAATGACCTCACCGCCCTGCGCCCGTACCTGAGCGATAATCTGGCGAAACTGCTTAATGACGCCTCGCGCGATCCGCAGCAAAACGCGCTGCTTTCATCCGATCCGTTCTCCAGCCGCGCCACGCTGCCGGACAGCGCCGACGTCGCCAGCGCGTCCACCATTCCGAATACCGACGCACGGAATATTCCTCTGCGCGTGAAGCTAACCCAGGGGACGCAAACCTGGCAGGATGAGGTGCTGATGATCCGTGAAGGCCAGTGCTGGGCAATAGATGATGTGCGCTACATTGGCGGCAGCGTTCATGCTCCGGCGGGCACCCTTCGCCAGTCGATTGAGAACCGCTAACGCATACGATAAATAAACGTTAACCCCGTAAAATGTCCGGCATTTCATGCGGAATGCCGACATTTATTCTCGCCCCCCTTTCCCGTCGCTATTTTGTGCTATGTTTAAGAGGAAACACGGGTTATATTTAACTTTTAACGCAGAAATATTGCATAACTATTCTGTCAACGGTACTATCTGCGGCCTCAATTGCTATAGATTGCCTGGATGAGTAAAGACTGCCCCGATGAGTATTAAACTAAACGGCATTAACTGCTTCTACGGCGCACACCAGGCGCTGTTCGACATTACGCTGAGCTGCCCGGAGGGCGAAACGCTGGTTTTGCTCGGCCCAAGCGGCGCGGGAAAAAGCTCCCTTCTGCGTGTTTTAAATCTGCTTGAAATGCCCCGTTCGGGAACGCTGGCCATCGCCGGTAACCATTTTGACTTCGCGAAAACCCCTTCTGATAAAGCGATTCGTGAACTGCGTCAAAACGTGGGCATGGTTTTCCAGCAATATAATCTCTGGCCGCATCTGACGGTGGTGCAAAACCTGATTGAAGCCCCGTGCCGCGTGCTTGGCTTAAGCAAAGACCAGGCGATGGCGCGAGCTGAAAAGCTGCTGGAACGTCTGCGTCTGAAACCGTACAGCGACCGTTATCCTCTGCATCTCTCTGGTGGTCAGCAACAGCGTGTGGCGATCGCCCGTGCGCTGATGATGGAGCCAGCGGTGCTGCTGTTCGACGAACCAACCGCAGCGCTGGACCCGGAAATTACTGCCCAGATCGTGAGTATCATTCGTGAACTGGCGGAAACCAACATTACCCAGGTCATCGTGACCCACGAGGTGGAAGTGGCGCGCAAAACCGCCAGCCGCGTGGTCTACATGGAAAACGGGTATATCGTTGAGCAAGGTGATGCGAGCTGCTTCACCAACCCGCAAACCGATGCCTTCAAAAACTACTTATCACACTGATGTGTTAGGGAAATTATAATGAAAAAAGTATTGATTGCCGCGCTGCTTGCTAGCGTCAGCCTTTCCGCTACCGCAGCCCAGACCATCCGTTTCGCCACTGAAGCGTCCTACCCTCCGTTTGAATCCATTGATGCGAACAACAAGATTGTTGGCTTCGACGTGGATCTGGCAAATGCCCTGTGTAAAGAGATCGACGCGACCTGTACCTTCAGCAACCAGGCGTTCGACAGCCTGATCCCCAGCCTGAAGTTCCGCCGTATCGACGCCGTGATGGCCGGTATGGACATCACTCCGGAGCGTGAAAAGCAGGTTCTGTTCACCACCCCTTACTACGACAACTCGGCGCTGTTCATTGGTCAGAAAGGTAAATATGCCTCCGTTGACCTGCTGAAAGGCAAAAAAGTCGGCGTGCAGAACGGCACCACGCACCAGAAATTCATCATGGATAAGCACCCGGAAATCACCACCGTGCCGTATGACAGCTACCAGAATGCGAAGCTGGACCTGCAAAACGGCCGTATCGATGCGGTGTTCGGGGACACGGCTGTCGTGACTGAATGGCTGAAAGCGAACGACAAGCTGGCCGCCGTGGGTGACAAGGTGACAGATAAAGACTACTTCGGTACAGGTCTGGGTATTGCCGTACGTCAGGGCAACACCGAGCTGCAGCAGAAATTCAACGCTGCGCTGGAAAAAGTGAAGAAAGACGGCACCTACGAAACCATCTACAAAAAATGGTTCCAGAAGTAATTCCTGATGAATGAAATTTTTCCTTTAGCAAGCGCCGCCGGGATGACCGTCGGCCTTGCCGTTTGTGCACTGATTATCGGCCTCGTACTGGCGATGTTCTTTGCGGTGTGGGAGTCCGTTAAGTGGCGCCCTGTCGCATGGCTCGGTTCAGCGCTGGTGACTGTGCTGCGTGGACTGCCGGAAATTCTGGTGGTCCTGTTTATCTATTTCGGCTCCTCACAGCTGCTGTTAACGCTGTCGGACGGCTTTACGATTAATCTCGGCTTTGCGCAGATCCCGGTGCAAATGCAGATTGAGAACTTCGACGTCAGCCCGTTCCTGTGCGGCGTAATTGCGCTCTCCCTGCTCTATTCGGCCTATGCGTCACAAACGCTGCGCGGCGCGCTGAAAGCGGTACCGCAGGGACAGTGGGAATCCGGTCAGGCGCTGGGCCTGTCGAAAGCGGCGATCTTCTTCCGCCTGGTGATGCCGCAGATGTGGCGTCATGCCCTGCCAGGGCTGGGTAACCAGTGGCTGGTACTGCTGAAAGATACCGCGCTGGTGAGCCTGATCAGCGTGAACGATTTGATGCTGCAAACCAAAAGTATCGCCACCCGTACGCAGGAGCCATTTACCTGGTACATCGTCGCGGCGGCTATCTACCTGGTGATCACGTTGCTGAGCCAGTACGTTCTGAAGCGTATTGATCTGCGCGCAACGCGTTTTGAACGGAGACCAGGCTGATGCTGGATTATTTACCCGAACTGATGAAAGGGCTGCACACCAGCCTGACGCTGACCGTTGCGTCTATCATCGTAGCGCTGATCCTGGCGCTGTTCTTCACCATCGTCCTGACGCTGAAAACGCCGGTGCTGGTGTGGATTGTCCGTGGCTACATTACGCTCTTTACCGGTACGCCGCTGCTGGTGCAGATCTTCCTGATTTACTACGGTCCAGGGCAGTTCCCGTCGTTACAGGAATATCCGGTTATCTGGCATTTGCTCTCTGAGCCATGGCTCTGCGCCCTGATAGCTCTCTCACTGAACAGCGCGGCCTATACCACGCAGCTGTTTTACGGCGCGATCCGCGCGATCCCGGAAGGCCAGTGGCAGTCCTGCGGTGCGCTGGGCATGAGCAAGAAGGACACGCTGGCGATCCTGCTGCCATACGCCTTTAAGCGTGCGCTCTCTTCCTATTCCAATGAAGTCGTTCTGGTGTTCAAAAGCACCTCTCTGGCCTACACCATCACCCTGATGGAAGTGATGGGCCACGGGCAGCTGCTGTACGGACGTACCTACGACGTGATGGTGTTCGGTGCGGCGGGTCTGGTCTATCTGGTGGTCAACGGTCTGCTGACGCTGATGATGCGTCTTATCGAGCGTAAGGCGCTGGCGTTTGAGCGCAGGAATTAATCACGCCAATGCATAAAACGGTATTCATTGAGCGGGTAACCTGATGGGTTATCCGCTTTTTTTTGCAACAAAGGTAATACTTAATCATTTTTATTGCATATAAATTCATTAGATGGCATTGTATATCCAGGCCGCAGACACGGCGCATAAATAAGACAGACGGGAGCATTACAATGAAAAAGTTAGTTCTGGCCGCATTACTCGCAACCTTCGCCGCAGGCGCATCCGCCGCAGATAAAATCAATTTTGGCGTTTCTGCCACCTATCCGCCGTTTGAATCGCTGGATGCCAGCAACCAGATCGTCGGCTTTGACATTGACCTGGCGAAAGCGCTGTGCAAGCAGATGCAGGCCGACTGCACCTTTACTAACCACGCGTTTGACAGCCTGATCCCGTCCCTGAAATTTAAAAAATACGATGCGGTGATCTCCGGCATGGATATCACCCCAGAGCGCAGCAAGCAGGTCGCGTTTACCGACCCGTACTACGCGAACTCTGCGGTAGTGATTGCGAAGAAAGGAGCTTATAAGTCTTTCGACGAACTGAAAGGCAAGCGCATCGGCATGGAAAACGGCACCACGCACCAGAAATATCTCCAGGACAAGCATCCTGAAGTGAAAACCGTGGCCTATGACAGCTACCAGAACGCAATTATCGACCTGAAAAATGGCCGTATCGATGGCGTATTTGGCGACACCGCGGTCGTGAATGAGTGGCTGAAAACCAATCCGCAGCTGGGTACAGCGACGGAGAAAGTGACCGATCCGCAGTACTTTGGTACCGGCCTCGGCATCGCGGTACGTCCGGATAACAAAGCCCTGCTGGAAAAACTGAACGGCGCGCTAAAAGCGATCAAAGCTGACGGCACATACCAGAAAATCAGCGAGCAGTGGTTCCCGCAGTAATCTCTTTTTGCCGGGTGGTCTGGCCTACGGGGGTGGTCTGTAGGCCGGGAAAGCGCAGCGCCACCCGGCAATTTCTCATAGCGGCACAAAGAACCTGAACCGCGCCCCGCTCACGGACTCCATCAGCCTGATCCCACCGCCGTGCAGCTCCAGCATTCTCTTCACGATTAACAGCCCTAATCCCCCACGGTTCTCCCGCGACGCCTGAGGATTTAACGCTGAAGGCCGCTGGAACAAATCGTCGCGCAGCGAGGCATCTACGCCCGTACCATTGTCTGCCACTTCGACCTGAAGTCGTTCATTCTCCTGCCAGACCGCCAGACGAATTTCTCCGCCGCTCGGCGTATGACGGATGGCGTTATCCAGAAGATTAGTGACCACGCGCTCGATCATCGACACGTCGGCGTTCACCAGCGGCAATCGCCCCGGCACATCAATACGCAGGTTCACCTCGCGCGTGCGGGCGGTAAGTTCAAACTTCTGCGCCACGTCGGAAATCAGTTCAGCCATGGCAAAACGCTCGCGCTGGGGCTTGATGCCGCCGTGCTCAAGACGCGCCAGCTCGAACAGCTGCTGCGACAGATGGCGTACCTTTTGCCCCTGACGCAGCGCGGTAGCGAGGTACTGCTGATGCTCCTGCGGCGACAGCGTGGCGGATTTCAGCGACAGCGTTTCCAGATAACCCAGCAGCGACGTCAACGGGGTGCGTAAGTCGTGCGAAATGTTGGCGATAAACTCCCGGCGCTGGCGGTCGCTGTCGGCCAGCCGATCCCACTGAGAGGTGATTTTGCGCGCCAGCTCGATAAAGGTATTGCGCAGGATCGCCACTTCATCCTGGCCGGCAGGCTCGAGCGGCTGGGCCGCCAGCTGCTTAATCGCGCTGATACTGTCCTGCTCCAGCCCGGCCACGTCCAGCGTGAGCTGTTTAACCGGGCGCGTCACCCAGTACCAGAGCAGCAACCCGGCCAGCAGACCAAACAGCGCCACCAGCAGCATCGACCACAGCGCCGTACTCCAGAGCGCTTTGTGCCAGGCCATCTCCGCCAGCGCGTTGGACTCCTCCCCCTGCAAAATAATGTACAGATACCCCTTCAGCTCACCGTCCTGCCGCAGCGGGGTGGCGCTGAAGACTTTCTTATTCTGGCTTCGGGGATCGTCGCCAAACACCGGCATCACCGTCCCGCTCAGGAAATTCTGTATCGGCGCGAGGTCAATTTTTTGCCGCTGAATGTGCCCCGGCGGGGCGGCATCGGCCAGGATATCGCCATCAGGCGAGACAACATACAGCTCGACGCTCGGATTAAAGGTCATCAGCCGGTCGAACAGCGGCTTTAAGGCGCTGCGATCCACCCTGCCCTGCGTATCCAGAATCGCTTCCCGCTGCGCAATCTGCTGCGCCAGCCCACCGGAGAGCCGCTGCACCATCGCATTGCCGTACTGCATGCTAACGTAGAGCTGCACCGCACAGGCGACGGTGGCGCAGAGCAAAAGTAACACCGTAAACAGCAGCGTCAGGCGCTGGCTCAGGCTAAAGCGACGCATCATGATTCTGCTCCGCAAATTTGTAGCCTTTACCCCAGACGGTGCGAACGATCTCCGGCTCGGCGGCATCTTTCTCTATTTTGATGCGCAGGCGGTTAATATGGGTGTTGACGGTGTGTTCGTAGCCTTCGTGCTGATACCCCCACACCTGCTCCAGCAATGCCAGCCGTGAAAAGACCTCTCCGGGATGGCGGGCAAAAAAATAGAGCAGTTCAAATTCACGCGGGGTGAGATCGACGTGTTGACCGTTAAGACGCACGGTGCGCGCCAGCGGATCGATAGTCAGACCGTGCGCCTGAATAATGCCGTCCGTCTGCGCCTGGCCCATCGCCTGCTGTCGGCGGAACAGCGCCTTAATGCGGGCAATCAGCTCCTGCACCGAGAAAGGTTTTGCCAGATAATCATCCGCCCCGGTTTCCAGGCCGGTAATACGGTCAGTTTCACTGCTGCGGGCGCTAATGATGATAATGGGCAGGTAGCGGGTCATCTGGCGGATACGGCGGCAAATCTCCAGACCATCAACATTCGGCAGCATCAGATCGAGGATCACCGCGTCCCACGGCTGTTTTTCCAGAAGCAGTAACGCCTTTCCCCCGTCCGGCTCGTGGGTAATGGCGTAGCCTTCATCTTCCAGGTTAAGACGCAGGAGTGCCGCGATATCGTGGTCATCTTCTACCAGCAGGATCTGCTTCATGGGTAAGCCTTCAATCATTTGTTATGGCGTAAGCTTACCTGATTTCGAGCGGGGGAAGAGTTCACATTTTGTTTAAGATTTCACGAGCAACGTCAGCACTTCGTAATGCGCAGTGTGCGGGAACATATCAAAGAGCTGAACGCGCGCAATGCGGTAGCCCGGCAGGCTGGCGATATCCTTCGCCATGGTCTGCGCGTTACAGCTGGAGTAGACGATGTACTCCGGCGCCATCTGGCTGAGGTAATCGCAGAGCGCCTGGCCGATGCCCCTGCGCGGCGGGTTTACCAGCACCAGCTCCGGCACGTTGCCCTGGCCGGTGGCGAACCGGGTCGAGTCCAGCGCCTGGAAGTGCAGATTCGTCAGCCCCAGCTCCGCGGCGGACTGTTTCGCGCAGGCGATGGCCTCCGCAGAAATTTCAATCCCGGTGAGCTGCATGTCTGGCGTGGCACAGTGCAGGCCAAAGCCGCCGACGCCGCAGAACAGATCCCACATATGATGAACCTGTAACGCACGCACCCAGTCGCGCGCGGTCGCGTACAGCGCGCTGGCGACGGTGGGGTTAGTCTGGAAGAAGCTTTGCGGACGGATCCACAGCGGCACGCCGTTGAAATTCTCCGCCAGCGCATGCTGTTCGGTGAAGAAAATCTCTTTCTCTCCTTCCATGATCGCCATATGCACCGGCTGAATATTAGCGGTAATGACCTTGAGCTGCGGAAGCTGTTCCTGCAGCCACGGCAACACCGCGCGAAGCTGCTCCAGTTTGGTTTCCGAACGCAGCACAAAGCGCAGCATCATCCCGCCGTCGATTTGGCTTTCGGTCAGCAGAAGGTACTTAAGCTCGCCGCGCCTGCGGGCAACGTTATAGGGCGTTAACCCCGCGCGGGCGATAAAGGGTTTCAGGGCGGTAAACACTGGCTCAAACGAGGCGGGATACAGCGGACAGCCGGTGAGATCGACGGGCGTGCCGTCACGGTGCAGCATGCCCAGCAGCGGCTTTTCGACGCTGCCGCTGACCACCATTTTGGCTTTATTACGAAAGCCCTGCTCCGGCCCGCTGACGGGTGCGCACCACTCGCCCACCGCGTGTGCTGCCAGCAGCTGTTGCAGGTCGGCCATTTTGGCGGTGAGTTGTTGAGGGACCGGCTGTTCTATCCACTGACAGGAGCGGCAGCGTCCGGCGTCATAGAGTGCGCACTGCATATGAAAACCTTAAGAATCACGAGGGCTGCGATTATACACATTATTGCAGGCGGAAGAACCGCCGACTGGAGGCGGGAACATAGAGCAGGCAGAGCACCAGCATGTCCGGCAATTTTTGCATCACTAAGGAATGGAAAATCTCGCGGCGGGAGCCGCCGGGAATGCTGAACAGCTCCGGATAGCCATAGCCCAGCGAGGCGGCCCACAGATAGCTGGCGGCGGTGATCTGCGTAAGAAAATATACCCAGCGCGCCCAGTTGCGCCCCTTTACCAGCGAGAACGCACAGTAGATCTCAATAAACACCAGCATCAGGCTGCTGAGAAACACCAGCGTCAGATTCCACGTCTGCGCGCTGCGGTGAATGAACTCCCCCATGCCTCGCGGGCCCAGCGTGTTCATAATCATCAGCACATCCAGGCAGCGGATCATAATAATGGCGAGCGCCGCCACCTGCACCAGCGCAGGGACGTTCGGACGGGCGTGCGAATGACGTGTTTTTTGTAAGAATCCCAATGTTTTTACTTCCCTGAAAAACAGTGCCGCGTCATACGCGGCACATCACTGGAAATAATAATTCCTTCAGCCGCGTCTTGCACGCTGGATATCGCGCACGCGCTGCTTTTCCGCGCGCGCCATCAAATACCAGGCGATAAATCCGACAATTCCGACCACGCCGAGGATGATGGAGGCCAGGGCATTAATCTCCGGATTCACCCCCATGCGCACGCTGGAGAAGACCAGCATCGGCAGCGTCGTCGCGCCCGGCCCCGACACAAAGCTGGCGATAACCAGATCGTCGAGCGAGAGCGTGAACGCCAGCAGCCAGCCGGAGATCACCGCCGGCATAATCATCGGCAGCGTAATGATGAAAAAGACCTTCAGCGGCGTGGCGCCGAGATCCATCGCCGCCTCTTCAATGGAGCGATCCAGCTCGCGCAGCCGCGAGGAGATGACCACCGCCACATACGCCGTACAGAAGGTGACGTGCGCCAGCCAGATGGTGAGCATCCCGCGATCCGCTGGCCAGCCGATGGCGTGCGCCAGCGCGACAAACAGCAGGAGCAGCGACAGACCGGTGATGACGTCCGGCATCACCAGCGGGGCGGTGATCATAAACGCAAAACCATTTGCTCCGCGAAAACGGCCGAAGCGCACCATCACCAGCGCGGCAATCGTGCCCAGCACGCAGGCCATCGTCGCCGCCAGCGCCGCAATGGTCAGGCTCAGCCCCACCGCACTCATCATCGCATCATCGTGGAACAGCTCGCTGTACCAGCGCGTCGACCAGCCCGCCCAGACGGTGACCAGCTTAGAGCTGTTGAACGAGTAGATCACCAGCATCAGCATCGGCGCGTACAGGAAGGTAAAGCCGATAATCAGGATCAGAATTCGCCACGGGGAGCGTACTACCGGTAAGTTGTTCATCCGTGGTCTCCCATCTGTTTCTGCTGATGTTTGTGGAACCACATGATCGGCACGATCAGCAGCAGTAACATGACAATCGCCACCGCCGAGGCCACCGGCCAGTCGCGGTTATTGAAGAACTCCTGCCACAGCACGCGGCCAATCATGATGCTGTCCGGGCCGCCGAGCAGTTCGGGGATCACAAACTCCCCGACCGCCGGGATAAACACCAGCATCGATCCGGCGATGATCCCGCCTTTGGTGAGCGGCACAATGACGCTGAAGAACGTCTTCAACGGGCGTGCGCCGAGATCCAGCGAGGCTTCCACCAGCGAGTAATCGATTCGCGTCAGCGCCGTATAGATTGGCAGCACCATAAACGGCAGATAGGCATAGACAATCCCGATATACACCGCAAGGTTGGTATGCAGGATCGTCAGCGGCTGGTCGATCACCCCAAGCCACAGCAGGAAGTTATTCAGTATGCCGTTATTCTTCAGGATCCCCATCCACGCGTACACGCGGATCAGGAACGATGTCCACGACGGTAAAATGACCAACAGCAGTAAAATATTTCGCGTCGACGGCTTGCTGTGCGCCACTGCCCACGCCAGCGGGTAGCCCATCAACAAGCAGCAGATCGTTGAGATCGCCGCAACCTGTAACGACTGTAAATAGGCTTCGAAATAGAGCGGATCCTCAGTCAGTTGCAGGAAATTCCCGAGGTTTAAGGTCAGCGTCAGCTGCCCGTCGGCCCACTCCCACAGATCGGTATACGGTGGGATCGCCCGCGCCATCTCCGCCAGGCTGATCTTAAAGACGATCAGGAACGGCAGCAAAAACAGCAGGATCAGCCAGATATAGGGCATGGCGATGACCAGCTTGCGGCCATGCGCCATCTGCACGCGCGCCAGCCAGTGCGAGAAACCGCCCGGTTTTTTGACGCGGGCTGGAGGTTCAAGTGTGCTCATGACCGCTCCTTATACCGTCAGGACTACGCAACTGTCCGCATCCCAGCACAGGCTCACTTCGTCGCCCCAGGTTGGCTGTCCCTTGCGATACCGGTGTTCGTTCTGTAACTGGGCGCTGAGCATCTGGCCGCTTTTCAGGCGGACATGGTAAATCGACAGATCGCCGAGATAGGCGATGTGTACCACTTCGCCCACGGCAAAGTTATAGCCATCGGCGGGCGGCTCATCGCAAAGCATGATTTTTTCCGGGCGCAGGGCAACGTAAACCGGCACGTTGTCCACCACGGAATTATCAGAATCAACCTTAAGCGGGTGCACCAGCCCCGGCGATTCAATCACCAGACCGTCGTCCTGGCGTTCCTTCAACAGCCCTTCGAAGACGTTTACCGAGCCGATGAACTCCGCGCTGTAGCGGGTTGTCGGGTGTTCGTAAATCTCCTCCGGCTCGCCTATCTGCACGAACTTACCGCGATTCATGATCGCAATGCGCCCGGCCATGGTCATCGCCTCTTCCTGGTCGTGCGTCACCATCACGCAGGTCACCCCTACGCGCTCAAGGATATCCACCACTTCCAGCTGCATCCGGTCGCGCAGCTTTTTATCCAGCGCGCCCATCGGCTCGTCGAGCAGGAGTAATTTCGGCCGTTTGGCCAGACTTCTTGCCAGCGCCACGCGCTGACGCTGGCCGCCGGAAAGCTGATGCGGCTTACGCTTCGCGAACTCCTGCATGTGCACCAGGCTCAGCATCTCCGCCACGCGCGCGGTGATTTCGGCTTTCGGCAGTTTGTCCTGCTTCAGGCCGAAGGCGATGTTCTGCTCAACGGTCATGTGCGGGAACAGGGCATAGGACTGGAACATCATGTTTATGGGCCGCTGGTACGGCGGCACGCTGGAGAGGTCTACCCCATCCAGCACGATCTGCCCGGCGGTAGGCTGTTCAAAGCCTGCCAGCATACGCAGCAGTGTGGATTTGCCGCAGCCCGATGCGCCGAGCAAAGCAAAAATTTCACCTTTGTAGATCGTCAGGCTGACATCGTCCACGGCATGCTGGCCGTCGAAGGATTTGGTGAGGTTACGAATTTCAAGAAGCGGGGTCAGCGCTTTACGGACTTTCGCCTGCGGGCGGGGGATCGCGTCATTCACGGGGTGCTCTCCGGCATAGATCAACACTGGTGCAAACGCACCGTCAGGGTGCGTATCGCCGGGCGGCGCTAACGCTTGCCCGGCCTACGGGATTTGTCGGCCCGGTAAGCGACAGCGCCACCGGGCAACGATATCAAACGCCGTTACTTACCGCTTTTCACCTTCGTCCACGCGCGGGTACGCACACGGTCAATTTTCGGTTCCTGCACTTTCAGGGTGAAGAGCTTGGCAAACACATCGGCTGGCGGGTAGATCGCCGGATTATTGCGGATTTCTTCGCTCACCAGCGGCACGGAGGCCTTGTTACCGTTGGCGTAGTAGACGTGGTCGCTGATGTGGGCAATCACTTCCGGACGCATCAGGTAGTTGAGGAACTGATACGCTTCCTCTTTGTTTTTCGCATCAGCCGGCATCGCGAAGACGTCGAAGAACGCCAGCGCCCCCTCCTTCGGAATGAAGTAGGAAACATTCACACCGTTTTTCGCCTCTTTCGCACGGTTCGCTGCCTGCCAGACGTCACCCGCCCAGCCGATGGCCACGCAGATATCCCCGTTAGCCAGGTCGTTGATGTACTGAGAGGAGTGGAAGTAGCGAATATTCGGACGCAGCTTCAATAGCAGGTCGGTCGCCGGACCGGTGTAGTCGTCGGCCTTGCTGCTGTTTGGATCTTTGCCGAGATAGTTAAGCACGGTGGCGAAAATCTCTTCCGGCGCATCGAGGAAAGAGACGCCGCAGCTTTTCAGCTTCTCGAGGTTTTCCGGCTTCAGCACGACGTCCCAGCTGTCCAGTTTGACGTCCGGGCCCAGCGCCGCTTTGACTTTATCCACGTTAAAGCCAATACCAGTGGTCGCCCACAGGTAAGGCATGGCGTATTTGTTGTCCGGATCATGCTTCGCCACCAGCTTCAGCACTTCCGGATCGAGGTTTTTCCAGTTCGATAACTTGTTTTTGTCCAGCGGCTGGAAGACACCGGCGGTCAGCTGACGCTCCAGGAAGCTTGCAGAGGGCACCACCAGGTCGAAACCGGTACTGCCCGCCATCAGTTTGCCTTCCAGTACTTCGTTGGAATCGAATACGTCGTAGACAACCTTAATGCCGGTCTCTTTTTCAAAATTCGCGACGGTGTCCGGCGCAATATAGTCAGACCAGTTATAGACGTGCAGCGTTTTTTGTTCCGCAGCGAGCGTGCCGGCAGAGACGGCCATCAGAGCACCCGCAACCAGACCCGATAACCATTTTTTATTCAAGGCGATCATATTGTTATTCCTTCTGAAAGCTCGTTAACAAACGAACCAAAACTGTGCAGCCTGAAGATATGCAATATTCATGCATAGTTTGTCGCTCTGCCCGAAATAAAATATACCCCTCTTCCCGGCAGGTTCCGCTCGCTTTTTTAAGCACCGCAAGAATAACTGTAGCCCGTGTCTCCGGCTATAGCCCAGACGAAAAAACGCCTTTTATCAATTTTTTATGCAGATTATGTCTACGTGATAAGCCGAAACGGCCCGAGAGGAGGTGAAAAATTCTTTAAAGAAAGGTTAAAAGCAGCAGAAAAAGCGGTGTTATGCAGCCGCTCTGGTAGCGACTGCGCAAAAGTCAGACAGGCTTAGTGGAGAAAATTGGAAGATGCATCATTATTCTCGGCATCATCTTCCGCGCTATACAGCAGGTGATGTGCGTTGGCTTCCATCATTACCATGGAAATTTGCTCTTCGCTCAGGCGCATAAACCAGGCGAACTGTTTGAAGGAGAGCCCCGCGCCGGAGAATAAAGACTGGCAAACCACCAGCTTCGGCAGATTATCATCCTGTATGTCGAGAAACGCTTTCACCGTCAAAGAACTGGCGTTAATCGCTGACAGATCGGATGCCAGTGCAAGCAGCGCTGAAGGCTTCACTTCAGCCAGCGCCGAGAACAGGATCACGTCGTTAATCAGATCGATTTTGGCATCAAAAATACCATCGAAATTTTGCATGTGAGGCAGATGCAGCGCCTGGCAGGAGTCGCATTCGAAAAAAGTAATACCGGCATCATCGAGCCATTGACGTAACGTATCCAGTGTAGGTACGACCTGTAAATCCATCGCTGTGCAGCCTCTTAAATAAAAACGTTGTCCAGCTTACGCAAAAAGTGCGCGCCGATCCATTTAACCGCCCGTTTTCAGGCAAAATCCCGGCGTCGCATGGCGTTCAATCCATGCGATCATTTTACCTGCAATATCGACGCCTGTGGTTTTTTCCACCCCTTCCAGCCCCGGCGAGGCGTTAACTTCCATCACCAGCGGCCCGCGGTCGGCACGCAGCAGATCGACCCCCGCCACGTCCAGGCCCAGCGTCTGCGCCGCTTTCACCGCAATCTCGCGCTCGCGCTCGCTGATAAGGGCCACCCGCGCGATACCGCCGCGGTGCAGGTTAGAGCGGAAGTCGCCCTCTTTCGCCTGCCGCTCTATGGCGGCCACCACTTCATCGCCCACCACAAAGCAGCGGATGTCGCACCCTTTGGCCTCTTTAATATACTCCTGCACCAGAATATGGGCATTCAGACCGCGAAAGGCGTCAATCACGCTTTCCGCCGCCTGACGCGTCTCCGCCAGTACCACCCCAATACCCTGCGTGCCTTCCACCAGCTTAATGACCAACGGCGCACCACCCACCATGTCGATTAAATCGCTGGTGTCGTCCGGGGAGTGAGCAATCCCGGTGACGGGCAGATCGATCCCCTGGCGCGCCAGCAGCTGCAGCGAGCGCAGCTTATCGCGGGCGCGTGAGATCGCCACGGACTCGTTGAGCGGATAGCTTCCCAGCATTTCAAACTGGCGCAGCGCGGCCGTGCCGTAATAGGTGATCTGGGAGCCAATGCGGGGAATTACCGCATCAAAATGCGGGAGTTTGCGGCCTTTGTAATGAATCGACGACGCCGCAGGGTCGATGTTCATATAGCAGGACATCGGATCGAGGATCTCAACCTGATGTCCGCGTTTCGCCGCCGCTTCTCGCAGGCGTTTACATGAATAGAGCGTTCCATCCCGGGACAATATGGCAATTTTCACCCTGCACCTCTCTAAAGACATGGGAAAAGCCTGCCTATCATACACGAGGCGCAGGAGGAAGGGACTATCGCGTTGCCCAGCCCTGTTTGTGCAGGTAATCAAGAATGAACGGGCGGTTTTCTTTAATGATGGTGCGACGAATATGGTCGCTCCAG
This sequence comes from Enterobacter cloacae complex sp. I1M, assembly GCF_014982425.1. Classification (NCBI taxonomy): domain Bacteria; kingdom Pseudomonadati; phylum Pseudomonadota; class Gammaproteobacteria; order Enterobacterales; family Enterobacteriaceae; genus Enterobacter; species Enterobacter cloacae complex sp. I1M. The sequence continues at coordinate 88,122 of NZ_JADCLG010000013.1, read as the reverse complement.
GTATCGCGGCGGTTGTTGCTGTCGCGCGTCAGATAGTAGTTCGCCAGCTCTTCATCGTATTGATGCAGAACGTCCTGATCGACCGGCTGGTAGTGGTTTTCATGCACCAGCATCGCAGCAGGAATACGCGGCTTCAGATCCGGGTTATCCGCCGGCCAGCCGAGGCACAGACCAAACAGCGGCAACACGTGTTTCGGCAGCTTCAGCAGTTGCGTCACGCTTTCGATGTTATTACGCAGCCCGCCGATATAGACGCCGCCAAGCCCCAGCGATTCCGCCGCCGTGAACGCGTTTTGCGCCATCAATGCCGTATCCACCACGCCCAGCAGCAGCTGTTCCGCCAGCCCCAGCTCCGCCTCAGGACAGATTTGCAGGTGACGGTTAAAATCGGCGCAGAACACCCAGAACTCAGCCGCCTGGGCAACGTGCTTTTGGCCGCCCGTCAGCGTTACCAGCTGCTCACGCATCGCCGGATCGGTGATGCGGATAATGGAGCTGCACTGCAAAAAGCTGGAGCTGGAGGTGCCTCTTGCGCTGTCGATGATCGCGTCCCGCTGTGCCTGGGTGATCGGCTCATCGGTGAAATGGCGAATGGAACGGTGGGAACGAAGCAGGTCAATGGTTGGCGTCATTTTGTCTCTCTTTGTATTGCGTAAAACGTATGGCAGCCAGTATAGGCAATGATCCACCTGATGTAATTGGCGAAACATAGCCTGACTGTATCAAAGTGACAGGTGAAACCTTCTTTCCATGACGGCAGGTTATCGTGCACTATAGGGATTATTCGCCGTCAGGCTTGTTTTTTGAGGAGAGAGAAATGTTTGCAGTAATTTTTGGTCGTCCAGGATGCCCTTACTGTGTGCGCGCGAAAGAGCTGGCTGAGAAACTGACTGAAGAACGTGATGATTTCAACTTCCGTTACGTGGATATCCACGCGGAAGGCATCAGCAAAGCCGATCTGGAAAAAACCGTGGGTAAACCGGTTGAAACCGTGCCGCAAATCTTCCTCGATCAGAAACACATCGGCGGCTGCACCGATTTCGAAGCGTACGCCAAAGAGCACCTGGGCCTGTTTGCCGCTCAGTAATGCTAAGACGCCCTCACCCTGAGGGCGTTTTTATTTATGATGCTTCCGCTGTTGCAGCAGGCTGCGCATAAATAAGAAACAGAGCGCGCCCAGCGCACACCAGAAAACGCCACTCAGTAGCCACGCCACTTCCTGCCAGACGCTTCTCGACGAGAGAAACAGCACGCGCATCAGAAGCAGGCAGAGGGGCGCCGCAAGGATGGCCCCCAGCAGCGGCATTACCACCTCGCCTTTGCGCGAGAGAAAACTGGCCACTATCCCCGGCAGGATAAAGAACAACAGGCCCAGCTCGGGATGACCGGACGCTCTGAAGGCGCCCTTCACATTAAAAGCAAGCGACATGCAAACGACCGTAAACAGCAAAAAGCAGCTGATTACGCCAACCCAGTTTCGTTTAAAGTTCAAACTATCCTCCTGACTTATCTCTATCAAATACAAAAATCGTCCGGTGGACGCCCAGTCAGATAAAGCATTGCGGCAATCCTTGCCAAAGCACGCACACAAGTCGTGCGATAATAGGTGGCTGTCGGTAGCTATTACGATTAAACTAACCGCCTGCTAGTGTTTAGGGTATTTATCAGGAAGCAGGGAGGTGCAAAGTGATTCCCTGACTCTGAAAACAGTAGCCCAAATAGTCCTTTCATTCAACAACTTACTGGTAAACAAGAAGTTAGCCTCCGTGAATATAAACGTCGCAGACTTGTTAAATGGGAATTACATCCTGTTATTATTTGTGGTACTGGCACTGGGCCTTTGTCTGGGTAAATTGCGCCTGGGTTCAGTTCAACTTGGTAATTCCATTGGCGTTTTAGTCGTCTCCCTGTTATTAGGTCAGCAACATTTCAGTATTAACACGGACGCGCTTAACTTAGGTTTCATGCTGTTTATTTTCTGCGTTGGCGTGGAAGCCGGTCCGAACTTTTTTTCCATTTTCTTCCGAGACGGCAAAAATTATCTGATGCTGGCGCTGGTGATGGTCGGCAGCGCCCTGCTGATTGCGTTAGGGCTGGGCAAACTGTTTGGCTGGGACATCGGCTTAACGGCCGGCATGCTGGCAGGCTCGATGACCTCCACGCCGGTGCTTGTTGGCGCGGGGGATACGCTTCGTCATTCTGGCATGGCAGGCACGCAGCTTTCCGCCGCGCTGGATAACCTGAGCCTGGGCTATGCCCTGACCTATCTGATTGGTCTGGTGAGCCTGATTGTTGGCGCGCGCTATCTGCCAAAACTTCAGCATCAGGATCTCCAGACCAGCGCCCAAACCATTGCCCGAGAGCGTGGTCTGGATACGGACTCCAAACGTAAAGTTTACCTGCCGGTGATCCGCGCCTACCGCGTCGGGCCAGAGCTGGTTGCCTGGACCGACGGGAAAAACCTGCGCGAGCTGGGGATCTACCGTCAGACCGGCTGCTACATCGAACGTATCCGTCGTAACGGCATTCTGGCAAACCCGGACGGTGACGCGGTACTCCAGATGGGCGATGACATCGCTCTTGTTGGCTACCCGGACGCCCACGCGCGTCTCGATCCGAGTTTCCGCAACGGGAAAGAGGTGTTTGACCGCGACCTGCTGGACATGCGTATCGTCACCGAAGAGATTGTGGTGAAGAACCACAACGCCGTGGGCCGCCGTCTGGCGCAGCTGAAGCTGACCGACCACGGCTGTTTCCTCAATCGCGTGATCCGCAGCCAGATTGAAATGCCTATTGACGATAACGTGGTGCTTAATAAAGGCGATGTGTTGCAGGTCAGCGGCGATGCCCGACGTGTTAAAACCGTTGCCGACCGTATCGGCTTTATCTCGATTCACAGTCAGGTGACGGACCTGTTAGCCTTCTGCGCCTTCTTCATTGTTGGCCTGATGATCGGGATGATCACCTTCCAGTTCAGTAACTTTAGCTTCGGCATCGGTAACGCTGCCGGTCTGCTGTTCGCCGGGATCATGCTGGGCTTCCTGCGAGCGAACCATCCCACCTTCGGCTACATCCCTCAGGGAGCGCTGAACATGGTGAAAGAGTTCGGTCTGATGGTCTTTATGGCGGGTGTCGGCTTAAGCGCCGGGAGCGGCATTGGCAATGGCCTGGGTGCGGTCGGCTGGCAAATGTTGGTTTCCGGACTTATCGTCAGCCTGGTACCGGTAGTCATCTGCTTCCTGTTCGGCGCCTACGTGCTCCGCATGAACCGCGCCCTGCTCTTCGGCGCGATGATGGGCGCGCGCACCTGCGCACCGGCAATGGAGATCATCAGCGACACCGCGCGCAGCAACATCCCGGCGCTGGGCTATGCAGGCACCTACGCCATCGCAAACGTGCTGCTGACGCTGGCAGGTACGCTGATCATCATTATCTGGCCAGGACTCGGATAAATCTCAAGATTGCGTGTGGCTGAAAAAATTTTCGTTACGCGCAGAACTTTTTACGCAGGATGCAGTCATAACTAGTGCCACTGCTTTTCTTTGATGTCCCCAATTTGTGGAGCCCATCAACCCCGCCATTTTTGGTTCAAGGTTGATGGGTTTTTTGTTGCCTGCTATTTTATCCCTTCCAAATCACTGACTTACTCACTCCATTTCATGCCAATGGCGGCAAAGTGGCGACAGAGAAAGCTCATTAACTATGTAAGGCTACAGCTATGGCATCAGATAGAAAAGCCAGGTACGATTCTATCGAACTTTACGTTCCAGAAGACCTAAGGCAAAAATTCATAGATGGTTTTGATGAAGTGGGTTTGCATGCTGGAGTGGTACGTTGTTTCTCCGCCAAGCCATCAACCGTAAAAGAATTTCTTAGCGTACTATATGAACGTGGTAAAACCTATGCACCATTAGTACTGAAGGCACTTGAAATGTTACAGAGAAAAAATAGCATTAAAATAGAAATTTGCTCAGATCGAAGAATCATTGATTTAAAAGGTGTTTCAACTGAGGATGCTCTTGAAATTATCAAGGCCTCAAATGCAATTAAAGTTTCTCATATAGAGAGTATCGAAGAACAAAGCGACACATCTGGATTCAAAAATTCAAAAGAATAATGATATTGACATCAAAAAAACTTGCAATCAATCATTATCACCGAAATTGCATTTAGGATGCACAGTTTCACAGCATCTTTGAATATTTAATAGAGGAGATATCTAATGTTAAATGTTGGCATCAACCATTCCCTGACACGACCAGTCAATAGGAAATTCTATAAATATCTTAATATGGAAAATTGCTTAAAAACCCTGAGTAACGGTACATTATGGTATTCAAGACCAGAAAAATTCAACGATCCTTTTGACTGCTACCCATATTTTCCATCCCAAGGCAAACAAAAACTTTTTAAAAGACTTAAAAGCATCTATAAACTCGAACAAAAGGCATCTAATAAATTATTGCAAAGAAATTTTAATTTAATGAGTCAAACAGGCGTAGGTGGAATAACTCATCGTTTAGTGTCAAATAACTTAACAGTCACATGTTTTAGTTTAGACCATTTATCCGCTCCTATGTGGGCACATTATGCCGACGAACATCAAGGCTTTGCAATTGAGTTTGAATATACATCCGAAATGATTGCACGAATTTCAAAAACTGAAAATCCAATAATAATAGTTCCTTTCGATGTTAATTATACCGACATGCGACCTGCCTTATATGACAAAGACGGTAATATGAACGGGTTGAATATTGCACTATCTAAAAGCAAACAATGGGCTTATGAACAGGAAGTAAGAGCATTAAGTAACCGTGAGGGTATCCATGAATTTTCCAGATTTCAAATTACTAAGGTTTTTGCCGGAGTAAGAGCTGGTAAAGAGAATAAAGCCAAGATAAGAGGCGCAATCGCTGATATGAATAAAGAGATAAATTCACGATGCAAATTTATTGAACTTGGTATGGCATTCGATAGCTACAAATTTGTTGAGTTGAATTAATTTCAATTAGGTATGGGGATATCCACAATTGTTAAAGTGAAACTCGTTGCAGATTGTTATGACGTGGCTTCCATGCGAAGCCTTCAACATTACTAACATAATTCCAATTACAGCTCCCCTGTTGAGAGTATAAACTTTCATTTTAAATTCGTAAAACTACATTCAGTTTTCTCTATAAACTTAAATTCCCGATAATCTCGTGTGACAAGCACTGCATCTGAGTTTATTTGTAAAGCATGATATTTCCCATTACACATGAGGGTATCCTTTTCACCATTAGCCACGGTCACACCAATAAAATACATCAATAACAATGCCGACATGCCCCAAGTTAAATATACAAATTGTGTTAATACATTAAACTTATGAGCAGCTTTTATTGATCCAGTAACTCTAGGTGATTTCAAATAAATATTAAACCTCCGCATATACCATTTTGTATTTACATTCTTTGGCACAACAGAAAACTCAGCCAGAAAAACAAAACAAAATACAAACACAATAAATGATAGTTTTGATATTGTCGGATCATGAAAAAAATCCATTATAGCCAAAAGCATTGTAATGATAATTAGACTATTTCGTTTAAAGAAAAGCCTCCATGGTTCACTCAGTGTCACAGCATCAGTCTGGCCTTCATTTATTTCACGCTCACCTATCGAAGTCAACATGTCAATAAAAAATGACATTAACCCTAAGACCCCTAACAAAAAAACACCAACCTTTATCATTGAAATCAACTGGATATCAATAAACTGCTCAGGAATGTTTTTTGCTCTGAAATATCCTAAAAAATATACGTATGTATATAAGTATGAACATGCAGTAATTATTAAAACCAATAATCCATCTTTGATTTTCATTATGCCACCATTATTCAATAAACAAGCACATTCAAAATGTGCGCATTTCAAGAATTTCAGTCAATTGTAAATTGGTATCAATCTGAAGGCCACGTCATCCTTGATTTCATCGCAAAAGATCATAACACATGATTACTTTATCAGTCATTTACACTCACGCAAAAAAACAGAAAAAATCATATAAATCAGATTATTAGCCAAGGCAGGGGCAAAGATATAAATCCAGAAAAATGAAAAACACTGAAATTCTTTTCAATCTTTTCAGTTCTGGGTTTCTGTTGAGCCGCCAGCACTGGCGCGGTATGGCGGTCTGATTTGGAGAAAAATAAAACTGAAAAAATTTTATGATCCAAAAACCGCAGGCGGGTGCGGTGTAGTGCGATTTTGGTCTGCGAAAGATTTTTTGGCCATGCTGTGACGCGCCAGCGCCCTGCTGGGGGCTCGATCTGCTTTAAGGGTGGCGCTAACTGCCTGAAAGGCTGGAACACGCCAGAGCGCTACTAGTTGCGCGTGGCAAAGTCTGTATGTGATGATATTTCTGTTGGATTTTGGAACGAGTCACTCAATGTTGAACTTATCTATTCGCACTAAAAGCTCGCCGATAAATCGCATATTGGTTAAAAAACATCAAGTCATTATCCTAAAAATACCCTGCTTTTCATAAACATGAACTGCTTTGAACTTCCATATTAGTTACAGATATACGCTGGAGCGGATAGAAACACTATGGAGGGGACAGGAATGCAGTTTTCAAGTTCAGTAATAGCAATGCCGGTCTTAGGGGATGCAGCAAAAAATCGCTCAATTGAGCTGAAGTGCGAGGTCAGTAAGCATGTACCATTCTGAAGAGATCATCCGCCAGCTTCAGAGCCAAAAGATACTGGCAATGAAGCTGGACCGGGCGGTACGTGATGTAGGTGAAGAGGTAAAGAGCCACCTGAATAATATAGGTGCCGGTGCCCAACGCCTGCTGTACTACACCTCCTGCTTTACAGATGAATATTACGATGTATGCACCCGACAAAACCTGGAGGACGCTCGATTCCGAAAGGGCATATTCCATCTCGTTTCTCGCTGGAACATCGTCTTTGACCTAATCAACACGTACGTAGAGGAGCTGGTTAAGGATTATTCCCCGGCAGAATTATCAGCGATACAGCATGCTCTAATGCGCGCTAACGTTTATATATCCACCAGCACGCTAACCTCGTATTCATTCTCTGCAGGCGTCGCATCGACTGTTTGCCTCTATGTGACCCTTCCACCTTCAGGGTTAAAGGTCGTTTCAGGATTAACGGGCGCGGCTATTGGAGGGCTGGGGGTATACGGGGTTGTGCAAAAAGCTGCTGACAGCGCTCATCGCCTGCAAGTGATGCATCCCGCCTACTATCAAGCGTTATACCTGCGAGAACTGGAGATGATGTATTTCCTGGTGGAGCCTGCTTTTATGCGCGCGGGCGTGCTAACCCAGCAATGGACTGACAGTCAAAGCCCTTATGATGCTGCTGACACGATCCTGAAGCTAATGGGTAGACACTGATGGGCTTTTTAAGACGCTGGTTCAAATCTCAGGCTCAGTTTTTCTTCTGGACCTATGTCCCGATCATCCTCACGTTCATTTTTGGCTATGTCCTTGACGTTTACTTCCCTGAGGTTAGCCAGGGATTCATCCTCCTGTTTTACCTGGTAACACTGGGACTGGCTTACTGGATATGGCATTGAGGAACATCAATGCGTTACGCTTACTAATAAGGAAATTACATGTCTACACCCGCACACCTATGGCTAGAAGACGAGAACGGTTCGCCGATTATCGGTAGCTGCATGATGCCCACGCGTCTTGGTTCCATAGAGCTAAAATCGTTCTCCCACGGTGTAACCATTCCGGTTGATCCAAGCTGGGGTAAACTCACCGGCACGCGCGTCCATCGCCCTATTACGATAGTTAAAGAATTTGATCAGACTACCCCGCTTCTTTACCGCGCCGTGTGCGAAGGGAGAGTTATGAAGAAGGGGATCATTAAGATGTACCGCATTCTGGAGTCCGGGATCGAGGCCGAATATTTCAATATCGTGATGGAAAACGTTAAGTTCACGACAGTGGCGCCCTTCATGACCCCTAACGGGATGAGCAGCACCCATCTTGAAACGCTCGAATTGCGTTACGAAGCAATCTCATGGAAGTACACGGAGGGGAATATCATTTACCGTGACACCTGGAACGATCGCTGCTGCGCCTGAGCACAGAAGAGCGTTGAAAGTGAGCAGATATAAAGAAACCGTCCCCCTGGGGCGGTTTCTTTCCCATGACTATCAGGAGTAGTCCGGACAAGCCATAAAGACTATTTTGACCTTAGCGAGTCCTCCAGTCGCTTTTTTATCCTTCCTGCTATCTCCTTCTTCTCTCCTTTACTACAATCACATATGATTTAATGCATATGACACAAAACATTCAGGATGACAGAATGCTCCACCCGCTCCAGCTCTTCAAAACCCTCTCCGACGAAACGCGCCTCTCCATCGTCATGCTTCTGCGTGAAGCGGGCGAGCTGTGCGTCTGCGATCTCTGCTCCGCTACCAACGAGCCGCAGCCGAAAGTCTCCCGCCACATGGCCTTACTGCGCGAGGCCGGGCTGGCCATCGACCGTCGCGAGGGTAAGTGGATCTACTACCGTCTCTCTCCCAACATGCCCGCGTGGGCGGCAACCGTTATCGACACCAGCTGGAACTGCCTGCGAGAAGAGACACGTATGAAGCTGAAAAACCGCCTCCCGGGCTCGTGCTGACCACAACACATTCACAAAAACAGATATAACGGAGTAAAAGATGTTTCTGGCAGGGGCTATTTTTCTGTTTACGCTGGTACTGGTTATCTGGCAGCCCAAAGGGCTCAGTATCGGCTGGAGTGCCACCATTGGCGCCGCGCTGGCGCTGGCGAGCGGTGTGATCCACGTTAACGATATTCCGGTGGTCTGGAACATCGTCTGGAATGCGACCGCCACGTTTATCGCGGTAATCGTTATCAGTTTGCTGCTGGATGAGTCCGGTTTTTTCGAGTGGGCGGCGCTGCACGTTGCTCGCTGGGGAAACGGTCGCGGGCGGTTGCTGTTTACCTGGATCGTGCTGCTGGGTGCGGCCGTGGCGGCGCTGTTCGCCAATGACGGTGCGGCATTGATCCTGACGCCTATCGTTATCGCCATGCTGCTGGCGCTGGGGTTCAGCAAGCAGGCCACGCTGGCGTTCGTGATGGCGGCGGGATTTATCGCCGATACCGCCAGCCTGCCGCTGATTGTCTCCAACCTGGTCAACATCGTCTCAGCGGACTTCTTTAAGCTGGGCTTTAGCGAATACGCCTCGGTGATGATCCCGGTTGATATCGCCGCAATTGCCGCGACGCTGGTAATGCTGCATCTGTTCTTCCGCAAGGAAATACCGCCGGAATATGACCTGGCAAAACTCCGCGAGCCCGCACGGGCCATTCATGACCTGCCGACGTTCAGAACGGGCTGGATCGTGCTGCTGCTACTGCTCGTCGGTTTCTTTGTGCTTGAACCTCTGGGTATCCCGGTCAGCGCTATCGCAACAACTGGCGCGCTGATTTTGTTTGCCGTTGCGAAACGCGGGCACGCCATTAACACCGGGAAAGTGCTGCGCGGCGCACCCTGGCAGATCGTTATCTTTTCGCTGGGGATGTATCTGGTGGTGTATGGCCTGCGTAATGCCGGGCTGACGGAGTCTCTTTCAGGCGTTCTTGATCGCTTAGCCGGACACGGACTCTGGGCCACTACGCTGGGAACCGGATTTATCACCGCCTTTCTGTCATCCATAATGAACAATATGCCAACGGTATTGATCGGCGCGCTCTCCATTGAGGGTAGTGCGGCAACAGGCTTGATTAAGGAGGCGATGATTTACGCTAACGTGATTGGCTGCGATCTGGGGCCGAAAATCACCCCCATCGGTAGCCTGGCTACCCTGCTATGGCTTCATGTGCTGGCACAGAAAAACATGACCATTACCTGGGGCTACTATTTCAGGACGGGCATCATAATGACGCTGCCAGTTCTGTTTGTGACGCTCGCCGCGCTGGCGCTACGTCTCTCCTTCACACTGTAATGAGTAACGGATATGAGCAACATCACTATCTACCACAACCCGGCCTGCGGCACGTCGCGCAATACGCTGGAGATGATCCGCAACAGCGGTACGGAACCCGAAATTATTCTCTATCTTGAGAACCCACCGTCGCGTGATGAATTGACCAGGCTGATTGCAGACATGGGGATTTCCGTATGCGATCTGCTGCGCAAAAACGTCGAGCCTTATGAGCAACTGGGCCTTGCCGGGGGAAATTTCACCGATGACCAGCTTATTGATTTCATGCTGCTATACCCCATTCTGATTAACCGTCCGATTGTGGTGACGCCGCTGGGTACACGTCTGTGCCGCCCTTCTGAAGTCGTTCTCGACATCCTTCCGGACGCGCAAAAAAGGGCATTTACGAAGGAAGATGGCGAAGTCGTCGTTGACGCCAGCGGGAAAAAAATCTCCTGACATCAGGCGTGGCCGGGGCGAGCGCTATCAGACGGTATCCTCGCCTGCAATCCGTCCCACTATCGCCCGGATCTCCTCCCGGGTTAACGGCGACCGGTCGGTTACAAAATGCAGCGTCATCCCCTCGATAAACGCATCCAGCGCACGGGCGGTGGCTGGATCAAACCACTGCTTAAGCGTAGTCTGGCTCATCTTCATCCAGTCCTGCATCACCGTTTTCAGCGCGGCGCTGCGGTGCATAAAAGCGTACAGCTGATACATCAGCGCCATATTGTGTGGCGTGGTCACGGCTGAACTGTGGATCAGCGTGGTAATGGCCTCGCACGCCCTCTCCCGCCCGGTCACCCCCGCGAAGAAATCCCGGTACTGCTGAGACATCTGCTGCGTAAACCACGTGAACGCCTCCTCCAGAAGCGACTCCATCCCGTCGAAATAGTAGGTCATCGACCCCAGCGGTACGCCTGCGCAGGTGGCAATTTTGCGGTGCGTGACGGCATGAATACCGTGCTCAGCAATGGTGTCCAGCGTCGCCTGGAGTATCTTCTCGCGGCGGTTAGGGTCGTTTGGTGGTCTGCTCATAAAATCCTCATCCGGTTTATGTACAAATGTACACAAAGTTGCTAGTGTTGTCGCTATTGTTGTACTTCTGGTGCTGATCCCAATGACGCTAACTTCTCCTCGCAAAGCCCTGCATCTGCGCATGTGGGCGCTGTTTATGTTCTTCTTCATCCCCGGGCTGCTGATGGCTTCCTGGGCAACGCGCACCCCGGCAATCCGCGATACGCTATCCGTCTCGACGGCGGAGATGGGGATCGTGCTGTTTGGCCTGTCGATTGGCTCGATGAGCGGCATCCTCTGCTCGGCCTGGCTGGTGAAGCGCTTTGGCACGCGCGCGGTGATCCGTACCACCATGTGCTGCGCCGTGGTGGGAATGTTCGCTTTGAGCGTGGCGCTGTGGTTCGCCTCGCCGCTGATGTTTGCCCTTGGGCTGATGGTATTTGGCGGCAGCTTTGGTGCGGCTGAAGTGGCCATTAACGTCGAGGGAGCCGCCGTCGAACAGGCGATGAACAAAACGGTGCTGCCCATGATGCATGGCTTTTACAGTCTCGGCACGCTGGCGGGCGCGGGCGTGGGGATGGCGCTGACGGCGCTGGGCATTGCGGCCAATGTGCACATTTTGCTGGCGGCGCTGGTCTGTATTATCCCGATCCTCACCGGCATCAGGGCTATTCCCGCAGGCACAGGACAACACGCCTCGGACGAACAGAAGTCTGCGGCAAAAGGGTTGCCCTTCTATCGTGATTTCCAGCTAATGCTGATTGGCGTGGTGGTGCTGGCGATGGCATTTGCTGAAGGCTCCGCCAACGACTGGCTACCGTTACTGATGGTGGACGGGCACGGATTTAGCCCCACCTCCGGCTCGCTGATCTACGCCGGATTTACGCTCGGCATGACCGTCGGACGCTTTACCGGCGGCTGGTTTATCGACCGCTACAGCCGCGTGGCGGTCGTCCGTGCCAGCGCCCTGCTGGGTGGGCTGGGCATCGCGATGATCATCTTTGTGGATGTGGACTGGATTGCCGGTGTGTCGGTGATCCTGTGGGGGCTGGGCGCCTCCCTTGGCTTCCCGCTGACCATTTCCGCTGCCAGCGATACCGGCCCCGATGCGCCGACGCGCGTGAGCGTTGTGGCGACCACGGGCTACCTTGCCTTCCTGGTGGGGCCACCGTTGCTTGGATTCCTCGGTGAGCACTACGGGTTGCGCAGCGCCATGCTGGTGGTGTTAGGGTTAGTGATTATTGCCGCCCTGGTGGCGCGTGCGGTGGCAAAACCGGAAGCAGAACAAACGACAATGGAGAAGGGATATGAGCGTTAAACTGATTGCAGTCGACATGGATGGCTCCTTCCTGAGCGATGCGAAAACCTATAATCGCGCGCGTTTTCTGGCGCAGTACGCGCGCATGAAAGCGCAAGGCATCCGTTTTGTGGTCGCCAGCGGAAACCAGTACTACCAGTTGATCTCATTTTTCCCCGAGATCGCCCATGAAATCGCCTTCGTCGCCGAAAACGGCGGCTGGGTGGTGGATGCGGGCGAAGACGTGTTTAACGGCGAACTGTCGAAAGAGCATTTTCTGACCGTCGCCACCCTGTTAAACGACGTGCCCGGCATTGAGATAATTGCCTGCGGAAAAAACAGCGCCTACACGCTGAAAACGTATAACGACCTCTTCAAAGAGATTGCGGCGAAATACTATCACCGCCTTGAAAGCGTCAGCAGCTTTGACAACCTCAACGATATTTTCTTCAAGTTCGGGCTTAACGTCTCTGACGACGAAATACCGCGCATTCAGGCGCTGCTGCATGAGAAGCTTGGCGACATCATGGTGCCGGTGACCACGGGTCACGGCAGTATCGACCTGATAATCCCTGGCGTGCACAAAGCTAACGGCCTGCGGATCCTGCAAGCGCGCTGGGGCATTGAGGACAGTGAAGTGGTGGCCTTTGGCGACAGCGGTAACGACGTGGAGATGCTGCGCCAGACTGGGTTTGGCTTCGCGATGGCCAACGCCAGACCGCATATAAAGGCTGTGGCCCGCTATGAAGCGCCGAACAATAATGACGAAGGGGTGCTGGACGTGATTGATATGGTGCTGGAGGGGAAGGCGCCGTTTAATTGATTCCGTGCGGTCTGGTGCCCTCACCCTAACCCTCTCCCACAGGGCTGAGGGTTCCCCACAAAATAATGCCTGCACAGATGGCCCCCTCTCCCTTGAGGGAGAGGGCTGGGGTGAGGGGGAACATACGGCTCTGGTGGTCATTCCGTTCACTTTATGTTCCTTGCTACTCTGTCACGACATGACCGGTGAACGTGCCAGGGTGGCTCAGTCGCCACCACCCTGGCGACCCGGGCTTCCGGCGGAAAATCGCCGCTTCGCGGTGCCTTCGGCTTATTCCTTCCGGCTTATCGGGGACGGGCGGAGGTAACATCCCTGTAAAGCCCGCCCTCTCGGCGCATCCCTGCGCCTCGCCCCGGCCTACAGGAAACGCCTCAGCGATTTACAGCCGGACCGAGGCATCGCTGAAAGCCCTCAGTTATTCTGAGGCAACGTTATCGCTTTTGCTTTCAAATTACTGGGGATCCCTCAGCCCACAGGGAGAGGGAACTGTCCCGAGCTCGCCCAGCAGGGAGAGGGAATAAGGATTACGGTTGCAGTGCGCTTCCGACGCGTTTGTCCTTCAGGAACACCACCATCAGCCCTACCCACAGCACACCGTTTGCGAGATTGAACAGGCTGAAGAGCCCGTTTCCGCCAAACGCATAAGCATGCTTGCTCACCTCAATACCGACGGTGAAAATCAGCATTTGCAGCATCCCCATCGCGGCAGACACCGTGCCTTTACTCATTTCACTGGCGAACAGCGTCAGGCGCACCAGGCCAGCATTCGCCACGCCGATACCAAACGCGTAAACACTCAGCCCCGCCGTCATCCACAGGTACGCATGAGACGAGGCTACGGTCGCCACCGCCGCGATAATCAGCCCTGCCGCTATGGGCCAGCCGCCCAAAATAATCAGCGAACGCACGGTACGGCGTGACGTCAGACGCGCCAGCACCAGGTTACCGATAATCAGCGCGCCAAAAATCGGCACCTGTAACAGGCCATACTCATAGCTGCTAAGCTGTTCGCCGCTGATGATAATGACCGGCGACTGGGCAATCCACGCCAGCAGTGGCAGGCTGACAAAGCCCGTCGCCAGCGCGCCCGCGACAAAACGACCGTTTTTCAGCACCGCCTTATAATCCCGCCCCAGCTCTTTAAGCGAGAGCTTTTCGCCCAGGCGGGTGGCGGTTTCCGGCATCGCACGGTGCAGGCCAAAGAAAGAGATAGCCGCAAGCGCGGCAAAGAGGACGAACATCCCCTCCCACGGCGCGACGTGAACCCATGCGGCTCCCACCAGCGGCCCAAGAAGCGGTGCAATCAGCGCCACGTTTGCCATCAGCGCGGTAATTTTGATACACACCGCCTCCTCAAACGACTCCTGAATAGCGGCATAGCCCACGGCGCCAATAAAGCACAGGCTCACGCCCTGAAGGAAACGCAGCAGCGTGAACTGCTCAATACTCTGCGCCAGCAGCGTGGCGAGACAGGTGACGATAAACCACACTACGCCCGTCAGCATCACCGGACGGCGGCCAATACGATCCGACAGCGGCCCTAACAGCCACTGTAAAAACATGCCGCCCGCCAGATAGGCGGTCATGGATGTCGGCACCCACTCAATACCTGCGTTGTACTGCTCAACCACAGCCAGCATGCCGGGCTGGATCATGTCGTTGCCGATGTAGGTAGAGAATTCGTAAAGCACCAGACACAGAGGAAAAAGTAACGCCTGACGACCCAGACGATTACCGGAAGAAGAACGGTTTATCATGCAATCTCTTTAGTATGAAAAAATCGCGATGAGTGTAATGAATTGCCGCTGTCTGAGATAGCAAATTAACGTGAAAAAACAGAAATAACGCACTTATCGTTGTTGTTTAAGGTTTCCTTAAGTTGCCCTCCCTATGATAGTGCTATTTCACGTTATTGACCGAAACTATGACACACGCCGTCAGCCCTTCAGAATTATCTAAGTTACCGACAAATAAGACAAAACGTCTTTACCGTTTGCCTGCCCGCTTTTATGGTTATCAACTTTTCGTGCTTATTGCCCTTGCGGTGCTTTTTACCTGGCTTTCGCGCGATGAATCGCTTGACCGATGGATAACCGGTTTCTGGTATGACGCAGCGGCGCATCATTTTCCGCTACAGCAAAACCCGTTGCTGGATCTGCTGAACCATCGGCTGGCGAAATATGTGACCATTGTTATCGCTGCCGCATCGCTGATTTACGGCGCTTACAAACGCAATGCCCGACTGGTAACGGCCGCGCTTCTGATGGGGCTGGGTGCGCTGGTAGTAGGGGTGCTGAAAAGCATGAGCCACCACAGCTGTCCGTGGGATCTGGTGGAATATGGCGGCAGGTCCGTTTCGTATCCCCTGTTCAGCGCCGTTCCGGCAGACAGCGGACCGGGACGCTGCTTTCCCGGCGGCCACGCCTCCAGCGGGTTTATGGTGATGGGGCTGTTTTTTGCCTTCTGGCGTGAACGTCCGCGCCTGGCATGGTCCTTTGTCGCGTCAGGCGTTGTTATGGGGCTGGTGATGGGCTTCGGGCAGGTCATGCGCGGCGCGCATTTTTTCTCTCACAACCTGTGGGCCGGGTGGTGGGTCTGGTTTTCCCAGGTGCTGGTTTACGGGCTGGTTTCCGCCCGGTTTGCTAAAGAGTAACGAGATTATGTTAGAAAATCTGAACTACGAACTGTTTTACCTGCTCAACGCCACACCGTCGTCACCGGAATGGATGATCGATCTCGCCACCTTCATTGCGAAAGATCTGATTAGCATTGTACCGGCGCTGGCGGTGATCCTCTGGTTATGGGGACCTCGTACACAGGTCACCGCCCAGCGCCATCTGGTGATCAAAATGGCAATGGCAATTGGCGTGAGCGTGCTGGCAAGCTACGTGCTGGGTCACGCCTTCCCGCACGATCGTCCGTTTGTCGATCGCATCGGCTACAACTTCCTGCACCATGCGCCGGATGACTCGTTCCCGAGCGATCACGGCACGGTGATCTTCACCTTTGCGCTGGCCTTCCTGTTCTGGCATCGCCTGTGGTCCGGCGTAGTGCTGATGGGCGTGGCAGTCGCCATCGCCTGGTCCCGCGTCTACCTGGGGGTGCACTGGCCGCTGGATATGGTCGGCGGTTTCCTGGTGGGGCTGATGGGCTGCGTCAGCGCAGCCATCCTGTGGAGCCTCTTTGGCCCGGCGCTTTATCGTGCATTATCACAGGCCTATCGCGTTCTGTTTGCTCTTCCGATCCGCAAAGGCTGGATACGTGACTAACCCCGGTCCGTCAGGTTACACTTGAGCCCCCGCCCTGCGGGGGCTCACTTTTTTAGCCCGAGGATCTATGGAAACACGTCGCGATGACCGCATTGCTCAGCTGCTTCAGGCGCTGAAGCGCAGCGATAAGCTGCATCTTAAGGAAGCCGCTTCCCTGCTTGGCGTGTCTGAAATGACCATTCGTCGCGATCTGAACAGCGACAGCGCCCCCGTTGTGCTGCTTGGCGGGTATATTGTTCTGGAGCCGCGTAGCGCCAGCCATTATCTGTTAAGCGATCAAAAAACACGCCTGGTGGAAGAGAAGCGCAAAGCCGCGCGGCTCGCCGCCTCGCTGGTGCAGCCGCATCAAACGCTGTTTTTTGACTGCGGTACGACAACCCCGTGGATCATCGAGGCCATCGACAGCACCGTTCCCTTTACCGCCGTCTGTTATTCGCTAAATACCTTCCTGGCTTTGCAGGAGAAACCAGCATGCCGGGTGATTTTGTGTGGCGGCGAGTTTCATGCCAGCAACGCCATCTTCAAGCCGCTGAATATTCAGGACACGCTGAGCAATGTATGCCCTGATATCGCCTTTTACTCTGCGGCGGGCGTGAATGTGAAACAGGGGGCAACCTGTTTTAATCTTGAAGAGTTACCGGTGAAACAGTGGGCGCTCAACGCCGCGCAGCAGCATGTGCTGGTGGTTGATCACAGTAAATTTGGCAAGGTCCGTCCGGCAAGGATGGGAGAACTGTCGCGCTTTGACGCCATCGTCAGTGATTGCCGCCCGGATGACGAGCTGGTGGCATACGCGAAAGCGCAGCAGGTGAAGTTGATGTATTGAGGTTATGCCGGGTGGCGCTGCGCTTACCCGGCCTACGTTCGAGCCGTT
>NZ_JADCLG010000013.1:0-70862 GCF_014982425.1 Enterobacter cloacae complex sp. I1M | reverse complement strand
CGGGTAAGGCGAAGCCGCCACCCGGCAAAAACTTAGCTGAACCAGCTGCCAAACCAGCCGTGGAATTTCATTAACACAAAGTCCCACATCCGGCTGAAGAAGCCGCCCTCTTCCACCGCTTCCATTACCACCAGCGGACGCTGCTCAATAGATTTGCCGTTAAGCTGGAAATCTATCGTCCCGACCACCTGACCTTTTTTCAGCGGTGCGGTGAGCTGTGGCTCGGTCAGGGTATAGCTGGCTTTCAGGTTTTTCAGCTGACCGCGTGGAATGGTGACGGAACCCGCTTCACCCGCTCCCAGGTTCACTTCACTTTTATCACCAAACCAGACACGCTGGCTGACGAAGGTAGCGTCCGGCTTAATCGGCGTGACGGTTTCAAAGAAGCGGAAACCCCAGGTCAGCAGTTTTTCGGATTCGTTAAAACGAATTCGGTCGGTTTTCGTTCCCAGCACCACTGAGATCAGGCGCATATCGCCCTGCGTCGCAGAAGCCACCAGGTTGTATCCGGCCCCGGCAGTTGTACCGGTTTTCATGCCGTCCACGTTAACGTTACTACTCCACAGCAGACGGTTACGGTTAGGCTGGCGGATATTGTTGAAGGTGAACTCTTTCTCTTTATGGATAGCGTACTCATCCGGCACGTCATGGATCAGCGCTTTGCCCAGCAGCGCCATATCGCGCGCGGTACTAAACTGACCCGGCGCATCCAGGCCGTGAACAGTTTTAAAAGTGGTATTGGTCAGACCCAGTTTTTTCGCGTAGCCATTCATCAGCCCAATAAATGAGTCCTGACTGCCCGCGACGTAATCGGCCAGCGCAATACAGGCATCATTTCCCGACTGAATAATAACCCCTTTATTCAGATCGGACACGGAGACCTGGTCGCCAGGCTTCAGGAACATCACGGACGAGCCGCGCAGCGCCGGATTACCGGTCGCCCAGGCATCTTTCCCGACGGTGACCATGTCATTCAGCTTGATCTTGCCCGCTTTCAACGCCTGGCCGACCACATAGCTGGTCATAATTTTCGTCAGGCTCGCCGGGTCGAGTTTTTCGTCGGCGTTACCTTCCGCCAGCACTTTCCCGCTGGCGTAATCCATCAGGATCCAGGCGCGCGCATCAACAGGCGGCGCTTCGGGCGCTGTCTGTTCCGCCGCATGGAGCGTTGGGGCAAAAAGGAAAAGCAGCGCCGAGCCTGCCGCCAGGCTGCGCAGAGAGGAAGTTTTTTGCGTCATAAATGCCACCCGAGTGTCCATTCTAAAAATCACGTCACAATCACCGTGTCGCAAGAAGCGATGAGTAATAGCGCACTACAGCCTTCAAAGAAACCTGTTCCAGGTAAAGTTTTTAAAGTTTATGCAATAACATTCAGATACGCTTTGATTGCGGTGTTTTTTTTAGCATCTGTTGCGTAATTGTTAGGTTTATCTCACCATGGCGAAAAGCTGACTCGGATTCACATCTCATCGGGAGTAAATATGATTACGCTGTGGGGCAGGAACAATTCGACCAACGTGAAAAAAGTGCTCTGGACGCTGGAAGAGCTGGATTTACCGTTCAAGCAGGTTATGGCGGGCCTGGAGTTTGGCGTGAATAAAGACGCGGACTACCTGGCGATGAACCCAAATGGACTGGTGCCGCTACTGCGCGATGACGAGACAGACGCCACGCTGTGGGAGTCTAACACCATCGTGCGATACCTCGCCGCGCAGTACGGCCAGGGTCGGCTGTGGGTAGAAAATCCAGCCCAGCGCGCGCAGGGCGAAAAATGGATGGACTGGGCAAACCAGACGCTTTCCCCAACGCACCGCGTGATCCTGATGGGGCTTATCCGTACGCCGGAAGCCGATCGTGATTATCCCGCCATTCATGCCGCCCAGGACGCGTGCGAGTCGCTGTTTGCGATGATGGACGACGAACTGGCGAAGCATACCTGGTTCTCCGGCGACACGTTCGGCGTGGGCGATATCGCCGTCGCCCCTTTCGTCTGGAACCTCACTAACATGGGTCTCAGCTGGACCCCGCGCCCTCACCTTGAGCGCTGGATCCAGCAGCTCAGCGAGCGCCCGGCGTATCGCAACGTGGTGATGATCCCGGTGACCTGATTACGACCCGGACGGGCTGACTTTCCAAAGCTGCCCGTCCGTCTCGTCGGTCAGCACGTACAGATAACCATCCGGCCCGACGCGCACATCGCGAATTCGCTGATCTTTATCCCCAAGAATGCGCCCGTCCTCCGTCACGGTATTGCCCTTCACGCTCAGCACGATGACGTCTTTCTCCTTCAGCGCGCCGATAAACAGCTTGTTTTTCCACTGCGGGAAGACGTCGCTGTTGTAGAACGCCATGCCGCTGACGGCGGGCGACACTTTCCAGACAAACAGCGGTTTTTCAGTGCCCTCAACGTGCTCGCCTTTCGCTTCCGGGATTTTCAGGCCGCTGTAGTTGATCCCGTGCGTCGCCATCGGCCAGCCGTAGTTTTTGCCTTTTTCAGGAATGTTGATCTCATCCCCGCCGCGAGGGCCGTGTTCATTAAGCCACAGCGCGTCGCTCCACGGGTTCATCGCCATCCCCTGCGGGTTGCGAATGCCGTAAGACCAGATTTCAGGCCGTGCACCGGCGGTGTTCACAAACGGGTTATCCGGCGGCACTTTCCCGTCCTCCGTCAGGCGCACCACCTTACCCTGAAGCTTATCCAGATCCTGCGCCGTCGGGCGCTGGTTGTTTTCACCTAAGCCAATAAAGAGATGGCCTTTGCCGTCGAACACCAGCCGTCCGCCAAAGTGGTTGCCAGTAGAGAGCTTCGGCATCTGTCGGAACACCACCTGGAAGCCCTCAATGCGCGAGAGGTCATCGCTCAACCGCCCGTAGCCCACCGCGGTGCCCGCTTTTCCATCATCACCCGCCTCGGCGAAGCTGAGCCAGATCCGCCGTGATTGTTCAAAATCCGGGGCCAGCACCACGTCCAGCAATCCGCCCTGGCCGCTCGCCCAGACCTTCGGCACGCCGACAATCGGATCGGAGAGCCCTTTCCCTGCCTGCCAGTGCTTAAGCTGCCCGTCTTTTAGCGTGATCAGCAGCCCCTTATTATCAGGCAGAAACGCCAGCGACCAGGGGTGATCCAGTTTTGTCTGTAGCACGTCGACCTTAACCGTCTCGGGCGCCGCAAGCAGCGAAAGCGGGAATAACAGTACAGGGAGGAAAAGCAGCGAGGATCGAGGCATAACGCACTCCTTTATCGGCATATGGCTTAAAGATTAGCCACTGTTCCCGGGTGCGTTAACACTTTTACAAAAGCTTAATCAAAAGGGGGAGTTGCCTCCCCCAGGTTCAGTGTCGGGCAAGCGTTTCCGGCTTGTTCAGACACATGATGCAAAGCGCGAGCGTGGTCAGGCAGTTTTCAAGCTTCTCCGCGTTAACGGCAATAAAATTCGGGCAGTCGTGACGTCCGTTCATCAAACAGACCCCGGCGATGGAAAGCACCTCGGCGGCGCGGCGCAGCGCCACTAATTCGTTTTCAGCGCAGTGCGCTTTCAGGATGGGTGCTTTATCACGCATGAAATTGCAAAGTTCAAAGAAATTATCACGCAGATTTTCGCTTTCGCTGACTGACATATACCCTTTCGCCTTGCGGAGTTGCAGATATGCAGCCAGGTCGATTCGGGCGTTGATCAGCTTGTTAAGCAGATCGCGTTTCAGTCTGTCAACGGACATGCTATTTCCTCCTCTGTCAGCCATGTTACCCTATTAATAATAAGGTCATTTTTTGTACAATGTGATGCCTGAGATCAATAAACGATAACTGATTAACATTCTTTACAATGTTACAACGATTGCCCGCCTCAACTGCGCCATCAAGAGTGTATAAATCCCCCGCGATACGCTGTAAAATCCCGCCCTGATAACTCCATAATTGATGAATTTTTAACCTATGAGCAATGTTACGCACCCGCCGAAAATCGGCTTTGTCTCCCTGGGCTGCCCGAAGAACCTGGTGGATTCCGAACGCATCCTGACTGAACTTCGCACTGAAGGCTATGACGTGGTGCCAAGCTACGACAACGCCGACATGGTGATCGTCAACACCTGTGGGTTCATCGACAGCGCGGTCCAGGAGTCACTGGAAGCCATTGGTGAAGCCCTGACGGAAAATGGCAAAGTGATTGTCACCGGCTGCCTGGGCGCGAAGGTGGATCAGATCCGCGAAGTGCACCCGAAGGTACTGGAGATCACCGGCCCGCACAGCTACGAGCAGGTGCTGGAACATGTTCATCACTACGTACCAAAGCCAAAGCACAACCCGTTCCTGAGCCTGGTGCCGGAACAGGGCGTGAAGCTGACGCCGCGCCACTATGCTTACCTGAAAATTTCCGAAGGCTGCAACCATCGCTGCACCTTCTGCATCATCCCGTCGATGCGTGGCGATTTGGTGAGCCGTCCGATTGGCGAGGTGCTGGCAGAAGCCAAACGCCTGGCCGACGCGGGCGTGAAGGAGTTACTGGTCATCTCCCAGGACACCTCCGCCTACGGCGTGGACGTCAAACACCGCTCCGGCTTCCATAACGGCGAGCCGGTAAAAACCAGCATGGTTGGCCTGTGCGAGCAGCTTGCTAAGCTCGGGATCTGGACGCGTCTGCACTACGTCTACCCTTACCCGCACGTTGACGACGTGATTCCGCTGATGGCGGAAGGCAAAATCCTGCCGTATCTGGATATCCCGTTACAGCACGCCAGCCCGCGCATTCTGAAGCTGATGAAGCGTCCTGGATCCGTTGACCGCCAGCTGGCGCGCATCAAGCAGTGGCGCGAGATCTGCCCGGATCTGACCCTGCGCTCCACCTTCATCGTTGGCTTCCCGGGTGAAACCGAAGAAGATTTCCAGATGCTGCTCGACTTCCTGAAAGAAGCGCGTCTGGATCGCGTGGGCTGCTTCAAGTACAGCCCGGTTGAAGGCGCAACGGCCAACGAGTTGGCGGACCAGGTACCGGAAGAGGTCAAAGAGGAACGCTGGAACCGCTTTATGCAGCTGCAACAGCAGATCTCTGCTGAACGCTTGCAGGAGAAAGTGGGCCGCGAAATTCTGGTCATTATCGACGAAGTGGACGAAGAAGGCGCGATTGGCCGCAGCATGGCGGATGCGCCTGAAATCGACGGCGCGGTGTACCTGAACGGGGAAACCAACGTCAAGCCGGGCGATATTATTCGCGTGAAGGTCGAAAACGCCGACGAGTATGATTTGTGGGGCAGCCGGGTTTAATCTTTAACCCCTCACCCCGGCCCTCTCCCCAAAGGGGCGAGGGGGAACAGACCGCACCGAGCAGTCCCCTCTCCCCTCAGGGGAGAGGGTTAGGGTGAGGGGTAAGTTCCTGCAAAAACCTACCCCTTAATCCGCGGATCCAGCGCGTCGCGCAGCCCATCCCCCAGCAGGTTAAACGCCAGCACGGTCAGGAAAATCGCCAGGCTCGGGAAGATCGCCACGTGCGGGGCGATCACCATATCCGCCCGCGCCTCGTTCAGCATCGCGCCCCACTCCGGCGTCGGCGGCTGTGCGCCTAACCCCAGAAACGACAGGCTGGCCGCCGAGATAATCGACACGCCTATGCGCATGGTGAAATAGACCACGATAGACGAGACCGTTCCCGGCAGAATATGGCTGAACAGGATTGTGGTATCGCTGGCTCCCATGCTGCGGGCCGACTCGATAAAGGTCTGCTGCTTCAGCACCAGCGTGTTGCCACGTACCAGGCGCGCGAAAGCGGGAATCGTGAATACCGCCACGGCGATGATGACGTTCGCCATGCCGCTGCCCATCACCGCCACCACGGCAATCGCCAGCAGAATACCGGGAAAGGCAAACAGCACGTCGCAGATACGCATGATGATGCGGTCCCACCAGCCTTCATAGTACCCGGCCACCAGCCCAAGCACGGTGCCAATTGCTGCGCCCATCAGCACCGCAAAGACCCCGGCCGCCAGCGAGATCTGCGCCCCTACCAGCTCGCGGCTGAAAATATCGCGCCCGAGCGAGTCCACGCCAAACCAGTGCATCATCGACGGTCCATCGTTCAGCCGGTCGTAATCGAAGTAATTTTCCGCATCAAACGGGGCTATCCAGGGGGCGATAATCGCCACCAGGATCAGCAGTAACACAAACAACCCGGCGACCATAGCGACGGGCTGACGACGGAATCGACGCCAGAACTCAACCCACGGGGTGCGAATATGGTCCGGCCTGATCCCCGGCATAGCGTTTAAAATGGCCTGGCGACGCCAGTTCAGTAATCGCATCTTACTTATACCTGATGGCCGGGTTAATGGCGGCGTACAGCACATCCACCACTAAGTTGATAAGAATAAACTCCAGCGAGAAAAGCAGAACTTCAGCCTGAATAACCGGATAGTCACGCATATCGACCGAGTCGACCAGCAGGCGCCCCAGCCCCGGCCAGTTGAAGACCTTCTCTACCACGATAGAGCCGCCCAGCAGGAAGCCGAACTGTAGCCCCATCATCGTGACCACCGGGATCATCGCATTACGAAAACCATGCTTCAGAATGACCCATTTCTCACTCACCCCTTTTGCCCGCGCGGTGCGAATGTAATCTTCGCTCAGCACGTCGACAAAGGAGGCGCGGGTGAAGCGGGCCATCACTGCCGCAACGGCTGCGCCAAGCGTCATAGAGGGCAGAATGTAGTGCTTCCAGGTGTCGGCCCCGACGGTGGGCAACCAGCCCAGCTCGACGGAGAAAATCTGCATCAGCAGCATACCCAGCGCAAACGCCGGGAAAGAGATACCGGTGACTGCCAGCGCCATACCGAGCTTATCCGGCCAGCGGTTGCGCCAGACGGCGGCGACAATCCCCGCGCCCAGGCCAAACACAACCGCCCAGCTCATACTGGCAATCGTTAACCAGAAGGTGGGCATAAAGCGGCTGGCAATCTCCTCCGACACCGGACGACGCGACACCATCGAGATGCCGAAATCGCCCTGAAGGACATTGCCAAAGTAGCGCAGAAATTGCCGATACAGCGGCTGATCAAGACCGAGCTGTTTACGCACCAGTTCGATAACCGTGGCATCCGCTTCCGGTCCGGCAATCAAACGCGCCGGATCGCCGGGCAGCATGTGGACAAACAAAAACACCAGCACGGCCACAATCAGCAGCGTCGGGATAAGCCCCAGCAGGCGTTTACACACATAATTCAGCATGAGTTTTATTTTAGATCCGCGTCGTCAAAGCTAAAGCCCGTATCCGGCATGATGTAAAAACCGGTCAGCGCTTTATTGTGGGCTGAGACCAGTTTTTCCACCACCAGCGGCACCCACGGCGACTCTTTCCAGATAATGTCCTGCGCCTCTTTGTACAGGCGCGCTTTCTCTTCCGGTTTGGTGGTTTTCAGGGCATCGGCCAGATCCTTATCCACCTGCGGATTACTGTAGAACGCGGTATTGAACAGCGTTGGCGGCCAGTTCTGGGAAGCAAACAGCGGCGACAGGGACCAGTCCGCTTCACCGGTTGAAGCCGTCCAGCCGGTGTAGAACATCCGCACGCCGCTCTCTTTCTGTCCTTTGCCTTCCACTTCCGCCGCGCGCTGTCCGGCATCCATCGCCGTGACCCTGGCTTTAATGCCCACCTGTGCCAGCTGCTGCTGGGTAAATTGCAGCACCTTCTGCGCGGTACTGTGGTTATGCGACGACCACAGCGTGGTGCTAAAGCCGTTCGGATAGCCCGCCTCTTTCAGCAGTTCCCGCGCTTTCGCCGGATCGTACGGCCACGGCTGATAGCTCTGCGCGTACTCAATGGTTGGCGGCATTACGCCCGTCGCCGGGGTGGCGTAGCCTGCAAAGGCCACCTTCACCAGTGCCTGGCGGTTAATGGCGTAGTTGATGGCTTCGCGCACCTTCGGGTTATCAAACGGTTTTTGCGTGACGTTCATGCTGATGTAGCGCTGCATAATCGACGGGCTGGCCACCAGCTCCAGCTTGCTGTTTTTCGCCAGCAGCGCTGCCTGTTCGTAGGGGATCGGGAAGGCAAACTGCGCTTCGCCGGTTTGCAGCATCGCGGCACGGGTATTGTTGTCCACGACCGGCCGCCAGGTGAGGGTATCCAACTTCGGCAGCCCCGGCTGCCAGTATCCGGCGAATTTCTTCACCTTCACATAATCGGTCTGGTTCCAGGTAAGCAGTTCGTACGGTCCGGTCCCCACCGGGTGGAAGCCAATCTCTTTGCCGTATTTCTTCAACGCCGCAGGGGAAATCATCACCGTCGCGGGATGCGCCAGGATATTAATAAACGCCGAGAACGGCTCTTTGAGGGTGATCTTCACCGTCGCCGGATCAATCACCTCGGTTTGGGCGATATTTTTATACAGGTTGTAGCGCTTAAGACCGTTTTCCGGATTGCTGGCTCGGTCCAGGTTGACCTTAACCGCCTCGGCGTTGAAGTCGGTGCCGTCCTGGAACTTCACGCCGGTACGGAGCTTAACGGTATAGACCAGCCCGTCGTCCGACACGGTATAACCTTCCGCCAGCACGTTTTTCAGCTTCATCTCGCGGTCCAGGCCGAACAGCCCCTGGTAGAAGGATTTTGCCACCGCCTGAGAAAGGGTGTCGTTAGCATCATACGGATCCAGCGTCGTGAAGTTAGACCCCACAGCCACCACCACGTCTTTCGCCGCGATCGCGGGGGCGGCGGCCAGCGCAGCCGTCACGCTCGCGGCAAGCAGCCATTGACGAGCAACAAAAGGAACCATTGTGTTCTCCTGCCTGTTGTAAGTTATAACCGCGAGAATGCATTGCCCTGACGCGGGGGTGCGACAAAATGACCGGGACCGACTTCACGCAGCGCCACGCGCTCCAGAGTTTCGCCCCGTTTACGAATATTGCTCGGCATTTCGTCCTGCAACAGCACGCGCTGGGCGTGACGATGCTCAGGATCGGCAACCGGTACGGCGGCCATCAGCTTGCGGGTGTACGGATGCTGCGGGTTTTCAAATACCGCCCGACGGGGGCCAATTTCAACAATTTGCCCCATGTACATCACCGCCACGCGATGGCTGATCCGCTCAACCACCGCCATATCGTGAGAGATAAACAGAAACGCAATGCCCAAATCCCGCTGTAAATCGAGCAGGAGATTGATGATTTGCGCGCGGATGGAGACATCCAGCGCTGACACGGACTCATCCGCAATCACCACTTTCGGATTCAGGGCCAATGCCCGGGCTATGCAGATACGCTGTCGCTGACCGCCAGAAAATTCGTGCGGATAACGCCAGGCATGCTCCGGTTTCAGGCCCACGCGCTCCAGCAGCCACGCGACGCGGCGCTGCGCGGCTTCACCGTCGAGCAGGTTGTGCACCCGCAGCGGCTCCATAATCGAGTACCCCACCGTATGGCGCGGATCGAGCGACGCATAAGGATCCTGAAAAATAAACTGAATATCCCGGCGTACCGCCTGCAATTTACCATTGGGGAGTGTATCGATGCGCTCACCGTTGAAGGTGATGCTCCCCTCCTGCGACTCAACCAGCCTGAGCAGCGCCCGCCCGGTGGTGGATTTACCGCAGCCGGACTCCCCCACCAGCGCCAGCGTTTCGCCCGGCCAGAGATCAAAACTGACGTATTCAACCGCATGCACTTCGCGCTTCACGCGGTTAAGGATCCCGCTGCGCAGCGGGAAACGGGTCACCAGGTCACGCACTTCAAGGATCGGCCTGCCGGAAACCACCGTGTTCTGCTCGGTTTCGTCTTCCTGCTGGCCCTGTTCGGTCTGAGAGAACAGCGGAAAACGGCGCGGAAAATCACTGCCATTCATGGCGCCCAGACGCGGGACCGCCGCCAGCAGCGCTTTAGTATAAGGATGCACCGGCGTATGAAAGACCTGCTCCACCGAGCCGGTTTCCACGGCATTGCCCTGATGCATAACCAGCACCCGATCGGCAATATCCGCCACCACCCCCATATCGTGGGTGATGAATATCACCCCCATCTCCATCTCCTGCTGCAACACCTTAATCAGTTGCAGGATCTGGGCCTGAATGGTGACATCCAGCGCCGTGGTGGGTTCGTCCGCAATGAGCACCGCCGGACGGCACGACAGCGCCATCGCAATCATTACCCGCTGGCGCATGCCACCGGAAAGCTGATGCGGATAGCGGGACAAAATCGCGTGCGCCTCAGGGATACGTACCAGCTCCAGCATCCGTTTAGCTTCGTTGAGCGCCTCATCACCGCTCAGTCCTTGATGCAGGCGGATAGATTCGGCAATCTGCTCGCCCACCGGGAAGACCGGGTTCAGGGAGGTCATCGGCTCCTGAAAAATCATCGCAATATCCGCCCCGCGCACCCCCTGCATCCGGGACGCGCTCAGCTCGTTGAGATCGATAACCTGACGGTTGCGACGGCGCAACAGCATCCGCTCGCTGGTGACCTGCCCGCCCGTCTGCTCAAGCAGACGCATCAGCGCCAGCGCGGTAACCGATTTACCGGATCCGGACTCGCCGACAATCGCCAGCGTCTCGCCGCGCCTGAGCGAAAACGATAAATTCTGTACTGCAGGGATGAACTGCCGCTCTTCCTGAAAGGCAATATTCAGTTGGTGGACAGCCAGCACTTCGCAGTTGTCCAGCTCTTCACTGTGCGGCACGCAATGCCCCCTTATTCACGATAAATGCCTGTGCTGGGCGCATCGCCGGCATACCCCCACGCCCGGTACATCCCTTCACTGTTGAACGGCAGCGCCACGTTGCCCTCCCGATCCACCGCGATTAAGCCACCTTCTCCGCCCAAGGCTGGCAGTTTCTCCATTACCACCCGCTCGCAGGCCTCACTCAGGCTTAATCCGCCGTAATCCATTAGCGCGGTAATGTCGTAGGCCGCCAGCGCGCGGATAAACACTTCGCCGGTTCCGGTGCATGACACCGCCGCCGTGGCGTTATTAGCGTAACACCCGGCCCCCGGCAGCGGACTGTCGCCGACGCGTCCGGGAAGCTTGTTGGTCATACCGCCTGTCGACGTCGCGGCGGCGAGGTTACCGGCTTTATCCAGCGCCACCGCGCCTACCGTGCCCATTTTGCTGCGTTCATCGAGCGGCGCGGCATGGTCCAGCTGCGTCATCCCCGCTGTACGGGCCTCCAGCAACTGCCGGTAACGCTCCTCGGTGGAAAAAAGATCGGGCGAGACCGTATCCATCCCGTGCTCGACGGCAAATTTCTCCGCCCCCGCCCCGGTCAGCAGCACATGCGGGCTTTGATCCATCACCAGACGCGCGGCCAGTACGGGATTGCGCAGTCGGCTGACGCCCGCCACCGCCCCCGCTTTCAGGGTGATACCGTCCATCACGCAGGCATCCAGTTCATGCGTTTCATCGCGCGTAAAGACCGAGCCAATACCGGCATTAAACAGCGGACACTCCTCCAGCAGGCGCACCGCTTCGGTCACCACGTCCAGCGCGCTTTCGCCCGCTTCCAGCATGCGCTGGCCTGTTTCCACAATGGCGTTCAGCGCATCAATATAACGCTTCTCCTGCTCGGGACTGAGCTGTGCACGGGTGATTGCCCCGGCACCGCCATGAATTGCGATAACCGCTTTACTCATTTCGCATCACCCATCAGCCTGGCTGGCTGCTTTTTCTATAAATATCATTATCGTCGACGAATCTTCAGATGATTTTTGAATATAGAAAGACGCAACTGTGATGTAAAGCTTACACCCATCGGGTCATACAGTTAGCCGCACTTTTCTGCCATAATGAGCGCTTTCGTTGTTACTCCGCAGGAGCCCACCATGGATTTTACCGCCGGACTGATGCCGCTTGAGACGGCACTCTCGCAGATGCTTGATCGTATTACTCCCCTGCACGACGTTGAGACGCTGCCGCTTGTGCGCTGTTTTGGCCGTATTGCCGCGCGCGATATCGTCTCGCCGCTGAACGTGCCGGGGTTCGATAACGCGGCGATGGACGGCTATGCCGTACGTCTGGCGGATTTGCAAACGGGTCAGCCGCTGCCGGTGGCAGGTAAAGCCTTTGCCGGGCAGCCGTTCAACGGTGAGTGGCCAGCGGACACCTGCGTGCGCATTATGACCGGCGCGCCGGTGCCAAAGGGCTGTGAAGCCGTGGTGATGCAGGAAGAGACCGAACTAACGGACGACGGCGTGCGTTTTACCGCCAGCGTCAAAGCGGGACAGAATATCCGCCACATCGGGGAAGACATTACCCTCGGCGCAACGGTCTTTGCCGCCGGGCAAAAACTGACGGTCGCCGAACTGCCGGTGCTGGCATCGCTTGGCATCGCGGAGATTGACGTTGTCCGCAAGGTACGCGTGGCGGTGTTCTCAACGGGAGACGAGCTACAGCTTCCGGGTCAGCCGCTGAACGAGGGGCAGATTTACGACACCAACCGTCTGGCGGTGCACCTGATGCTTGAGCAACTGGGCTGCGAGGTGATTAACCTCGGCATCATTCCTGACGATCCGGAGAAACTGCGCACGGCGTTTATCGACGCGGACGCCTCTGCCGACGTGGTGATCAGCTCTGGCGGCGTATCGGTTGGCGAAGCGGATTACACCAAAACCCTGCTTGAAGAGCTGGGTGAAATCGCCTTCTGGAAGCTGGCGATTAAACCGGGCAAACCGTTCGCGTTTGGCAAACTTCCGCACAGCTGGTTCTGTGGCCTGCCGGGTAACCCGGTCTCTGCCGCGCTGACCTTCTACCAGCTGGTGATCCCGCTGCTGGCGAAGCTTTCAGGCAACAATGCCGACCCGCTGCCGGAACGTGTGCGCGTGCGGGCGGCAACGCGCCTCAAAAAATCTCCGGGCCGTCTCGATTTCCAGCGCGGCATTCTGGCGCGCAACGCCGATGGCGAGCTGGAGGTGAGCACCACCGGGCATCAGGGTTCGCACATCTTTAGCTCCTTCAGCCAGGGTAACTGCTTTATCGTGCTGGAGCGCGATCGCGGCCACGTTGAGGCGGGCGAATGGGTTGAAGTGGAACGCTTTAACCACCTGTTCGGAGGCTGACATGACGGTGGAACTGAGCGACCCGGAGATGATGCGCTACAACCGCCAGATCGTGCTGCGCGGGTTTGATTTCGAGGGTCAGGAAGCGCTCAAGGCGGCCAGCGTGCTGGTTGTCGGCCTTGGCGGGCTGGGCTGCGCGGCGGCGCAATACCTGGCTGCGGCGGGCGTCGGCCGCATGACGCTGCTGGATTTCGATACCGTGTCGGTGTCGAACCTGCAACGCCAGACGCTACACAGCGACGCGACGGTTGGTCAGCCGAAAGTGGAATCTGCGCGCACGGCGCTGGCGCGAATTAACCCCAACGTTCAGTTCACCCTGATTGACGCGATGCTGGATGACGACGCGCTGTTTGCGCAGATTGCACGGCATGACCTGGTGCTGGACTGCACCGATAACGTCGCCATTCGCAACCAGCTCAATGCGGGCTGCTTTGCCCATAAAACGCCGCTAATTTCCGGCGCGGCCATCCGCATGGAGGGGCAAATCAGCGTTTTCACCTACGCTGAGGGAGAGCCCTGCTACCGTTGCCTGAGCCGTCTGTTTGGCGAGAATGCGCTGACCTGCGTCGAGGCGGGCGTGATGGCGCCGCTGGTTGGGGTGATTGGTTCCTTGCAGGCGATGGAGGCGATTAAGGTGCTGGCGCATTACGGCACGCCCGCCGCGGGCAAAATCGTGATATATGACGCGATGACCTGTCAGTTCCGCGAGATGAAGCTGATGCGTAATCCGGGGTGTGAGGTGTGCGGAGGTTAAACCCTGCTGCGGCCTGATGCCCTCACCCCGGCCCTCTCCCACAGGGAGAGGGAGAAAATCGTAGGCCGGGTAAGCGTCAGCGCCACCCGGCAACAGCATCAAATAGACGTCCGCCCAAACGCCCCCTGCCAGTCCTGCTCAAACTTCACAATTGCCGCATCTACTGCCGGAGAGGTAATAAACTGCTGCGCCACGTCCAGCGGCAGCGTGATGGACTCGCACCCTG
The DNA here is from genome assembly GCF_014982425.1 of Enterobacter cloacae complex sp. I1M. NCBI lineage: Bacteria > Pseudomonadati > Pseudomonadota > Gammaproteobacteria > Enterobacterales > Enterobacteriaceae > Enterobacter > Enterobacter cloacae complex sp. I1M. The sequence goes on along the minus strand of NZ_JADCLG010000013.1, from coordinate 56,858 downwards.
CCAGCAGGCAGTCCAGCGCCTGGCGCGGGGTTTTAAAGCTCGCGGCGAGCACTTTTGACTGCGGTGCGTGCAGCGTCAGCAATTGTTGCAGTTCAATCACCGTCTGGATCCCGTCCCCGCCCTGCGCGTCCACGCGGTTCACGTAAGGGGCTACATACTCAGCACCCGCCAGCGCGGAGAGCATCCCCTGCGCTGCGCCGTATACCGCGGTACCCAGGGTCGGGATCCCTTCTGCTTTCAGCATTTTGATCGCCGCCAGCCCTTCAGCGGTCACGGGCACTTTCACCACCAGGTCATTGATTATCGCGCGCAGCTTACGTGCGTCTTCCACCATCCCCTCGGCGGTCTTCGCCATCACCTGGGCGAACAGCCGGCCCTTGCCGCCCAGCGCGTCGTGCAGCGCGGGCAGCAACTCTTCCAGGGGGGTTTTACCCGCCGCCACAATGCTTGGGTTAGTGGTCACGCCCGCCAGCGGGAAGAGACGCGCCAGCTTTTTGACTGCCGCAACGTCGGATGTGTCGAGATAAAGTTCCATGATGTCACCCTCAAAATTAGCCTGCATTTACCCTATCACGAGAAAACCTGCTCATGAATTGACCCACATCAAGATAACTTTCATTCGAAAGTAATTTAATCTTCATATGTAATCAGAGGGCAAAAAAATGATCTTCAACATACAGCGTTACTCCACCCACGACGGCCCCGGTATTCGAACCGTGGTGTTCCTGAAAGGCTGCTCGCTGGGCTGTCGCTGGTGCCAGAACCCGGAAAGCCGCTCCCGCACGCGGGACGTCCTGTTTGACGCCCGTCTGTGTCTGGACGGCTGTGACCTGTGTCAGCAGGCCGCGCCAGGGTGTGTTGAACGTGCGCTGAACGGGTTGATCATCCATCGTGAAAAATTAAGTGAAAAGACGCTCACTGCCCTCACCGACTGCTGCCCGACGCAGGCGCTTACCGTCTGCGGTGAAGAGAAGCAGGTGGAGGAGATTATGGCCACCGTGCTGCGCGACAAGCCCTTCTACGACCGCAGCGGCGGCGGGATCACCCTTTCCGGCGGCGAGCCGTTTATGAATCCTGACCTGGCGCACGCCCTGTTTAAAGCCAGCCATGAACAAGGCATTCATACTGCGGTTGAAACCTGCCTTCACGTGCCCTGGCATTATATCGAGCCTTCACTGCCGTATGTCGATCTGTTCCTGGCGGACCTGAAACATGTCGACGGCGAGGTGTTCAAGCAGTGGACCGATGGCTCTGCTAAGCGGATCCTGGACAACCTGAAGCGCCTGGCTACCGTCGGGAAGAAGATCACCATCCGCGTGCCGCTGATCCAGGGCTTTAACGCCGATGAAGCGTCGGTTACCGCCATTACCAACTTCGCCGCCGATGAACTCGGCGTCGATGATATTCATTATCTGCCGTATCACACGCTGGGCATGAACAAATACACCCTGCTCGGCCAACCCTACTCTGCCCCTGACAAACCGCTGGATAACCCTGCCCTGCTGGACTTCGCGCAGCAGTATGCCTGCCAGAAAGGGTTAACCGCGACCTTACGAGGATAAACTTATGACCACCCTGAATCTCAACACCCTCAGCGAGCGCATCAAGGCGCACAAAACGGCTCTGGTGCATATCGTTAAGCCGCCGGTCTGTACCGAACGCGCGCAGCACTATACCGAAATGTATCAGCAGCATCTGGACAAGCCGATCCCGGTACGTCGCGCGCTGGCCCTCGCCCACCACCTGGCAAAACGTACCATCTGGATCAAGCACGACGAGCTGATTATCGGTAACCAGGCCAGCGAAGTGCGTGCCGCGCCGATCTTCCCGGAATATACCGTCTCCTGGATTGAGAAAGAGATTGACGATCTGGCGGACCGTCCAGGTGCAGGCTTTGCGGTGAGCGAAGAGAATAAACGCGTTCTGCATGAAATCTGCCCGTGGTGGCGCGGCCAGACGGTACAGGATCGCTGCTACGGTATGTTTACCGACGAGCAGAAGGGCCTGCTGGAAACCGGCATCATCAAAGCGGAAGGCAACATGACCTCCGGTGACGCACACCTGGCGGTGAATTTCCCGCTGGTGCTGGAGAAAGGGCTCGACGGCCTGCGCGCGAAAGTAGCCGAGCGCCGCTCGCGCATCAACCTGACGGTACTGGACGATCTGCACGGCGATCAGTTCCTGAAAGCCATTGATATCGTGCTGGAAGCCGTAAGCCTGCACATCAGGCGCTTCGCCGATCTGGCTCGTGAGATGGCCGCCAGCGAAACCCGCGACAGCCGCCGCGACGAGCTGCTGGCGATGGCGGAAAACTGCGACATCATCGCCCACCAGCCGCCAAAAACCTTCTGGCAGGCGCTACAGCTGTGCTACTTCATTCAGTTGATCCTGCAAATTGAGTCCAACGGTCACTCCGTCTCCTTTGCCCGTATGGACCAGTACCTTTACCCGTACTATCGCCGCGACGTGGAGCTGGACCAGAGCCTGGATCGCGAGCACGCCATCGAGCTGCTGCACAGCTGCTGGCTGAAGCTGCTGGAGGTGAACAAAATCCGCTCCGGCTCGCACTCCAAAGCCTCTGCGGGCAGCCCGCTGTATCAGAACGTCACCATCGGCGGCCAGAAGCTGGTCAACGGCGAGCCAATGGACGCGGTCAACCCGCTCTCCTACGCAATTCTGGAATCCTGCGGCCGTCTGCGCTCCACCCAGCCAAACCTGAGCGTGCGCTACCACGCTGGCATGAGCAACGACTTCCTCGACGCCTGCGTGCAGGTGATCCGCTGCGGCTTCGGGATGCCGGCGTTTAACAACGATGAAATCGTCATCCCGGAATTTATCAAGCTCGGCGTGGAACGGGACGATGCCTATGACTATGCGGCGATTGGCTGCATCGAAACCGCCGTCGGCGGAAAGTGGGGCTATCGCTGCACCGGCATGAGCTTTATCAACTTTGCCCGCGTGATGCTGGCAGCGCTGGAAGGCGGTCGCGATGCCACCAGCGGCCAGGTATTCCTGCCGCAGGAAAAAGCGCTTTCGGCCGGTAATTTCGGCAATTTCGACGAAGTGATGGCGGCGTGGGATAACCAGATCCGCTACTACACCCGCAAATCCATTGAGATCGAGTACGTGGTGGACACCATGCTGGAAGAGAACGTCCACGACATTCTCTGCTCGGCGCTGGTGGATGACTGCATCGAACGCGCGAAAAGCATTAAGCAGGGCGGCGCGAAGTACGACTGGGTTTCCGGCCTTCAGGTGGGGATCGCCAACCTCGGTAACAGCCTGGCCGCGGTGAAGAAGCTAGTGTTTGACCAGGGCGTTATCGGTCAGCAACAGCTGGCGGCGGCGCTGGCGGATGACTTCGAGGGGCTGACCCACGAGCAGCTGCGCCAGCGCCTGATCAACGGCGCGCCGAAGTACGGCAACGACGACGACAGCGTGGACCTGCTGCTGACCCGTGCCTACGAAACCTACATTGAAGAACTGAAGCAGTATCACAACCCACGCTACGGCCGTGGCCCGATTGGGGGTAACTACTACGCGGGCACGTCGTCTATCTCCGCAAACGTGCCGTTTGGCGCAGCAACCATGGCGACGCCGGACGGACGTAAAGCGCACACCCCGCTGGCGGAAGGGGCAAGCCCGGCCTCCGGTACCGACCACCTCGGCCCGACGGCGGTGATTGGCTCCGTGGGTAAACTGCCGACGGAAGCGATCCTCGGCGGCGTGCTGCTTAACCAGAAGCTGAACCCGTCGACGCTGGAAAACGACAGCGATCGCCAGAAGCTGATGGTGCTGCTGCGCACCTTCTTCGAGGTGCATAAAGGCTGGCATATTCAGTACAACATTGTCTCGCGCGAAACGCTGCTGGAAGCGAAGAAACACCCTGATCAGTATCGTGACCTGGTGGTGCGCGTCGCGGGTTACTCGGCGTTCTTCACCGCCCTGTCACCGGATGCGCAGGACGATATTATTGCCCGTACCGAGCATACACTGTAAAAAAACGCCCGGTGGCGCTTCGCTTACCGGGCCTACATTGTCTCCCCGTTGGCCGGGTAAGGCGAAGCCGCCACCCGGCTTTCTAACTTTCATTCGAAATTAAATTTGTGCTCCCCGTCACCTTGTTATTAGAATGTTTCAAAACGCAGTGACCCAGGAGCACAGTATGACCGTAAAAGTTATCGTCACCGATATGGACGGAACTTTCCTTGATGATGCCAAGCAGTACGATCGTGACCGCTTCCAGGCACAGTTTGAGCAGCTTAAAGCCCGTAACATCGAATTTGTTGTCGCCAGCGGCAACCAGTATTACCAGCTCATCTCCTTTTTCCCGGAGCTGAAAGATCAGATCTCCTTCGTCGCGGAAAACGGCGCGCTGGTGTTCGACCACGGCGAACAGATTTTCCACGGTGAGCTAACGCGTCATGAGTCGCAGATCGTCATTGGCGAGTTGCTGAAAGACAAAGGGCTGAATTTTGTGGCCTGCGGGCTGGAGAGCGCGTACGTCAGCGATAAGGCTCCAGAAGCGTTCGTGAAGCTGATGTCGAAACACTACCATCGCTTAAAACCCATCAGCGATTACCGCGACATTGACGACGTGCTGTTTAAATTCTCCCTGAACCTGCCAGACAGCGATATCCCGAACCTGGTCGATAAACTGCATGTCTCCCTGGACGGCATCATGAAGCCGGTTACCAGCGGCTTCGGTTTTGTCGATTTGATTATCCCGGGCCTGCACAAAGCCAACGGCATCAGTCGTCTGCTGAAACGCTGGAAAGTCTCCCCGCAGGCGTGCGTCGGCATTGGCGACAGTGGCAACGATGCGGAAATGCTGAAGCTGGTGAAATATTCATTTGCGATGGGCAATGCGGCAGAAAGCATTAAAACGGTCAGCCGTTACACTACCGACGATAACAACCATCAGGGCGCGCTGAATGTGATTCAGGCCGTGCTCGACGCCCACTCCCCGTTCGACGTCTGATCCCCTACCTGCCGGAGCCTCACTCCGGCCCCTTCACTCTTTTTCCATCCTGTGGCGCCCGTCAAGGTTTTAAACTTGCATTAACTTATTTTTAACTTAAAGTATCACTTGTAGACACTTTTACTTTCGAATGAAAGATACGAGGCAGTTATGACCTTTACCAGCGAAACGTTGCCAGCGGACCACAAAGCGGCAATTCGTCAGATGAAACGCGCGCTACGGGCCCAGATCGGTGACCTGCAGGCAGTGTTCGACCGGCTTAGCGACAAAATCGCCGCCCGCGTGGCGGAAATTAATGCCCTTAAAAATAAAGGTGAATCCGTATGGCCGGTAATCCCCTTTACGGATGTGAAAAACGGTACGATCACCGCCGAACAGCGCGAAGCGGTTAAACGTCGCGGCTGCGCGGTGATCAAAAGCCACTTCCCGCGCGAGCAGGCGCTGGCATGGGATCAATCGATGCTCGACTACCTCGATCTGAATAAGTTTGACGAGGTTTACAAAGGACCCGGCGATAACTTCTTCGGCACCTTAACGGCCTCTCGCCCGGAGATTTATCCGATCTACTGGTCTCAGGCGCAAATGCAGGCGCGCCAGAGTGAAGAGATGGCACAGGTACAGTCGTTCCTGAACCGTTTATGGACATTTGAGAGCAACGGTAAGCAGTGGTTCGACCCGGACGTGAGCGTAATTTATCCGGACCGCATTCGCCGCCGCCCACCAGGAACAACCTCGAAAGGCCTTGGCGCACACACCGATTCCGGCGCGCTGGAGCGCTGGCTGCTGCCCGCTTATCAGCAGGTCTTTGCCCGCGTGTTTGACGGCAACGTTGAGAAATACGATCCGTGGAATGCTGCGCACCGTACCGAGGTGGAAGAGTACACGGTGGATAACACCACCAAATGCTCCGTGTTCCGCACCTTCCAGGGCTGGACGGCACTGTCGGACATGATCCCCGGCCAGGGGCTGCTGCACGTGGTGCCGATCCCGGAAGCGATGGCTTACATTCTGCTGCGTCCGCTGCTGGACGACGTGCCGGAAGACGAACTGTGCGGCGTGGCGCCGGGGCGCGTGCTGCCGATTTCTGAGAAGTGGCATCCGCTGCTCATCGAAGCGTTGACCAGCATTCCCGCGCTGGAAGCCGGTGATTCTGTCTGGTGGCACTGCGATGTGATCCACTCGGTCGCGCCGGTGGAAAACCAACAGGGCTGGGGCAACGTGATGTATATTCCTGCCGCGCCGATGTGCGAGAAAAACCTCGCCTACGCGAAAAAGGTCAAGGAAGCGCTGGAAACCGGCGCGTCACCGGGAGATTTCCCGCGCGAGGATTATGAGAAAAGCTGGCAGGACCGTTTCACCGTGAACGATCTGAACATCCACGGCAAGCGCGCGCTGGGCATGGCTTAACTGTCGTAAAGCCCTTCCCGCTCAACGGCGGTGCGTCGTTTTCCCTGACGTATCCGCCGTACCGATTCCCGCACGGCCAGCGTGCCGTTCAGCAGCAATGTTCCGACCGGCGCGTCCGGGCGCATCAGCCGCTGCTGGAGCATATATACCGCTTCTGTTCCCAGCTCATCGCGCGGGACATGCACCGCCGTCAGAGGCACATCCTGAATCGCCGCGAGATTAAACCCGTCAATGCTCATCACCGAGACATCCTGCGGCACGCGCAGACCGTGTTTTTGCAGGGCGCTGATGGTCCCCGCCGCCATAAAGTCGCCGCCCACCAGGAACGCCGTCGGCAGATCTTTCCCTTTTTGCTGGTGAAGCCACTCACTCACCAGCTGCTCCGTCTCTTTGGCGCTGAAGCTTGGCACCATCAGCAGATCGCGCCGGTCGCTAAACCTGAGGTTATGGCCGTGCCACGCGTCGCGGATCCCCGACAGGCGCAGCTCCATGGTATAGCGACGCAAACACAGCACATTCATCACCTCCCGGTGCCCCATCTCGAACAGGTACTCCGCCGCCCGCTCGCCAATGGCGCGGTGATCCGGCGCGACGGCGGGCAGGCGCATGTGGCGGTCCCGGCAGTTAATCAGCATGCAGGGTTTGCCCACGTCTACCGCCAGATCGTGGATATGCGGATCGTCGATACCGAGGAGGATCGCCGCCTGGGTGTCCACTTCGTTCATGCGGGCCAGAAACAGCTGGGCGTCGCTGTCGTTCTCCTCCAGCGCACAGTAACGCAGGCGAACCTCGTGCGAGGCCAGCCCTTTGCTCACGCTCTGGATGACACGGTAGTAAAAGATGTCAGACCGCTCGTCAAACGCCCGCTGCGGGGCAAACACCATCAGGCTGTTAAGCAGCAGACGCCCCGCCGCCATGCCCTCTATTACCCCCAGCTCCCGCGCGCATGCCAGCACCGTTGCCCGTGCTTTTTCGCTGGTGTTTGCCTTCCCCGCCAGCACGCGGGAAACGGTGCTGATGGAGAGCCGGGTACGGGCGGCGATTTCGGTGATTTTAAGCCTTTTATCCATTTTGTGATCTGGCTCCGGATGTGAAATGAAAAAATTTTCACAACATCTTTATCAGGTAATAACTTGCGAGAAGGCCATAATGCCGAAAATTAAACCTCGGTTATGAGAAAGTTTGCACAAAATCCACTATTTCCTGCTCAATTTCTCTCTTAAGGTGAACCTGTCACACAACTTCCATACTAGTTGTATAGCAGCTTAGCACTCTAAAACAGATAACTTTCAAACGCCTGACGCTGTGTGACACCTGAACCTTTGTCCCTTACCGTCCGTCTTGTGGAGAAGAAAATGAGTCAGGACATCAACAACACCGTTGCGACAAGCAAAACCCGTCGCGTCATTAAGAATCTGCGCTGGTACGTACTGGTGCTGTTTCTTCTTGGCGTGACCGTAAACTACATCACCCGTAACTCGTTAGGTATTCTCGCCCCCGAGCTGAAAGAGAGCCTTGGTATCACCACCGAGCAATACTCGTGGATCGTCGGCGCGTTCCAGATCGCCTATACCATTTTCCAGCCCCTGTGCGGCTGGCTGATTGACGTTATCGGCCTCAAGATTGGCTTTATGGTCTGCGCCGGGATTTGGGCGCTGATGTGTATCTTCCACGCAGGTGCCGGGAGCTGGCTGCATCTCGCGATCCTGCGCTTCTTTATGGGCGCGTCCGAAGCCGCCGCCACGCCAGCGAACGCCAAAACCATCGGTGAATGGTTCCCGAAATCAGAGCGTCCTGTTGCCGCCGGTTGGGCGGGCGTGGGCTTCTCCATCGGTGCGATGCTGGCTCCGCCAATCATTTACTTCGCTCATGCGTCGTTCGGCTGGCAGGGTGCGTTTATGTTTACCGGCGTGCTGGCGCTGCTGTGGGTGATCCTGTGGTGGATCTTCTATCACAACCCGGAGCAACACCCGAACCTGAGCCGCGACGAGCTGGCGTTTATCAAACAGGATAACGAACCCGCACCGGTCAGGCTGCCCTTTCTGACCGCGCTGAAAACCGTCTCGAAGAACAAACGGTTCTACGGTATCGCCATTCCGGCCTTTATGGCGGAACCCGCCTGGGCTGTGCTGAGCTTCTGGGTGCCGCTGTACCTCGCCAAAGAGCACGGCATGGATTTGAAACAGATCGCGATGTTCGCCTGGCTGCCGTTCCTCGCCGCCGACCTCGGCAGCGTGGCGAGCGGCTACCTCACCCGGCTTTACACCCGCTGGTTCGGCTGCACCCGCGTCAACTCGGTGGTGGCAAGTTCAGTGACCGGCGCGTTTCTGATGATTTCTCTGGCCGTTGTGGCCGTGACCCGCGACCCGTATATCACCATCGTGCTGATCTCCATCGGCGGTTTCGGCCACCAGATTATCTCCTGCATGCTGAGCGCGCTGGTCGTGGAGTCGTTCGACAAGGGCCAGATGGCGACGGTTAACGGCATGCGCGGCTCGGCGGCGTGGATCGCCAGCTTCCTGTTCTCTCTTTTGATTGGGGTGACCGCCGACAAAATCGGCTTCAACCCGCTCTTTATCGCCATGGGCTTCTTTGACCTGATTGGCGCTTTCTTCCTGGTGGCATTTATTGCTGAACGTCGCGCCAAGCGCGCCTGATAGTGGATGTATTGCATATGAAAACCCTGAAAAACTGGACCATCGATACGCAGTCAGCGAATCATCTGGAACTGCTGGTGGATAACCAGCACCGTCTGTGCCTGTATGTGCTGGAAGAGAATCTGTTCCGCGTGCTGATCAAGCGTAAAGGCCAGCTGGCGCTGGACCGCACCTGGAGCATCGCGCCGGAACAAGACGTACCGTGGGAAGGCCGCCGTCGTGACGATGTTAGCGGCTTCACCTGCCCGGCCTGGACACTGACGCAGCAGGGCGATGCGTTAACCTTAGCGACCGAACAGCTGCGCGTCACCGTCCACCAGCCCCTGTGGCTGGAGTGGCACTACCGCAATGAAGCGGGCGAGTGGCAGCCGTTGGTCAATGACCGCCCGACCAGCGCCTACCTGCTGAACGCCCACGGTGACGGCGTGGCGCACTATCTCAGCCGTCGCAATGATGAACGTTTTTACGGTCTGGGTGAGAAAGCGGGGGATTTACAGCGCAACGGCAAACGCTATGAGATGCGTAACCTGGACGCGATGGGCTATAACGCCGCCAGCACCGATCCGCTGTACAAGCACATCCCGTTCACCCTCACCCGTCGCGATGACGTGAGCTACGGCCTGTTCTACGATAACCTGAGCAGCTGCTGGCTGGATCTGGGTAACGAGATCGACAACTATCACACCGCCTACCGCCGCTGGCAGGCGGAAGCGGGCGATATTGACTACTACCTCTTCACCGGCAAGCGCGTGCTGGACGTGACGAAAGCCTTCGTGCGCCTGACGGGGAAAACGCTGTTCGGACCGAAGTGGAGCCTGGGCTACAGCGGCTCAACCATGCACTACACCGACGCGCCGGACGCGCAGGACCAGCTGATGAACTTCATCCGCCTGTGCGATGAGCATGCCATTCCGTGCGACTCGTTCCAGCTCTCCTCCGGCTATACCTCGATTAACGGCAAGCGCTACGTTTTTAACTGGAACTACGACAAAGTGCCGCAGCCGAAGGTGATGAGCCAGGCGTTCCACGACGCGGGGCTGCGGCTTGCGGCAAACATCAAGCCGTGTCTGTTGCAGGATCATCCCCGCTACGGCGAAGTGGCGGAACGCGGCCTGTTCATTCGCGATTCAGAAACCGATGCGCCTGAACGTTCCAGCTTCTGGGATGACGAAGGATCGCATCTCGACTTCACCAACCCGCAGACGGTGCAGTGGTGGCAGAACGGCGTGACCACGCAGTTGCTGGAAATGGGCATCGACTCCACCTGGAACGACAACAACGAGTATGAAGTGTGGGACGGGGAAGCGCGCTGCTATGGCTTCGGCCAGGAGATCGCCATCAAGCATATTCGCCCGGTGATGCCGCTGCTGATGATGCGCGCCTCGCTGGAAGCACAGCAGCGCTTTGCGCCGGATAAACGTCCGTATCTGATCTCCCGCTCCGGCTGTGCCGGAATGCAGCGCTACGTTCAGACCTGGAGCGGCGACAACCGTACCAACTGGGACACCCTGCGCTACAACATCCGCATGGGCCTGGGCATGAGCCTGTCCGGACTGTTCAACGTCGGTCACGACGTCGGCGGTTTCTCCGGCGACAAGCCGGATGCCGAGCTGTTCGTGCGCTGGGTACAGAACGGCGTGATGCATCCGCGCTTTACCATCCACTCGTGGAATGACGATCGCACCGTGAACGAACCGTGGATGTACCCGGGCGTGACCCCTGCGATTCGCAGCGCCATTGAACTGCGCTATCGCCTGCTGCCGTATCTCTACACCCTGCTCTGGCAGGCGCACGCCGACGACGAGCCGATGCTGCGCCCGACCTTCCTCGATCATGAGCACGATGCGCAGACCTTTGAAGAGTGCGACGACTTCCTGCTGGGCCGTGACCTGCTGGTGGCCAGCGTCGTCGAAGCCGGGCAGCGCGAGCGCCGCGTCTGGCTGCCGGATAACGAAACCGGCTGGTACGATTTTTACACCCACGCGTGGTATGCGGGCGGGCAATCGATCGTCCTTGATGCGCCACTGGAAAAGCTGCCGCTTCTGGTGCGCGCAGGGGCCGGTTTGCCGCTCAGCGAACGCATCCGTCACGTGAGCGCCGATAAAGACGATACCCGTGAGCTAAAACTGTTCCCGGTGAAAGGCGTCGGCACCACCTCCGGGCTGCTGTTTGAGGATGACGGCGAAAGCTGGGGCTACCTGAACGGCAATGCGCTGTGGGTGGAATGGGAGATGGTGTGCGACGGCGCAAGTATCAACCTGAAGGTGTATGCGCGCGGCGACTATCGTCCGGCATGGAAGGCACTGAAGGTGTCATTACCGACGGGGGAAAAACGTACGCTGCGGGTGAACGGGGTTGAAGGGGGCGAGTGGGTGGTTTAGTGCGGCCTGATGCCCTCACCCTAACCTTCTCCCACAGGGAGAGGGGATAGAGCGTAGGCCGGGTAAGGCGAAGCCGCCACCCGGCTATTTTTTTAACTCTCGATACCTTTACTGCGCAGGTAATCTTCGTAGTTACCGGTGAAGTCCACCACGCGCTCTGGCGTGATTTCGATCACGCGGGTCGCCAGGGAGCTGACGAACTCACGGTCGTGAGAGACGAAGATCAGGGTGCCCTGATACATCTCCAGCGCCATGTTCAGGGATTCGATCGATTCCATATCCAGGTGGTTGGTTGGTTCGTCCATCACCAGGATATTCGGTTTTTCCATCATCAGCTTGCCGAACAGCATACGGCCCTTTTCACCACCGGAGAGCACTTTGGCGGGCTTTTTGATGTCGTCCTGGCTGAACAGCAGACGCCCCAGAATGCTGCGTACCGCCTGCTCGTCGTCGCCTTCCTGCTTCCACTGGCTCATCCAGTCGAAGACGGTCAGATCGTTTTCGAACTCATATTCATGGTCCTGCGCGTAGTAACCAATCTGCGCATTTTCAGACCATTTCACGGTACCGTTATCCGGTTGCATTTCGCCCACCAGAGTTTTCAGCATAGTGGATTTACCCACGCCGTTGGCACCCAGGATAGCAATCTTCTCGCCCACTTCCAGCAGCAGGTTGAAGTTTTTGAACAGCGGGCCTTCATCGAAGCCTTTGGTGAGGGCTTCCACTTCCAGCGCGTTACGGAACAGCTTCTTGTCCTGCTCGAAGCGAATGAACGGGTTCTGACGGCTGGAGGCTTTTACCTCTTCGAGCTTGATTTTGTCGATCTGACGGGCACGCGACGTTGCCTGGCGTGATTTAGAGGCGTTAGCGCTGAAGCGGCTGACGAAGGATTGCAGGTCCGCAATCTGCGCTTTCTTCTTGGCGTTGTCGGCAAGCAGACGTTCACGCGCCTGGGTTGCCGCCGTCATGTACTCATCATAGTTGCCCGGATAAACGCGCAGCTCGCCGTAATCCAGATCCGCCATGTGCGTACACACCATGTTAAGGAAGTGACGGTCGTGCGAGATGATGATCATGGTGCTGTCGCGATCGTTCAGCGTCTGCTCAAGCCAGCGGATGGTGTCGATGTCCAGGTTGTTGGTCGGTTCGTCGAGCAGCAGGATGTCTGGATTAGAGAACAGCGCCTGCGCCAGCAGCACACGCAGCTTCCAGCCTGGCGCAACTTCGCTCATCGGACCATAATGCTGTTCAACAGGAATGCCGACGCCCAGCAGCAGTTCGCCCGCACGCGCTTCCGCAGAATAACCGTCCATTTCGCCGTACTGCGTTTCCAGGTCGGCCACTTTGTAACCGTCTTCTTCGCTCATCTCAGCGAGACCGTAGATACGATCGCGCTCCTGCTTCACTTCCCACAGCTCCGCATGCCCCATGATCACGGTGTCGAGCACGGTGAACTCTTCGAAGGCGAACTGATCCTGACGCAGCTTACCGATACGCTCGTTCGGGTCGAGCGACACGTTGCCCAGCGTCGGCTCCAGGTCACCGCCGAGGATCTTCATAAAGGTGGATTTTCCGCTACCGTTGGCACCAATCAGGCCGTAACGGTTGCCGCCGCCAAATTTGACGGAAATATTTTCGAACAGCGGCTTACTGCCAAACTGCATAGTGACGTTGCTGGTAACTAACACGGAGAGATTCCTGCGAAAAGTGTGATAAACGCGGCATTATGCCACAATTCCGAATTGAGATCCTGTGTTGCGGCAATCCACTAAACTTTAACAAAATCGAAAAAAATGTGATTTCGTACACATCTGAATTCCCAGTTAACGGGAATGCACATATAATGCGCTCCCATTACAGATTCAGACTTCTCAACTCATCGCCAGAATGGCTTAGATACCTCGCATAACATGAACATGAAATTAACAACGCTTTTTGCGGCGGCGTTAGCCGTAGTAGGTTTTTGTAAGACCGCGTCTGCGGTGACGTATCCCCTGCCGACAGACGGAAGCCGTCTGGTGGGTGAAAACCAGGTGGTGACGGTTCCGGAAGGTAACACTCAGCCGCTGGAATACTTCGCGGCGCAGTATCAGCTCGGCCTGTCTAACATGCTGGAAGCGAACCCGGGCGTTGACCCGTATCTGCCGAAAGCGGGTACCGTACTCAACATTCCACAGCAGCTAATCCTGCCGGATACCGTGCACGAAGGTATCGTGATTAACAGCGCCGAAATGCGTCTGTATTACTACCCGAAAGGCACCAACACCGTGATCGTGCTGCCTATCGGTATCGGTCAGCTGGGTAAAGACACCCCGCTGAACTGGACCACCAAAGTGGAGCGTAAGAAAGCGGGCCCAACCTGGACGCCGACCGCCAAAATGCACGCTGAGTACATTGCTGCCGGTGAACCGCTACCGGCCGTTGTGCCTGCTGGCCCGGATAACCCGATGGGTCTGTACGCGCTGTACATTGGTCGTCTGTATGCCATCCACGGTACCAACGCCAACTTCGGTATCGGCCTGCGCGTAAGCCACGGCTGCGTACGTCTGCGTAATGAAGACATCAAATTCCTGTTCGATAACGTGCCGGTCGGTACGCGCGTGCAGTTCATTAACGAACCGGTGAAAGCGACGTCAGAGCCGGACGGCAGCCGTTACATTGAAGTGCATAACCCGCTGTCCACCAGCGAAGATCAGATCAACAACAACGAAATCGTACCGATTAAGCTGACCAGCGCGGTGCAGTCCGTTACCTCTCAGGCGGATGTTGACACGACCATCGTTGACCAGGCGATTCAGAACCGTTCCGGTATGCCGGTGCGTTTGAACTAATCGCGAGCACGAACAAAGCGGGCCTCGAGGCCCGCTTTTTTTTATCCGTTATTCACAATTACGATGCCGCCATGGTCATAGCGATAGTGACAATGGGCGTACTCCAGCGGCGTACCATCTTCCAGATAGATCACCTGCTCCACCTCCAGCACCGGGTCGGTTGGCTCACAGACCAGATGCTGCATATCCAGCGCACTGGGCTTCAGCGCCCGCACCACACGATACGATCCCATGATCTTCAGCCCCAGCATCTCCTGCACATACCGGAATACCGAACTTTCAAGATGGGTTTTGTTCAGCCCGGGCACCAGATTGAGCGGCATCACCGTGGCGTCCAGGGACATTGGCTCACCGTTGAGTAAACGCAGACGGATGAAGTCATAGATCGGCGTATCCGGATTTATCATCAGCGAGGCCTGCTCTTTCTCGTTCGGGAAGCGAAGTTCGAAGTGCACCACCTGGCTCGTCACCGTGCCTAAATGTTCCCAGGTTTTGGTCGCCCCAAAGTAGTCGCTGCCGGAGAGATCCCACTGAGAAAGCTGGAGGAAATTTTTGCGGATAAACGTGCCCTGTCCCTGCCGGGTATAGACCAGCCCTTCTACGATCAGCTGACGCATCGCCTGCTGAATGGTCATCCGGCTGGTGCTGAATTCCGCCGCCAGCGCGAACTGGTCCGGCAACGGTTCATTGGCGGCGTACTGCTGGGTAATAATGCGTTTCTTAATTTCCCGCGCTATGGTGATGTACTTCGCCGCCATCTTCCTTCCTTAAATTAGTTTTCTGTCCCGCTGTTTTTCAAGGCCACTCGCTCGGCCACCTTGAGGAAAGGCAGGTAGAAGAATACACCAAATACGATGATTGCCAACTGCACCACCACCGCCCGCCAGTCCCCCGCCGTCGCCAGCCAGGCGCTGAGGATCGGCGGCGTGGTCCACGGGATCATCACCACGCAGCGCGACATCAGACCCAGCGTGGTACAGAGCCACGCAAAGTAAATCCCGATGGCGGGCAGCAGCACAAACGGGATCATCAGCGGCAGGTTAAAGACAATCGGCAGGCCGAAAATCACCGGCTCGTTGATGTTGAACAGACCCGGCGCCAGTGACAGACGCGCCACCTGCTTCGCTGATTTCTGTCTTGAGAAGATGAAGATAGCGATCAGCAATGAGATAGTGCTGCCCGTCCCGCCCACCATGCCAAAGGTCGGCACAAAAATGTTGTTGATGATGTGTGGGATCGGCTGGCCGTTGGCAAAGGCCAGCATGTTCTCGTTGGTGTTGATCAGCAGAAACGGCTCCAACACCACGCTGTTGACTACCGACTGATGAATACCGAGCGTGAACAGGAAGTTACCGAAGCTGTAAATGAAGATCGTCCCGGGCAGACTGGTGTTGATCAGCCGCAGCGGCTGCTGAATGAATGTCGTAATGAGATGGATCAGATCCGTATGCAGCACGTTCGCCAGTATGGCCGCCAGCACCGCAAACAGTGAGAGCGTGAGGATTGTCGGGATCAGCGCGGTAAAGGATTTGCTCACCGCCGGAGGCACGTTCTCCCCCAGCGAAATGTGCAGCGCCTTCAGCCGTGAAATGGCGATAAACAGCTCGGTTGAGAGCAGCCCAATCAGCACCCCGGCGAAAATCCCGGTGGAGCCGATATTGGCGAACGTCAGCACCTGGGTGACGTTCACCGTGGCGTCGCTGCCGACAGGCGTAATCTGTAAGCGCATCGGCATCATGATGATGAAGCTGCTGACGGCGATAACCACTGCCGAGACCGGATTGTCGAAATCTTTGTTGCGCGCCAGCGACCAGGCGATCATCGGTGCCAGCAGCAGCGCGGCGATGTTCAGCGTGCCGTTGATAATCGCCTCGCCCCACACCTTAAACTGCGTGAGCGTGTCGCCTTCCAGCACCCATGGAAACACGACGTTGTTCACCAGCACCGCCAGACCGGCGAGGATGAAAATCGGCATCACCGTGGCGAAAGCGTCCCGCAGGGATCGCAGGTGTACCTGGTTTGCCAGGCGCGCCGAGAACTCAACAAATTTATCGACAAAAGACTGCATGTGCGGTGTTATTTTTGTTTCAGACATAGCGGAGTATTCCCATCAATCAGTCACAAAAACGGCCCGGCAGCGTACGGCTTACATCTCGCGTCCGTTAGTATGGATAACCTGTTTTAACCACGCGTAGCTCTTCTTCGGCACGCGCTTAAGGTCTTTCAGGTCGTGATTTTCACGGTTGACGTAGACCACGCCGTAGCGCTTACGCATGTCACCCTGCGAGCTGAGAATGTCGATTAAGCCCCAGCCGAGGTAGCCCATTACCTCTGCCCCGTCCTCGAATATTGCCGCTTTCATCGCCTCGATGTGCGCCCGGTGGTAGTCGATGCGGTAGGTGTCCTCGATCGGGTTTACCCCGTCCCAGGACTCGATCACGCCGATGCCGTTTTCAATCGGGAATACCGGCATCCGCCAGTCGTTGGCATAGCGGGTGATGATGGTGCGAAAGCCCAGCGGGTCGATCTGCCAGTTCCACTCGGTGGCTTTCAGGTACGGGTTATTTTTCTCGCCATGCAGCAGGTAATGGTTCACCGGCGTGCCTTCAGGGATGGCATCGCTGTCCAGCGTTTTGCTGGCGTAATAGCTGAAGGCCATAAAGTCGTTCTTCGTGCGCGCAAACAGCGCGAGATCGTCTGCGCGGTAGATATCACCGAAGCCCTCCTGCTCCACCACCGCCATCACCGCCGGGCTGTAGCCCTGTCCCGCGAAGACGCGCAGCAGGTTCTGGTTGAGGAATTCGTCGTACTGCTGGGCGCAGAAGATATCGCGCGGTTTGCAGGTGGCTGGATAAATCAACTGGTGCGCCAGCATGCCGCCCATCAGCTTGCCTGGCTTAGTCTGGTGCAGGTATTCGGTCAGAGTCATGTGCGCCACCATCGCATGGTGCTGAAGCTCATACAGCTCGCGCAGGGTTTGCTCGCCTTTCATGTAACCGGAAATGCGAAAAGCTTCCGGCATATGGAAAATGTTCTGCTCGTTGAAGGTCAGCCAGTACTTCACGCGATCGCCGTAGCAGTCGATCATCTTCTTGCCGTAGCGGATAAAGGCCTCCATCACCCGGCGGTCGTTGAAGCCGTTGTACTCCTGCGCCAGCGCCAGCGGCATATCGAAGTGGTAGAGGCAGACCATCGGCTCAATACCGCGGGCGAGCAGATCGTTAATAAAGCTGTCGTAAAACGCGATACCTTCGGCGTTGAACTCGCCGTCACCCTGCGGGCAGACGCGGCTCCAGGAGATCTGGAAGCGGTAGCAGTTCATGCCCAGATCCTGCATCAGATCGAAATCTTCCCGGTAGCGGTGGTAGGAGTCGGTCGCCACTTTCCAGTCGGAGATGTTTTCTCCTGCTTCCCGAATGTCATATACCGACATCCCCTTCCCGCCCTCATTCCATGCCCCTTCCGTCTGCATGCTGGATACCGAGTTGCCCCATAAAAAGTTGGCTGGCAGTGATTTGTTCATGATTGCTCCCTATATGACTAGTCATTTAAATTTCATGACTAGTCATATAGATCGAGATCAAACATCAGGCAAAGAGAAGGAGCATTTTTTGTGAGGTGGGTTGAAATAAAGACCAGAGATAGTAGCCCCGGTAAGCGAAGCGCCACCGGGGAAAAGGAAGGTTACTGCTGCGCGAGCTGACTACGACGGTATTCCCCCTGCCGCTCCAGCATCCAGCCTGGATATTCGCGCGGCAGCGCGCTGACGGCATCAAGCTGTTTAAGCTCATCTTCGCTTAAACGGATCCCGGTGGCGGCAATATTATCGTCCAGCTGATCGACGCGTTTCGCACCAATAATGACGCTGGTCACCGCTTTTTGATGCAGCAGCCATGCCAGCGCGATTTGCGCCACGGAGACGCCCTTACGCTCGGCAATGACGCGCATTACGTCCACGCAGTCGAAGGCGCGATCTTTATTCACCGGCGGGAAGTCAAATTCCAGACGGCGGCCTCCGGTTTCGCTCTGCCCGTCACGACCGTATTTTCCGCTCAGCAGGCCGCCCGCCAGCGGGCTCCAGACCATCAATCCGACGCCTTCGCTCTGCATCATCGGCACCAGCTCGCGCTCCAGGTCACGTCCGGCAATGGTGTAATACGCCTGCAACGATGCGAAACGCGCCAGCCCAAGACGGTCAGAAATACCGAGCGCTTTGGCAATCTGCCACGCAGTCCAGTTCGAGACGCCGATGTATCGCACGTGACCGTGCTGTACAAGGTTATCCAGTGCGTAAAGCGTCTCCTCAATGGGGGTCGCGGGGTCGAAACCGTGCAGCTGATAGAGATCGATATGATCGAGCTGCAGGCGGCGCAGGCTCTCCTTTACGCTGTCGATAATGTGATAGCGCGAGCCGCCGCGTGAGTTCACTCCCGCCGTGCCCGTTTCACCAAACACCTTTGTGGCGACCACCACGTTTTCACGTGGAACGTTCAGGTTTTTCAGCGCCTGCCCGAGGATCTCCTCCGAGCGTCCTTCCGAATAGACGTCGGCAGTGTCGATAAAGTTGATGCCCGCGTCCAGCGCGCGGCCCACCAGCTGCTCGGCTTCGTTTTGCCTTAGCTGGCCAATCTTGCCCCACATGCCGCCCTCGCCGCCGAAGGTCATGGTGCCGAGGCAGAGTTCAGAAACAAACAGTCCGGTATTGCCCAGTTTTTGATAACGCATAACGCTTTCCTCGCATGTCGATTGGGTGTCTGTTAGTTATACCCGCCCCCCAGCCATCGCGAATGTGGCGTTCCTGTCCGTTTCTTGCCCAATCCTCTGAATCTATCCGCGCGGGGCATCGCCAAAGACGCTGTAGTCTGGCAGCTGAACCTGCTGATACGGCTCCCAGCCGCCGCCGAGGGCTTTGTAGAGCGCCACCAGGTCAAGCGCGCTCTGCACCTGCGCCTGCGCCCGCTGCTGTTCGGCCTGAGCGAGCTGACGCTGGGCGTCCAGCACGTCAATAAAACTGGCGATCCCCTGTCGGTAGCTGTCGCTGGCGAGATCAAAAGCGTTTTGCAGCGCGTCGATGGTTTTCGCCAGGCCCGCCTCACGCTGCTGGTCAGTGCGATAGCTCACCAGCGCGTTTTCAACATCGCCGAGCGCCGTCAGCACCGTCTGACGATAGTCCAGCACCGCCGCCCCTTGCTGTGCGCGGGCCACCTTGACGCTGGAGACCAGCCGACCGCCCTGGAAGATGGGGATGGAGACCTGCGGACCGAAGCTGTAAAAGTGGCTGCTCCAGTCGGTCAGCCAGCCGGATTCGCTGTTACGCAGGCCAAACTGCCCGGAGAGGGTGAAGCTTGGGAACAGTTCTGCTACCGAGACGCCAATTTGCGCCGTAGCGGCATGGAGGTTCGCCTCAGCTTCGCGCACGTCCGGGCGACGACGCGCCAGCGTTGACGGAATGCCGGTTTGCACAATATCCGGCAACGCTGGCATCGGCTGCACGGATTGTAATTCGGCATCCAGCGCCCCCGGCGGTTTGCCGAGCAGGATGGCCAGCCCGTTCATCGCCTGGCGTTCCTGCGCCTGATACTGCGGCAATTGGGCTTCAAGATTGCCCAGCTGCGCCCGGGCGTTTTCTACGTCCATCTGCGGTGACAGCCCGCCCCGCTGGCGGCTTTCGGTCAGATCCAGCGTCTGCTGCGCGCTTTCAATTTGCGTATTAAGCGTGGCAATGATGCTCTGCGCCCCTCGCAGCTGTAGCCACGCCCGCGCCACTTCGGCTTCCAGCGAGACCAGCGCATCGTTACGCTGCTCGATCGCCGCCCGCTGCTGCGCCTCGGCCGCTTCTACCTGACGGCGCACCTTGCCCCACAGGTCGATTTCCCACTGAGCGTCGAAGCTGCCCTGATAGAGGTTAATCGGCTGCGTCAGCGGGCCTAACGCGCTTCGCAGCTGCGGATCGACATTATTCAACTGGTCATACACGCCGTGGGATTTCAGCTCCCCTTCCAGCCCAAGCTGCTGGCGCGTCGCCTGCACATTGCCATTCACCGACGGGAAAAATGCCCCACCGGCCTGGTTAATCTGTTCGCGCGCGCCGGCAATGCGCAATACCGTTTGCTGTAGCGTCAGATTTCCGGCGATGGCGCGTTCAATCAGGCTGTCGAGCTGCGGCGAGCCGAAGGTATTCCACCAGCGCGGGTTGGTGGCGGCGGAGGACGTTTGCGATTTCACCGCGCCGTCGCCCTTATCGTTCCAGTGCGTGGTGGCGGGCGGTGCAGGCTGTTGGTAGTCCGGCCCGACGGCGCAGCCCACCAGCAGCATCATTATCATCAGGGGGTGTAAACGTCTGTGTATCATCAGTGTGCTCCTGCACTCCCCTCGCTCTTAACCGGCGAGAGCAACAAACAAAACGGAATCAGTAAGAAGGCCACCGCGCTCAGAATGGTGAAGACGTCGATGTAGGCCAGAAAGCGCGACTGCTCGATCATGGTCTGGTACATCTGCCCGGTGGCAATGCCGGTCGGATCGCCCACCTGAGTGGTGAAGTTCTGGATCGCCTGGGCGCTTTCGCGTATCGCCAGCTGGAACTGCTCATTAAACGGCGAAGCGTGGTAAGCCAGATGCGCGCTGTGCGCCTGCGAGCGCTCGGTGATCGCCGCCGTCGAGAGCGAAATCCCAATCGAGCCGGCCACGTTGCGGAACATGGTAAACAGCGCCGCCGCGTCGGCGTTAAGCCGCCTCGGGATCGAGATAAAGGCGATGGTGGTGAGGGGCACAAACAGGAACCCGAGTCCAATCGACTGGGCGCTGCGGAACAGCACCAGCGTTTCGAAATCGATATCCGGTGTCAGCGTCCGGGACCAGAAGAAGGACACCGCCAGGCAGGTAAAGCCGAAGGCGATGATCCAGCGCGTCTGCACCACCGGCATCAGCTTCAGTACCAGCGGAATAGTCAGCACAATCAGCACCGCCCCGGGCGACAGCACCAGCCCGGACCAGGTGGCGGTATAGCCCAAATCCTGCTGCGCCAGTTGCGGAATAACCACCGAACTGCCGTAGAGGATCATCGCCATCCCCGCCATCAGCAGGCTGGAGATCGCAAAGTTGCGATCCTTCATACAGTGCAGATCCACCACCGGCTTTTTGGCATACATCAGCCAGTAGATCGCGCCGATAATGCCGACCAGCGTCAGTACCGCGAAGGTGCGGATAAAGTTCGAATAGAACCAGTCATCATCTTCGCCCCGGTCGAGCATCACCTGCAAACAGCCAAGTCCGAGAGCGATCAGGCCGATCCCCGTCCAGTCGACGGTGAGCTTCTCTTCCGACTTTTTCTCCCACGGCGGATCTTCCAGCAGCTGATAGATGGCCAGCACCGTCACAATCCCTACCGGAATATTGATAAAGAACACCCAGCGCCAGGAGTAGTTATCGGTGATCCAGCCTCCCAGCGTCGGGCCAAGTACTGGCGCGACGATAATGGCAATGGATGAAAGGCCAAAGGCTTTGCCCCTGTCCTCCGGCTTGAAGTAATCGAGCAGCACCGATTGCTGCGTGGGCTGCAACCCGCCGCCAAAAAAGCCCTGCATCACACGGAACAGGATGATTTGCCAAAGCTCGGTGGCGATGCCGCACAGGAACGAGCAGATGGTGAACATCACAATGCAGATCAGGAAGAACTGCTTGCGGCCAAACAGCCGGCTCAGGAAGGCCGAGATCGGCAGCACGATGCCGTTCGCCACCAGGTAGCTGGTGAGCACCCAGGTAGATTCGGCATAGCTGGCCGAGAGCGACCCCGCGACGTGGGGCAGCGCCACGTTGACGATGGTGGTGTCCAGAATTTCCATAAACACCGCCAGGGTGACCACAATCGCCACCGCCCACGGGTTACTGGCGGGCTTCCAGTTTTCGTGGCTGCTGTCCGTCATTCCACGGTGACCTTCGGTTCAACCGACAGCCCCAGCGGCAGCGGTTTGTTCGGATCCAGCCCCTTATCAATGACGATTTTCACCGGCACGCGCTGAACGATCTTCACAAAGTTACCGGTGGCGTTTTCCGACGGGAAGGCGGAGAAGCGCGAGCCGCTGCCCTGCTGGATGCTGTCAATATGGCCTTCGAGCGCCATATCCGGCCAGGCATCGACGGACACGGTCACTTTGTCGCCCGGCTTCATACGTTCAAGCTGCGACTCCTTGAAGTTCGCCACCACCCACACGTTCGGGGAAACCAGCGAGAACAGTGCCGTGCCTGCCTGCACCAGCGTACCAGGCTGGACGTTGCGTTTGGTGACAAAACCGTCGAACGGGGCGCGGACTTCGGTATAAGAGAGGTTCAGGTTGGCGGTTTCCAACTGCGCTCTGGCCTGATCGACCTGCCGTTCGCGGGCTTCGACGTTAGTCTCCTGCTGGCGGATTTGCAGCTGGACCTGCTCCGCCACCTCCAGCTGCGCCTGCGCGCTGGCCAGACCCGCCTGGGCACTCCGCAGTTGAGCGTTCGCGGCATCGATGCTTTGTTGTGTGGTCGCGCGGGGGTCAACGCCGCGCTGACGGCGGTACTCCGCCTGAGCGTTGGCCATATCCGCCTGGGCTTTCAGTACCTGGGCTTTGGCTTCATCGCGCTGGGCGGGATATTGCACCTTCGAGAGCGCCAGCTGCGCCTGCGCCTGATGCAACTGCGCAACCGCCAGCCCAAGCTGGGCCTGAGCCTGATCGCGCTGGGCGGTGGTATCACGCGGATCGATCACCACCAGCACATCCCCTTTCTTTACACGCTGGTTATCCCGCACGCGAAGTTCGGTAACGTAGCCTGCCGTTTTTGGGGCAATGGTCACTACGTCGCCGTCGGTGAAGGCGTCGTCGGTGGTCTCTTCGTTACGGGTTAAAAACCACCAGACCAGCGCCACGATCACCATCACGATGACCACGATGCCAAGGATAATTAACGGTTTTTTGCCCGGGCGCTTGCGCTCGTTATTGTTTTGATCCTGCTCGTCAGCAGGTGGATTTTGATCTTCTGCCATAGTTCAGCAACGGTCCTGTCAGTGAGCGGCATCACACTATGCCGTTCACTAAAGCTAGGACGTTGCTATACATTTGCCAGGAAAAACTGACAAATTGCGCACTATATGAGAAGGAATAGTCCGAAACCGACCGCCGCAGACCAGAGCAGCATCGGGATTGACCATAAATGGAAGCGCCACCAGATGCGGCGATCGTTGGCCATCCGCAGGGCGATGAGGTTGGCCAGCGAGCCGGGCAGCAGCCCAAAGCCGCCGACGTTGACCGCCCACGCCAGCAGTACCGTTGGGGGAACATAGTTAAGCAGCAAAATGGTAGACGGCACGTTACTGATCACCTGCGAGAGACCAATCGCCGTCAGCCATAATCCCGGCTGCGACAGACCGCTGACGCTATGAAGAACGGTCTGCAATACCGGGAGCTGGACCAGCAGATGCACGTCAATAAACATCGCCATAAACACCAGCAGCAGCGTCCAGTCAACACTCACCAGCACCCGCCGGGCGAGGAACAGGAAGCCACACGCCACCAGCAGCGCGCCCGCCAGCGCCTGGTTTAACTCCAGCGCGGTAATGAAAACGATATACAGTCCCAGGCAGCTCCAGACGAGACGCGGCTGCCACTGGGGGCCGGTGGTACCGCTGTGGTACTGCAACGATTTATTCGGGAAAGCAAACCAGCCCACCACCAGCAGCGTCGCCACGATCGCCAGCGCCAGCGGCGCCATCTGCCATGTAAATGCGGTAAACGACAGGCCGGAGCGTCCCCACAGCAGAATGTTCTGCGGGTTACCGATCGGCGTGAGCAGCGAGCCTGCATTGACGGCCAGCGCTTCAAAGATAATCAGACGGGTAACCGGTATTTCGCACAGCTTACGCAGCGTGAGCGTAAGCGGCACCACGATAAACAGCGCTACGTCATTAGTGAGGAACGTCGACAGCAGCGCCGCCGAAAAGACCATGAACAGAGCCAGCTTGCGCTCGGTGGCGAAGCGGCGCACCATTTTGCGCCCCAGCACGTCAAAATAGCCGCTCAGCTCCACGCCTTTGGTGAGCATCATCAAACCGCTCAGGGTAATAATGGTGCGCCAGTCTATGGCCGCCGGCCAGGTGTGCGGCGTGAAGGGCACAAAGACGCTGAGCCCAACGCCAGTGATAAGTAAAAGATGGAAAAAACGATCGCGTTTCAGGGCCTGCAAGCCGGGGATGTTCATTCAGCGGCGGGGCCATATTTGAGCGTAAATTCGCGGAACTTCACCAGCGTCTCTTCGCTGACGTGGTGTTCCATACCTTCGGCATCCCGACGGGCAATTTCCGGGCTGACGCCCAGCACCAGTAAAAAATTCTCGACGATCTGATGGCGCTCGCGGCTCTCCTGCGCCAGCTTTTCGCCTTCAGCGGTGAGAAACACCCCGCGCCAGGGGATCATCTCGATCAGCCCGACCGACGCCAGACGTTTTAACATTTTGGCAACGGTTGGCTGCGACACCCCCAGGCGTGCGGCCATGTCCACCTGGCGCGCTTCTCCAACTTCACGAATCAGATCGGAGATCAGTTCGACATAATCATCAATCAGCTCCCGGCGGTGCGCCTCACGCACCTGACGGAAGCCTTCCACATGCTCTTCAACGTTCACCAGTTGCGTCGTTTTTTTTGTAGTTGGCTTACCTGCGCGACGGTTCATTGTGCTTCCTCAATGGGTTGACGCTTCCAGCGCCCTGTAACGGAGCGCACATTGTAAACCATAGCTCTACAAGCACAAAAAATTAACGAATTAGCCATAGCTATACAATATAGCCTGTGCTATATCTGTATGTAATGCAGTCACCCTTCACGGATCGAAGGGATCATGAATCAGGAGGTCTTATGAATGAATTCAAGAGGTGTATGAACGTGTTTACTCACTCTCCTTTTAAAGTGCGTCTAATGCTGTTGAACATGCTGTGCGATATGTTTAACGCCAAACCGCATCAGGACGACAAATCTTCTCACTAAGCGGCGTCGCGGCACGCCGCTTCATTTTCCTGTCACACTTTCGTTGTAAACTCGCTTTTTCCTGATTATTTTTGCGGATTTGCAGCCCCCTTCGCAAAACATCTGTTTAGCAAGTGTTGACCTTGATTCACGCTCGCACTATCTTCTTGCAGCCCTGCACAATTTGCGGCTCGCTGAAGCGGACCTCCATTCCCTTTCCACGCACTGTCCGGCAGGCTTTGACCCTTGACGCCAGGGTGAGCACATGGCGTTTTCGTGATAGTGATCTATGAACGTAACCCTGATTGATACACTTGTTACCCGCAGCCGGGCCCTAAGCCCGTGGACGGGATTTTATTTTTTGCAATCGCTGTTGATTAACTTTGCTCTTGGCTACCCCTTTAGCCTGCTTTATGCCGTCGGGTTCACCTGCATTCTTCACCTGCTATGGCGAAGCGCACCGCGCATGCAGAAAGTGCTTATCGGGATCTGTTCTCTGGTGGCTGCCGCCTATTTCCCGTTCGGCCAGGCCTATGGCGCGCCGAACTTTAATACCCTGCTGGCGCTCCACTCCACCAATATGGAAGAGTCTACAGAGATCCTGACGATCTTCCCGTGGTACAACTACGTGGTTGGCCTTTTCATTTTTGCTCTCGGCGTGATTGCGGTTCGCCGTAAGCAGGTCGGGAAAAAAACATGGGGTAAAATTGAAAGCCTGTGCCTGGCCTTTAGCGTAGTGACGTTTTTTGTTGCGCCGGTACAAAATCTGGCCTGGGGCGGCGTGTTTAAGCTTAAAGATACCGGGTATCCGGTGTTTCGCTTCGTTAAAGACGTGGTAGTGAATAACGAGGAAGTGCTCGACGAGCAGGCGCGTATGGCCGAGCTTTCCACCATGAAAGATACCTGGAACGTGCTGGCGGTGAAACCGAAGTATCACACCTATGTGGTGGTGATCGGTGAAAGCGCGCGTCGCGATGCGCTCGGCGCGTTTGGCGGTCACTGGGATAACACGCCGTTTGCCAGCTCCGTCAACGGTACGCTGTTTACCGATTACGTGGCGGCCAGCGGCTCGACGCAGAAATCTCTCGGTCTGACGCTCAACCGTGTCGTGGATGGAAAACCGCAGTTTCAGGATAATTTTGTCACCCTGGCCAACCGGGCAGGTTTTCAGACGTGGTGGTTCTCCAACCAGGGGCAGATCGGCGAGTATGATACCGCCATTGCCAGCATCGCGAAGCGTGCCGACGAGGTACAGTTCCTGAAAAGCGGTGATTTCGAAGCCGATAAAAACACAAAAGATGAAGCGTTGCTAAAAATGACCGCGCAGGTCTTTGCCACTCAGCGCACCCAGCCGCAGCTGATCGTCCTGCACCTGATGGGGTCACACCCGCAGGCATGCGATCGTACCGGGGGAAAATATGCGGAGTTTGTGCAATCCAAAGAGACCTCGTGTTATCTGTACACCATGACGCAAACCGACGATCTGCTCAGCAAGCTGTACGCGCAGCTGCGCAACAGCGGCGATAGCTTCTCGATGGTCTATTTCTCTGACCACGGTCTGGCGTTTAAGGAGCGCGGTAAAGAGGTGCAGTATCTGGCCCACGATGACAAGTTTCAGCAGAACTTCCAGGTACCGTTTATGGTGCTGTCGAGTGATGACAAAACGCATCGCATCATCAAAGCGCGCCGTTCCGCGAACGATTTCCTGAAATTCTTCTCACAGTGGACGGGGATTAAGGCGAAAGAGATAAAAAATGATTACCCGTTTATCTCCGGGAAGAAGGGCCCGCCAGTTTACATTACCAACTTCAGGTTACAGAAAGTTGACTATAACCATCTGGGGACGGATATTTTCGATATTAAGAGTAAGTGATCTCTGCCGTCTCGTGCAGGCTGATGCCCTCACCCTGGCCCTCTCCCACGGGGAGAGGGTACAAACAAAAAAAATCCGCCACATTGGGCGGATTTTTTACTGGCTCACCGAAGTGATTAGAAGCGGTAACCTACGCCCGCGATCCAGGTGCCAACGTCAACGTTGCGGATACGGCTCTGCTCATAGGAGAAGTCCAGAGCAACGTTTTCGATCGGGTTGAACTGCATACCTGCGCCATAGGAGAAACCGTAGTCGCTGTTGCTTGCAGTACGGTTCAGACCCTGGTTTTCGGTCTGCTGGAATTTACCGTAGCCAACACCTACAACACCGTAGATGCTTGCCCAGTCATTCAGGCGGTAAGCAGGACCCGCGGTGATGCCGTAGTACTGACCTTTATTGTAAGAGCCATTTTCAGTACGATCTTTCTCGGTGTAAGTGAAAGAACCGATCACACCCAGCGGGTTGTTGTCTTGCTCGTAACGGTACTTCAGGTTGAAACCGTTGGTTTTGTTCATCACGCCCTGCATATCGCTCTGAGCGTAACCACCAGTTACAGTAGAAGTTGCCGCTACAGCGGTACCTGCGGAAACAGCCAGAACAGCTGCCAGTGCTGAAAGACATGCAATTTTTTTCATAACCACCTCAAATGTGCTTCAAGTAAGTCCGTAAGTTTTAAATATATCAAAAAAATCTGTGAAACTCTTTGTCATTCACGATGTCTAATGCGACCTTTCCTGTAACAGAACATTTCCAGCACCAGCTATCTCGTTCAAATAACTCCAGATTTTCACCTGTAAATGCTAATAGTGCGCGTCATCGCCATTTAGTTCATCCAGATTATTCCTAATCTTTCAGGCGATAAAATCAGCAACGTTTTCTCATTTTACGGATTTTCCCTGGATTTTTTTCAACAGTAGCTCAACCGTTGCAGGTTATTTCCATTACACTGCGACTTTTACCTCTTTTGACAAAAAATGACAGGAGAAAGGATGCCAGGTTTACCTCGTAAATCGTCGGTCTGGATGCCGGTGGCAGTCATACTTATCGCGATGATGTCCATACAAAGCGGCGCGTCGCTGGCAAAATCGCTGTTTCCGCTGATTGGTGCGCCCGGCGTCACGGCGCTGCGTATCGCATTAGGCACCCTGATCCTCGTGGTTGTCTTTAAACCCTGGCGGCTACGGTTTAAAAAGGAGCAGCGACTGCCTCTGCTTTTTTATGGGCTGGCGCTGGGAGGGATGAACTACATGTTCTACCTCTCTATTCAGACTATCCCGCTGGGGATCGCGGTCGCGCTTGAATTTACCGGCCCGCTGGCGGTTGCCCTCTTTTCTTCTCGTCGCCCGGTAGACTTTATCTGGGTCATACTGGCCGTGCTGGGGCTATGGTTCCTTCTGCCGCTCGGCCAAAGCGTTTCACAAATCGATTTGACAGGGGCCGCTCTGGCGCTGGGCGCAGGGGCGTGCTGGGCGGTGTATATTCTCACTGGCCAGCGTGCGGGCGAAGAGCACGGCCCCGCGACGGTCGCCTTAGGCTCGCTGATTGCCGCGGTTATCTTTGTCCCGATCGGCATGGCACAAGCAACGGACTCAATATGGCAGTGGTCAATCCTGCCGGTTGGGCTGGCGGTCGCCATTCTTTCCACGGCGCTGCCCTACTCTCTGGAGATGATCGCCCTGACGCGTCTGCCTACGCGTATTTTTGGTACGCTCATGAGCATGGAGCCCGCGCTGGCTGCCATCTCTGGAATGATGTTCCTCGGCGAAACCCTGACACTGGTGCAGACGCTGGCGCTCTGTTCCATTATCGCGGCGTCAATGGGCTCTACATTGACCATGCGCCCGGAACCAAAAGTACATAAGATTGACCTCAACTAGCCCTTAAATTCTGCATGGCTTACCGGCCATGCAGAATATAGGTCTCGTCAGCCCTTCAAATAATTTCTTACAAACTCTCTTATATTGCCAAAATATTTCACCTGCCCGCCTTGTCACTTAACGAATTAAGATTGATCTGCATCAATTTATATAAAAAACTTTAAAATCATTAAGTTAAAACTTCAACCATCCTTTCGCTATTAAACCGATAGGCAGCGCCAAACCGCAGAGAAAAAATCCGGTGCTATACTTAATCCCGTAATTACCTGGGACACAAACATCAAGAGGATATGAGATTATGAGTACCGCTAAACTGGTGAAAACGAAAGCGTCTAATCTGCTTTATACCCGTAACGATGTATCGGATAGCGATAAAAAAGCGACCATTGAGCTGCTGAATCGCCAGGTGGTCCAGTTCATCGATCTTTCGCTGATCACCAAACAGGCCCACTGGAATATGCGCGGTGCAAACTTTATTGCCGTTCATGAAATGCTGGATGGCTTCCGCACAGCACTGGTGACTCATCTGGATACCATGGCCGAACGCGCCGTACAGCTGGGCGGTGTGGCTCTGGGTACCACGCAGGTGATCAACAGCAAAACGCCACTGAAAAGCTATCCGCTGGATATCCATACCGTTCAGGATCATCTGAAAGAGCTGGCGGACCGTTATGCGATTGTCGCGAACGATGTTCGTAAAGCGATTGGCGAAGCAAAAGATGAAGACACCGCTGATATCTTCACTGCCGCGTCACGCGACCTGGATCAGTTCCTGTGGTTCATTGAGTCAAACATCGAATAATCCCTGCGGATTGTCTGAATAACCCTCGCCCCTGGCGGGGGTTTTGCACATTTATGGTGCACACTTTTGTCCGCAACGGCCGCAAAAGTGAATAAAATGTAATAATCACCTCACACAACCGTTAACGGAAGATTGTTTTTTCGTCAGATTCTGCGCTAAATATCCCCCTGTCAGAAGACCTTAACGAAGCGCACCAAAACGGTGCTCCATTCTGGTGCAACCTGACAGAATTGCCACGCTTTTTGTGCAATGCGTGACATTATCCCCTTTGCAAAACAACAGCTTGTAAAACTGGCACGATTTTTTCATTGTGCCTGAGGTTCTCGCAGGGGATCGCCCCGTGGATATAAAAGGAAATGCTATGAAGTCTGTATTAAAAGTTTCACTGGCTGCACTTACCCTGGCGTTTGCGGTGTCCTCGCAGGCTGCCGACAAACTGGTTGTGGCGACTGACACGGCGTTCGTACCGTTTGAATTCAAACAGGGTGATAAATACGTTGGTTTTGACGTTGATCTGTGGGCCGCTGTCGCAAAAGAACTCAAACTGGATTACACCCTGAAGCCAATGGATTTCAGCGGCATTATCCCGGCACTGCAAACCAAAAACGTTGACCTGGCGCTGGCGGGCATCACCATTACCGAAGAACGTAAAAAAGCGATCGATTTCTCTGACGGCTACTACAAAAGCGGCCTGCTGGTGATGGTGAAAGCGGATAACAACGACGTGAAAAGCGTGAAAGATCTCGACGGTAAAGTGGTCGCCGTGAAGAGCGGCACCGGTTCCGTTGATTACGCGAAAGCCAATATCAAAACCAAAGACCTGCGTCAGTTCCCGAACATCGACAACGCTTACATGGAACTGGGCACCAACCGCGCAGACGCGGTGCTGCACGACACGCCTAACATCCTTTACTTCATCAAAACCGCCGGTAACGGCAAGTTCAAAGCGGTAGGTGATTCCCTGGAAGCTCAACAGTACGGTATTGCGTTCCCGAAAGGCAGCGACGACCTGCGTAATAAAGTTAACGGCGCGCTGAAAACCCTGAAAGAGAACGGCACCTATAACGAAATCTACAAAAAATGGTTCGGTACCGAGCCTAAATAATTTCACCTGACTTCAGGTTTGTAACGCCCGGTGGCGCTACCGCTTACCGGGCCTACGTTTTTCGTTTTTCACCACGGTATACAGGAATACATCATGCAGTTTGACTGGAGCGCCATCTGGCCTGCCATTCCTCTCTTGCTTGAAGGCGCTAAAATGACCTTGTGGATTTCGGTCCTCGGTCTGGTTGGCGGGTTAATTATCGGTCTGGTGGCCGGTTTCGCCCGCACCTACGGCGGCTGGATTGCAAACCACATCGCACTGGTTTTCATCGAAGTGATCCGCGGCACCCCCATTGTGGTGCAGGTCATGTTTATCTACTTCGCCCTGCCGATGGCCTTCAACGATCTGCGCATTGACCCGTTCAGCGCAGCTGTCGTCACCATTATGATTAACTCCGGCGCCTACATTGCGGAAATCACCCGCGGTGCGGTGCTGTCGATTCATAAAGGCTTCAGCGAAGCTGGCCTGGCGTTAGGTCTTTCCCGTCGCGAAACGATCCGTCACGTGATCCTGCCGCTGGCGCTGCGCCGCATGCTGCCGCCGCTGGGCAACCAGTGGATCATCAGCATTAAAGACACCTCGCTGTTTATTGTTATCGGCGTGGCCGAGCTGACCCGTCAGGGCCAGGAGATCATCGCGGGTAACTTCCGCGCCCTGGAAATCTGGAGTGCGGTCGCCGTTGTCTACCTGATTATCACGCTTGTCCTGAGCTTTGTTCTGCGTCGTCTTGAAAGAAGGATGAAAATCCTGTGATTGAATTTAAAAATGTTTCCAAGCACTTTGGTCCAACCCAGGTACTGCACAATATCGATTTGAACATCAGGCAGGGTGAAGTGGTGGTGATCATCGGGCCGTCGGGTTCCGGAAAATCCACCCTGCTGCGCTGCATTAACAAGCTCGAGGAGATCACCAGCGGCGATTTGATCGTCGATGGTCTGAAGGTGAACGATCCGAAAGTGGACGAGCGCCTGATCCGCCAGGAAGCGGGCATGGTGTTCCAGCAGTTCTACCTGTTCCCGCACCTGACGGCGCTGGAAAACGTGATGTTCGGTCCTTTGCGCGTGCGTGGGGCCAGCAAAGCGGCGGCAGAAACGCTGGCAAAAGATCTGCTGGCGAAAGTGGGTCTGGCGGAGCGTGCCCACCACTATCCTTCCGAGCTGTCCGGTGGCCAGCAGCAGCGCGTGGCCATTGCCCGTGCGCTGGCGGTGAAGCCAAAGATGATGCTGTTTGATGAGCCAACCTCCGCACTCGACCCGGAGCTGCGTCACGAGGTGCTGAAAGTGATGCAGGATCTGGCAGAAGAAGGCATGACGATGGTGATCGTTACCCACGAAATCGGCTTTGCCGAAAAAGTGGCGTCCCGTCTGATCTTCATTGATAAGGGCCGCATCGCGGAAGACGGTAATCCGCAGGCGCTGATTGCGAACCCACCGAGCCAGCGCCTCCAGGAGTTCCTGCAACACGTCTCCTGATAGCCATACACAGAGCCGGGCATGCCCGGCTTTTTTATGCCGGATTGTTCCCAAAAACTCCCCTCCGCTCCGCGCACTCTATACTTATCATTTTGCACGATATTTTTGTCGGAGGACGCCGTGCCGTGGATCCTGTTGCTACTGTTTACCCTGTTTAGCGCGCCATCACTAGCTGTAACCATTCCCGGCGTCACCACCGGAGCCACCGCCACCCAGCAAAATGCGCCGCCAGAACCCGACGCTGAAAAGAAAAAAGCCGCTTACAGCGCACTTGCCGACGTGCTTGAGAACGACACGTCCCGGCAGGAGCTTATCGATCAGCTGAGGAAAGTGGCCGCCACACCGCCTCAGGATCCGGTTCCGACTATCGCGCCGCCGGAAGTCGAAGACGAAAAGACGGTACTGGAAAACGTCACCGATATCAGTCGCCGCTACGGGGAAGCCCTGTCGTCGCGTTTTGCACAGCTCTATCGCAACCTTGTTGGCACCTCGCATAAGCCTTTTAATCCCCACACCTTTTCTTCAGCCGCGACCCAGTTTTCTATTCTGGCCGCCGCGGTATTCATTTTTTACTGGCTGTTGCGCCTGTCTGTCTGGCCGCTTTACCGGAAGATGGGCCACTGGGGACGTAAAAAGAATCAGCATAAAAGCAGCTGGCTGCATCTTCCGGCAATGATTACCGGGGCCTTTATCATCGATTTGCTGCTGCTGGCGCTGACGCTGTTTGTCGGCCAAATGCTGGCCGATCGTCTTAATACCGGGAACAAAACCATCGCCTTTCAGCAGGGGCTGTTCCTGAACGCCTTTGCCCTGATCGAGTTCTTTAAGGCGCTCCTGCGGTTAATATTCTGTCCGCGCGTGCCGGAACTTCGCCCGTTCGCCATTTCGGATCGGAGCGCCAAATACTGGGCGGTTCGGCTCAGCGTGCTGAGCGGGTTGATCGGCTATGGCCTGCTGGTCGCCGTCCCGATTATTTCCAACCAGGTTAACGTGCAGTTCGGGGCCCTGGCGAACGTGCTGATCATGCTCTGTATTACCGTCTGGGCGCTGTACCTCATCTTCCACAATAAAAAAGCGATCACCGACAGTCTGCTTCACCTGGCCGATCGCTCCCTCTCCTTTTTCAGCCTCTTTATTCGCGCCTTTGCGCTGGTGTGGCACTGGCTGGCCAGCGCCTATTTTATTGTGCTGTGTTTCTTCTCGCTGTTCGATCCGGGCAACAGCCTGAAATTTATGATGGGGGCGACGTTCAAAAGCCTGGCGATTATCGGCATCGCGGCCTTTGTTTCTGGCCTGCTCTCCCGCTGGCTGTCGAAGACGATCACCCTGTCGCCGCAGGTTCAGCGTAATTACCCCGAGCTGCAAAAACGGGTAAATGGCTGGACATCGGTGTCGCTGAAGGTGGCGCGTATTTTGACGGTCTGCGTGGCAATTATGCTGCTGCTGAATGCGTGGGGACTGTTTGATTTCTGGAACTGGCTGCATAACGGCGCCGGGGAAAAGACCGTCGATATTCTTATTCGTATCGCGCTGATCCTGTTCTTCTCCGCCGTCGGCTGGACGCTGCTGGCAAGCCTTATCGAAAACCGTCTGGTGTCGGATGTCCACGGCAGGCCCCTGCCAAGCGCCCGCGCCCGCACACTGCTGACGCTGTTCCGCAACGCGCTGGCGGTGATCATTAGCACCATTACCATCATGATTGTGTTGTCGGAAATCGGCGTAAATATCGCCCCACTGCTGGCGGGTGCCGGTGCCCTGGGACTGGCGATCTCCTTTGGTTCGCAGACGCTGGTGAAGGATATTATCACCGGCATTTTTATCCAGTTTGAGAACGGGATGAACACCGGGGATCTTGTGACCATTGGACCGCTCACCGGCACGGTGGAGAGGATGTCCATTCGCTCCGTCGGCGTACGTCAGGATACCGGGGCGTACCACATTATTCCGTGGTCATCGATCACCACCTTTGCCAACTTTGTGCGCGGCATTGGTTCGGTGGTGGCGAATTATGATGTCGATCGTCACGAAGATGCAGATAAGGCGAAACAGGCGCTGCGGGATGCGGTGAGCGAACTGATGGAGATGGAGGATATTCGCGGGCTGGTAATTGGTGAGCCGTCGTTTGCGGGCATCGTCGGGCTGACAAACACTGCCTTTACCCTGCGCGTGTCGTTCACCACCCAGCCGCTTAAGCAGTGGACGGTGCGCTTCGCCCTGGACAGCATGGTGAAAAAACACTTCGATCTGGCGAACGTGAGAGCGCCGGTGCAGACGTATCAGGTATTGTCGCCGCCCGCTTCGCCGCTCCCTCCACAGGAGCCGACGCTGTAACCGAGCCGGGTGGCGGCTTCGCCTTACCCGGCCTACGATGGGGTGCTATTTGCGACGTTTGTTATCGTCCATAAAGGACCAGGCAATAAAGCGGCTCTGCTTCTGACCCTGCGCCATCTCTTTTTTGACCACCTTCACCGCGCCGGCTTCGGTCAGCGCGCGGTAAAGCGGCGGCAGGTTATCGCCACGAGAGACCAGCGTGGTAAACCATTTCACCTGACGACCGAAGCCTTTACTCTCGGCAATCATGCGCAGAATAAAGGCCACTTCCCCGCCCTCGCACCACAGCTCCTGCTGCTGGCCGCCAAAGTTCAGCGCGCCATCTTCGGCCTGGCCCAGGTTACGCCGCTTGCGTTCACTTCCCGCACGCGCGGACGCGGCGGAGTCGTGGAATGGCGGGTTGCACAGGGTGGCATCATATTGTTCGTTCTTATGAATTATGCCGTTGAAAATAGCAGCGGCATCCTTCTGACGACGCAGACGAACGGCCCGGCTTAACCCCGGGTTAGCGTTGATAATGGCCTGCGCGCTGGCGAAGGCCTCATCACCGATCTCGCTGCCGGTAAATCGCCACTGGTACTCATGTGCGCCTATCAGGGGGTAGATCAGGTTCGCGCCCGTACCGATATCAAGGACGGTAGCCTGTTTCGGCACTACGCCATCGTGGTCATCCGCCAGCAGATCGGCAAGATGATGGACGTAATCCGCACGGCCCGGGACCGGCGGGCAGAGAAAGCCATCAGGGATGTCCCAGTGCGTCACACCATAAAAATGGGCCAGCAGCGCTTTGTTCAGCGTTTTAACCGCCAGCGGATCGGCAAAGTTTACCGACGGTTCACCGGCTGGTGTCTGAACGATAAAACCCTGCAATTCAGGGCAGCTCAGACACAGGGCTTTCATATCGTAGCGGCTACGGTGGCGGTTACGCGGGTGCAATCCCGGCTTGTGGGAAGTCATGGCATTCTCCTTTAAACAGCCGCGTAAGATACCCTGTGACGGCGCGGGGGTAAATATCTGTCTGAGTCGCACAAAAAAACGACAAAAATCAGCGACCTGTATGTCTATGATCTGTCAACAAATTGTCAGAATTTATCGTTCAAAAAATAAGCAGATCATCATCAAATTTTTGCGCTAAATCACACGCATCAGGCTTCTAAACTTAACAGGAATCACCTGTTGTTTCCCCTGAGGATGTGATTATGAAAAAGTATCTGACCTTTATTATTGCGGGTGCGCTGGCAGGCGCATCGTTCTCTGCCTTGTCCGTTCAACCTCTGACCGACAGTACCGACACCAGCCAGCTACGCGCGGCCGGGACGGTCTCTGTCAGCCGGGCAAGCAACCTTGATGACCTTCAGGACAAGCTGGCCGAAAAAGCCCGTCAGGAAGGCGCTAAAGGCTTCGTGGTGAACGCCGCCGGTGGCGATAACCATATGTACGGGACCGCGACTATCTATAAATAACTTACCGCCTTCCAAACTGCATCTGCCCGGCAGATGCAGTTCTCTCTGCCTGCGCCTTGACTGTGCGTTTTTTCACCCCATATTAAAATGCATGACTTGACCCTTTCAGGAGAACATCATGGCTTCCGGCTGGGCGAATGACGACGCCGTTAACGAACAGATCAACAGTACCATTGAAGATGCGGTTGCGCGTGCTCGCGGTGAAATTCCGCGCGGCGAAAGTTTGACGGAATGCGAAGAGTGCGGGGATCCCATTCCTGAGGCACGACGTAAAGCCATTCCCGGGGTGCGGCTTTGCATCACCTGTCAGCAGGAGAAAGATTCAAAAAATGCTTCACATTCAGGATATAATCGTAGAGGATCGAAAGACAGCCAGTTACGTTGACTTTCCTTTACCGTAGTTAACCGCACCAACAGTTTACTTTACGCTCACGACTTTCAGCGAAGCGCGTAGCAAAACGTGCCCTTCTGATTGTGTCTGTAAAGCGTATCCGCAAGAAGTGTCAATTGCGCTTCTGATTTTATTAATAATCAATAAGTTATTTGTCATTCAATTTTTTTGACCAACCACATCAATTCTCTTCGATTTTATCTTCCGCTAAAAAGCGTGATACTTATCACATCGACGGAACATCGTCCCCTTAACAGAATAACCTGCGAGAATTGACCTATGAAAACCATCAAATATGCTGTTGCCGCTGTTGCCCTGTCCGCTCTGTCTTTCGGCGCTTTCGCTGTAGAGCCAGTCTCCTCTACTCAGGCACAGGATCTGAACAAAATCGGTGTGGTGAGTGCTGAAGGCGCGACCACGCTGGACGGTCTGGAAGCAAAACTGGCTGAAAAAGCTGCCGCCGCGGGCGCAAGTGGATACACCATCACTTCCACTAACGGTAATAACAAACTGAGCGGTACTGCGGTTATCTACAAGTAATCGAACAAATTATGCTCCACCCTCGCCATACCCTCTGGTGAGATGCTCCAACCCTCATTGACCCTGTTGTTGTTACCCTTGTTTGCCCGTCCGCCACTGGACGGGCTTTTTTTTGCTTAAAATGACTGCGCCACGCGCTGCAACCCGGCTTCCACGGACTCGACTTCCCCTGCAGCCAGCAGGCAGCAGGCCATTTGCAGCTTGATTGACTGCGGAACCGGCACCTTCCCGGCCAGACACTGCACAATCCAGCGCGCGGTGACCTGCGGATCTTTCGACTCAGGCAGGATCGCATCTCTGTTCTCTTCCCCACGTTCGACAACGACCCGCGTCCCGGCGGGCTCAATCAGCATCAGCTGTGGACAACGCTGCGGGTTGGCGTAAACCTCGCCTTCTGTCCCGTGCATCAGCAGCGCGCGTCCACCGATTTCGGCAAAGAATTGCCCGACTCGCGTCACGTATTCCGGATGGGAGACGCTGGAAAGACGCAGCGCGGCGTCTTCGGCAAACGGCGTCGCCAGCTTCGCCAGGGTGTGAGCACTGTTACGTACGCCCATGCGCCAGCGCATGTCCAGCTGCTTTTCCAGCGGTGGGCAGAGCGCGCTAACGGGGATATAGACCGGCTGATTCCCCTCCAGCTTTGCCTGTGCCTGACCGGCATGGAGGGTCGGTTCAATACCTAACAACGCCAGGATGGTTTCTGTCAGCACGCGCGTCGGATCTTCGCTCACGCCATGCACTACTACCGGGAAACCGAGTTTCTGCAACAGAATAGCCAGCAGCGGCGTGAGGTTTGCCTGCTTACGCGCGCCGTTGTAGGTCGGGATCACAATTGGCATCGGCTTCGTGACGGGCGGGGTTAAGCGCATGGTCTGCGACTGCATGGCCTCATAAAAGCCGCGCATCTCCGCCTCACCTTCCCCTTTAATACGCAGCGCAATCAAAATGCCGCCCATTTCCAGTTCCGGCACGTCGCCATTCAGCATATGCGTGTACAACGCGCGGGCTGTTTCCTGGTCCAGATCGCGAGCGTGGTTTTTCCCACGCCCTACCTCTTTGATAATTTTGCGGTAATCCACGACATTTCTCCTGACTGCATTATCTTGTTAACAATATAGCCCGATGAACACAGACCCGATAGTGTTTTGTGATCATTATCAACCTGCTGTTTTCATATAAAAAAATTAAACTCAAGCACTATTTACATTATTTGTGATTGGGACAAAAGATCCGCAGCGACCCTTTTTTTGATTAAATAAACATCGAAAAATCATTAAGGGTCAACGGTAAAAACGTCCAGGCAACGCTTTTACCAGAATCACATCAGGATTAACTATGAACAAGGTTGCATTAGGTTTTTTTATCGCCGCAACGGTGGGATGTTCTGCATCCGCATTTGCGGCAACTAACGGTGAAGGTCAGATTAATTTCACCGGTGAAATTATCGATTCTGCTTGCCAGGTCGTGAATGGATTAAGTAATCCATTAAACGTTCAGTTGGGTAAGGTGTCTAAAACGGTATTTACCGGCGCAGGCTCTACCAGCACATCAACGAAGTTTGATATTAAGTTAACCAATTGTCCGGAAACAGTGACCTCGGCTGCGATTAACTTCGGTGGTACGCCGGATGCGGATAATAATGCCGCGCTGGCATTAACGCCAGATACCGATGCGGCAACCGGTGTAGCGATTCAGTTGATGGATGCTTCCGGGCAGCCTGTCACTCTGTATACGCCTTCGCAGCAATATCCTTTAGCCTCCGGCACGGCAGTTAACGACCTGGAATTCGGTGCGCGTTATATTCAAACTCAGGCCGCCATTACCGCAGGCCCTGCCAACTCTGTATCGACTTTCACCGTTATTTATAACTGATCTTATCAATCCTGAGATATTAATGCTTTTGCGGGCATTAATATCTCTTCTATTTATTGAGAAATCTTTATGCGCCACGGTTATTTACTGAGCACTCTTTTACTGATAGCAGCCTCTGCACATGCGGGCGTCGTGATTAATGGTACCCGGCTGGTCTATCAAGGAGATAAAAAGGAATCATCTCTTGGCCTGTCAAACCCAGATACGACGGATTATCTGGTACAGTCCTGGGTCGATTCTGGCGGTAAAAACCCGGCCAAAGCCCCATTCCTGATCACCCCGCCGCTTTTCCGTCTGGATGCAAAAGAAGATAACGTTCTGCGCGTGGTACGCACGGGCGGAAATTTACCGGAAGACAGGGAATCTCTGTACTGGTTGAATATCAAAGCGATCCCTTCCTCAAAACACGTTGAGGGAGTAAATACGCTGCAAATTGCCATTAATACCCGCATTAAATTGCTGTATCGCCCGTCCGCGGTAAAAGGCCGACCAGAAGATGTGGCGGATAAGCTTGAATGGCATCGCGAAGGTAACGACCTGGTGGTGAATAACCCTACGCCTTTCTATATGAATTTCCAGACCGTCACGCTTAACGGTCAGAAAGT
Source organism: Enterobacter cloacae complex sp. I1M (assembly GCF_014982425.1). Classification (NCBI taxonomy): domain Bacteria; kingdom Pseudomonadati; phylum Pseudomonadota; class Gammaproteobacteria; order Enterobacterales; family Enterobacteriaceae; genus Enterobacter; species Enterobacter cloacae complex sp. I1M. The sequence continues at coordinate 17,286 of NZ_JADCLG010000013.1, read as the reverse complement.
CACAAAAGCGACCTGGGCTGTTCCGAAATCAGAAACACATTTTGCCATACCGGGTAATGTCGGGGGCTCAAACGTGACGTATTCCATTATTAATGATTACGGCAGCATCAGCCATTCCTGGTCGAAATCCGTTCATTAATTGTTCCGGTAATAAAATAATCATGTACAGCCACAAAAAGCCGTTCACCTGCCGAATGTCTTCATTGCTGGTCATTCTCTGTGGCCTGGCAATAGCCATCTTTGCGCAGCAGGTTATGGCTGATGATTATTTTAACCCCGCCCTGCTGGATATTGATAATCCCCAGCAGGGTAAAACCGATCTGTCCGTCTATGAAAAAGGTCCCGGCCAGGCACCGGGGAAATATGAGGTCGCGGTGTTTATCAATAATAATAAAATTGATACCCGCAACGTGACCTTTACGCTTGAGAAAGATTCGCAGGGCAACGACACGTTACAACCTTGCTTTAGCATGGGTGAGTTAAAAAGCCTCGGTATCAGGACCCAAAAGTTTCCTCAGCTCATGGCCAAAGGCCAGTGTGCCGATCTAGGTGTCATCCCTGCTTCATCTGCAATCTTTCACGTTCGCAACCAGCAGCTGCTGCTGAGCATTCCGCAAAAGGCGCTCGGACAGGTGCCACGCGGTTACATCGACCCGAAAGAGTTTGACGAAGGGATCAACGCGGGCTTGCTTAATTACAGCGTCAACGCCAGCCAGAGCCATGCGCGCCAGCAGGGTGAAGAGGATAGCAGTAGCCAGTACGTGAACCTGCGTCCGGGTTTAAACGTTGGCGCATGGCGCCTTCGCAACTATTCCACCTGGAATCGCAGCACCACAGGCAATGAGGAGGAACAGAAATTCACCTCCGTTTATACCTATGCGCAACGCGATATTGTGGCGATGAAAAGCGATATCACCGTTGGCCAGAGCTCATCACCTGCTGATGTTTTTGACAGTGTCCCTTACACCGGCATGGAGCTGAAATCCGATAACGACATGCTTCCCGACAGCGAAAAAGGCTATGCGCCTATTATTCGTGGCACCGCCCACAGCAACGCGCTGGTGATGGTGCGCCAGAACGGGTACGTGATTTATCAGAACACGGTCGCGCCGGGGGCCTTCGAAATTAACGATCTCTACCCCACCGGCAGCAGCGGCGACCTCCAGGTCACGGTGAAAGAAACTGACGGCAGCGAAAGCCATTTCGTGGTGCCGTTTGCCTCCGTTCCGGTATTGCAGCGTGAAAAAAACCTGCGCTACAGCGTAACTGCCGGGCGTTATCGTTCTTATGACAAAGATGTTGAAAAGACCCCGTTTGCTCAGGGGAGCGCCATCTATGGTTTACCCCACGGCTTCACGGCCTACGGCGGCGTACAGCAGAGCAGTCATTATCAGTCGCAGGCGATAGGCGCCGGGAAAAACATGGGCGATTTAGGGGCGTTCTCCATTGACGTGACTCGCGCCAGAGCCCTGCTGAAAAAACAGCAGTCCAGCACAGGCAAATCGTGGCGCGTACGCTACAGCAAAGATTTCGCCGGTTCAGGCACCAACTTTTCGCTTGCGGGCTATCGCTACAACAGCAAGGGGTTTTACACCCTGGACGACACCATGGAGTCGTATACCCGCGCCGACAACTGGTCTGCGCCACAGCAGCGCCGCGCCCGTACCGAAGCCACCATCGACCAGACGCTACCAGAAGGCTGGGGATCGGTCACGCTGAGCATGGTGAAGGAAACCTACTGGAGCCAGAACCAGGACATGACCTCCATGAGCGTCAGCTACAACAACAGCTGGCACGGCGTTAGCTACAGCCTTAGCTACAGCATGAATAAAAACACTCACGACAGCGATCTGGACGGTAATGCGGTGACGAACGACAACCAGTTCTCGCTGAGCGTTTCGGTTCCGCTGGAGCGCTGGATGCATAACACCTGGGCCACGTACAACCTGAACAACACGAAAGATGGCACCACGCATAACATCGGCCTGAACGGTACGGCCCTGAAAGAAGACAACCTGAACTGGAATCTCCAGGAGGGGCTGAGCAGCACCGGCAGCGGTAACTCCACCAGCGTTAACGCCGACTACAAAGCGACATACGGTGAAGTGAGCGGTGGCGTCAGTCAGGATAAATATCAGCAAACACTGAACGTCGGCTTGCAGGGAGGCGTGATTGCCCATGCAAACGGCATCACCCTAAGCCAGCCGCTCGGTGAGACCATTGCGCTCGTGAAAGCCCCGGGTACGCACGGCACGCATATCACTAACCAGACCGGCGTTGAAACCGACTTCCGCGGCTACACCGTCGTACCGTTCGTCACCGCGTATCGCCACAACACTATTGCGCTGGATACGGAAACGCTGCCGGAGGACGCCGACGTCACCCATGCGGCACAAATTGTGACGCCAACCCGCGGAGCCATTGTGCGCGCCAGCTTCACGACGCGCGTGGGCAATCGCGTCCTGATGACGCTCACGCAAAACGGTAAACCGCTGCCGTTCGGCGCAACGGTTACCACCGAGGACAAGGACAGCGAATTTATCGTCGGGAATGACGGCCAGACCTATCTCTCGGGTCTGCCACAGCAAGGGCATCTCCGCGTTTCCTGGGGACAGGAGGCAAACGAGCATTGCGTCGCTGACTATGTGCTCACGGATGAGAAAGCGAAAACCAGCATCATTAACGCTGCCGCGCAGTGTCACTGATCTCCCCTAAAGGCAAAACATTATGCAAATGATTAAACAGTGCTTTTTCTTACTGATTCTGGGAACCGCTGCGTTATTCATGCCGCATGCGAAGGCGACCTGCACCACGCCGGATCTCCCCAAAATGATCAACGTGGCATCCATTTCTGTCCCGACGACGCTGGCAGTTGGCGCAACTATCCCGGGTACAGAGCAGAGCGTTCATGTTGCCGGGCATTGCGATCAGAGTACCGACAGCGGCCTGGAGATTGTCTCCTGCTACTACGGCACCGGAGCGGAAATGCCAGGGCTCAGGGGGGTATACGAATCCGGTGTGCCGGGGATTGGCGTAGCATTGATGAATGATCACGGGCAGCGAATTAGCGGTGCTGGCGGCGTGCAGTGCGATTCACGTGGAACGCCTGTTGGCTACGTCTCTACCGATGGAACACAGACTTTTAGCTTTGAAATAACGCTTGAGCTGGTTAAAACGAGTGACACCGTGACATCCGGTACGCTGGTGCAGTCTCAAACCGAATTTGGCATTGGCGTTTTCGGCCATGAAGGGATCGGCAACCCTAACCACATCGCCTATGCAGGTAATGTTATTCTTCATCAGGTCACCTGCTCCGTTTTACCGAAAAATCTCACCGTTAATTTGGGCGATTTTCCCGTCAGTGATTTCATCAGCGTAGGTTTTTTATCCAGCCCTGCTCAAAAATTTAATATCACCGTCAACTGTGACACAACCGTACAGCCTGAGCTAAAAATCACCAGCGCGAATGGATATGACACAGCATTTGAGGGGGTGATCAAACTCACGCAGCAGACCGGCATGGCTACAGGCGTCGGAGTAAGAATGCTATTTGATGACCATCTCGCCACCTTCGGTACCTATGTAAGTACCCAAAATCAGGCCGTAGCCAACGAAACGCTGGTGATCCCGTTTGAGGTTCGCTACGAGCAGGTCAGCAATGTAGTCACCCCCGGGCCAGCCAATACTGTGGCAACCATCACCCTCGCTTATAAGTGAACGTCATGAAAAAAACCGCATTGATTCTCGCGCTGGGGCTGATCGCCCAGGCCCACGCCGATGATATACAGATCCAGATGACGGGTAACATTTACGCCAACACGTGCGTCATTGACAGTGCCAGCCGCAACCTGACGGTGGACTTAGGCCAGGCGGCATCGGGTAGTTTTAAAGACGTGGGCGATACCGGCGAGTGGAAGGACTTTTCCCTTTCGGTGTCGCACTGCCCGGCCACGCTGGCGCTTGCCACCGCCTTTTTCTACGGTCAGGCCGACAGCACCCATCCCACCAAATTTGCCAATCTCGGTAGCGCAAAGGGGCTGGCACTGGAGCTGGCAGATCGTCAGGACAAGATACTGATTGCCCCGCAGGCCGCCTTTAACGCTGCCATAAACCCGACAGATCACACGGCCACGTTCCCGCTGGCCGCACGCTATTACGCCACCTCGATGCCCATCTCTGCCGGCACGTTCAGCAGCGTGATCCAGGTGACCTTCACTTACCAGTAGGACCGCGCCCCTTAGCACGGAAGCTTTTTCGACGCCCGGCAGCCAGTTTTGTCGGGCGTTTTTTTACTTCCGGCACGTCCGGCTGCTCAATCGGGAAGATCGGCAGCGCATTCAGCAGCCGCTGGCCGTAGTTTTTGGTGAGCAGTCGTTTGTCATAAATCACCACCTCGCCCCAGCAGCCGTGGCTACGGATCAAGCGCCCGACCTGCTGAATCAGGTTAAACGACGCTGCAGGCAGGCTTTGCACTTCAAACGGATAACGGTTAAGGCTTTTCAGCCATTCGCCTTCGGTGATCACCACCGGGCTGTCGATGGGCGGGAAGGCGATTTTATGGATATGCACCTGCGTCAGGTAGTCGCCTTTCAAATCAAGCCCTTCCGCAAAGGACTGTAACCCCACCAGCACGCTGCGCTCGCCGTTATCAATGCGTTTACGGTGGGTTTCCACCAGCCGATAGCGCGGCTGATCGCCCTGCACCAGCAGGAGTAAGCGCAGATCGGTGACGTGCTCCAGGAAGCGTTGCATCGCCCGACCGCTGGCAAACAGCACCAGCATACCGGGGTATTTTTTACTCTCAACCTGCTCGCGGAAGTAGGCCGCCATTTCCGCAATATGCTGCTCTTCGTTATCGATAAGCGGCTCATAATTCATGCGCGGAATGACCAGCTTTCCCTGCTCACAGTGGTTGAACGGCGAGTCCAGGGCCACAAAGCGGTCGCCGGCTTTCTCTTTCAGGCCGCTCATCTCCTGCAACCTTGAGAAGCTGTTCAGGGAACGCAGAGTCGCTGACGTCACTACCACGTGCGGAACGCTGCGCCAGATCAGCTTTTCCAGCTGATCGGCCACGCGGATGCCCACGCAGTGGAAGAAGAGATGTCCCTGCCCGTCTCGTACTTCGCGGGTGGCCCACTTAGTCACCGGCGCGCCGGACGCCTGCGCCATCGAAGCCAGCCGCCAGAGTTTGCTCTGCGCTTCAAACATCCCCAGCGCACGATTCATTTGCAGCAGAATGCGGTGCAAACGCACCACGTCGTGAGTACCGGTTTTCTCGCTGAGATCGTTTAAGAACATCTCCGCCAGCCCGCGCAGCTTTTCCAGGTGCTTCGCCAGCTGCTGGCAAATCTCCATCACTTCCTGCGGCAACTCACCCATCGCAAAGCGGTGTTCCGCCTCCTGGGTGGCGGGGAGATACAGGTTAAGAATATTATTCAGCGAGGCGATGAGGCTGTACACCTCTTCACAGTGCTCGCTCAACCGCTCCGGAACCGCCAGCGGCGGCGTGGTTTTCGGACGGAACTGCTCCATGCAGGTTGCCACCAGTTTGCAGAACAGATCCAGTTGCAGGCGAAACCACGGGGCGGTAATTTCCGCGCTCATCTCCAGCGCATCTCGCGCCACGTCGGGCAGATGATGACCTTCATCGAGCACCAGCAGCAGGTTTTTGGGCTCCGGCAGGACCGCTTCACTCTCCAGTGCAGCCATGACCAGCGCGTGGTTGGCGACAACCACCTCCGCTTCCTGAATCTCACGCCGGGCGACAAAGAACGGGCACTCGCGATAGTAGTGACAGTTACGGTTCAGGCAGCTTGCTTTATCGGTGCTGAGCCTGCGCCACAGGTCGTCGCCGATCGCCTGGTTGGTGTGATCCCGCAGGCCGTCCCACTTGTAGCCGTCGAGATCGGCCTTCAGCTTTGCGCACTGCTCCTGCTCCGCCTTGTTGTTTGGCGTCAGCTCGTCATCAAGAAACGCGAGCAGATCCTGTTGGGAGGGTTCACTGCTGGCCAGAGCCGCCAGATTGCGCGGACAGACGTAGCGCCCGCGACCAAAGGCGGCGGTAAACCGTAAATCGGGGATAATTTTGCGCAGCAGCGGCAAATCTTTGCTGAAGATCTGATCCTGCAAGGCCACATTAGCGGTACTGACCACCAGCGTTTTATCTTCTTCCCGCGCGATGGCAATGCCGGGAATAAGATACGACAGGGTTTTCCCGACGCCGGTCGGGGCTTCAATCGCCAGATGTCGCCCGTCGTCCCCGGCGAGCGTTTTTGCCACGTCGGCAATCATCTGCCGCTGCGGGGCTCGGGGGATAAAATCGGGGATCTGCTGTTGTAGCGCCTTATACCATGCGCCAATTTGCGCCTTGAGCGCAGCGGTTAAAGCCATCGGAAAACCTGAAATACTGTATAAACAGCCACTATTGTGGCACTTTCTCTCCGCTGCCGCAAAAAGAAAAGCCCGGCTTTACGACCGGGCTTCCAGATTACTGCGGGTTAGCAGGCTTACGCGGGCGGCGTCGGCGCTGCCCCTCGCCTGCCGGTTTCCCTTCGCCGCTACGCCATGGGTTTTCACCGGCCGGTTTGCTGTCGTTATTACGACGCGGCGGTTTGCCCGAAGATTTCGGCGCGCCGCCTTCGGCACGACGCGGCTGCTGACCGCGCCCACCGCCGCCCTGACCGCGCCCGCCACCCTGACGACCGTTCTGAATTGGCTCGGCTTTGATTGACGGGTCAACTTCATAGCCCGGGGTTTCAATGCGCGGGATCTCTTTCTTCAGCAGGCGTTCGATGTCGCGCAGCAGCTTGTGCTCATCCACGCAAACCAGAGAGAGCGCTTCCCCGGTTGCCGCCGCGCGTCCGGTACGGCCGATACGGTGAACGTAATCTTCCGGCACGTTTGGCAGCTCGTAGTTCACCACGTGCGGCAGCTCTTCGATATCCAGACCGCGTGCGGCGATGTCGGTTGCCACCAGCACGCGTATGTCGCCGGACTTGAAGTCTGCCAGCGCGCGGGTACGCGCGCCCTGGCTCTTGTTGCCGTGAATGGCCGCGCTGCGGATGCCATCTTTATTCAGCTGTTCCGCCAGGTGATTGGCGCCGTGCTTGGTGCGGGTAAACACCAGCACCTGCTGCCAGTTGCCCTGGCCGATCATCTGGGAGAGCAGTTCCCGCTTGCGCTTCTTATCTACAAAGTGCACGTGCTGCGTCACCTGCTCGGAGGCGGTGTTGCGGCGCGCGACTTCCACTTCCAGCGGGTTATGCAGCAGCTTTTCCGCCAGCGCCTTGATCTCGTCGGAGAAGGTCGCGGAGAAGAGCAGGTTCTGACGACGCGTAGGCAGCTTCGCCAGCACGCGGCGAATGTCGTGGATGAAGCCCATGTCCAGCATACGGTCGGCTTCGTCCAGCACCAGAATTTCGATGTTATCGAGCTTCACCGCGTTCTGGTGTTCCAGATCCAGCAGACGCCCCGGGGTTGCCACCAGCACGTCCACGCCGCCGCGCAGCTTCATCATCTGCGGGTTAATGCTTACCCCGCCGAAAACTACCAGCGAACGAATGTTGAGGTAACGGCTGTATTCACGCACGTTCTCACCAATCTGGGCCGCCAGCTCGCGGGTTGGGGTGAGGATCAGCGCACGCACCGGACGACGGCCTTTGGCGTGTGGCTGGTTTTTTACCAGCAGCTCCAGCAGCGGAAGGGTAAAGCCCGCGGTCTTACCGGTACCGGTCTGCGCGCTTGCCATCAGGTCACGGCCCTGCAAAACGGCCGGGATAGCCTGCTGCTGAATAGGGGTTGGCTCAACGTAGCCCTGCTCTGCGATGGCGCGCAGAATTTCCGGGTTCAGACCAAGGGAATCAAAAGACATAAAAACTCCGAACCGCCCCGACCATCACAGGTGTAGTTTTCAGGGAGATATAACGAATAGAAGGACAAAAACCACAATGTCGCGAAGGAGCGGAGTGTAGCAGCTTTTGTGACGTGGCGCATAAAATATCCCCGGCGATGACTCGACGTTTGCGCAAATCAGGCATAATCTTAATCAATCGATTGATTAATTTTTAATGCTGCTATGAATACAACCCCAACGACAACCAAAGGCGAACAGGCGAAAAGTCAGCTTATCGCCGCTGCGCTGGCGCAGTTTGGCGAGTATGGTCTGCATGCCACCACGCGGGATATCGCCGCGCAGGCCGGGCAGAATATTGCGGCCATTACCTACTATTTTGGCTCAAAAGAGGATTTATACCTCGCCTGCGCCCAGTGGATCGCGGATTTTATCGGCACCAGCTTTCGCCCACACGTGGAAGAAGCCACCGCGCTGTTCAGCCAGCCAGAGCCGGACCGGGTTGCCATCCGCCAGCTGATCCTTAACGCCTGTCATAACATGATCCGCCTGCTGACGCACGACGATACGCTGAACCTGAGCAAATTTATCTCCCGCGAGCAGCTCTCCCCCACTGCCGCGTACCAGCTGGTACACGATCAGGTGATCGCCCCGATGCATAGCCATCTGACCCGGCTGATCGCCGCCTATACCGGACGGAACGCCAGCGATACGGACACCATTTTGCATACCCACGCCCTGCTGGGCGAAGTGCTCGCCTTCCGTCTGGGGCGTGAGACCATCCTGTTACGTACGGGCTGGACACAATTCGATGAGGATAAAGCCGCGCAAATTAGCCAGGTCATTACCTGTCACGTTGATCTGATCCTGCAAGGCTTAACGCAAAGGAGCCAGAAGTCATGAAAAAACCTGTCGCCATCATTCTGGTGGTTGTTGTCTTGCTTGCTGCGGGAACAGGCGGCTGGCTGTGGTATCAGAGCCAGCAGGATCGTGGCCTGACGCTGTACGGCAACGTGGATATCCGCACCGTGAACATGAGCTTCCGCGTCGGCGGACGGCTGGCCTCGCTGAGCGTTGACGAAGGCGATGCCATCAAAACCGGGCAGACGCTGGGGATGCTGGACAAAGCCCCGTTTGAAAACGCGTTGATGCAGGCAAAAGCGGGCGTCGCCGTCGCACAGGCGCAGTACGACCTGATGCTGGCGGGCTATCGTGATGAAGAGATCGCCCAGGCGGCCGCTGCCGTTAAGCAGGCAAAAGCCGCCTATGACTATGCGCAGAATTTCTATAACCGTCAGCAAGGCTTATGGAAAAGCCGCACCATTTCCGCCAACGACCTGGAAAATGCGCGCTCATCCCGCGACCAGGCGCAGGCGACGCTGAAATCTGCCCAGGATAAGTTAAGCCAGTACCGCACCGGTAACCGCGCGCAGGACATTGCCCAGGCGAAGGCCAGCCTTGAGCAGGCGCAGGCGCAGTTAGCCCAGGCGGAGCTGGATCTGCACGACACCACGTTAATCGCCCCGTCTGACGGTACGCTGATGACCCGCGCCGTGGAGCCGGGCAGCATGCTCAGCGCGGGCAGCACCGTGTTAACGCTCTCCTTAACCCGTCCGGTGTGGGTGCGCGCTTACATTGATGAGCCGAATCTTGGCCAGATGCAGCCGGGCCGCGAACTGCTGCTCTACACCGATGGTCGCCCGGACAAGCCGTATCACGGCAAAGTGGGCTTCGTCTCCCCAACGGCCGAGTTCACGCCAAAAACCGTTGAAACCCCGGATCTGCGTACCGACCTGGTGTATCGCCTGCGCATCATCGTCACCGATGCGGACAACGCGCTGCGTCAGGGCATGCCTGTTACCGTGACCTTAAACGACGGGGAACAACATGAATGATGCGGTTATTCAGCTCAATAATCTGGTCAAACGCTTCCCGGGAATGGCTAAACCGGCGGTCGCGCCGCTGAACTGTACGATTCAGAAAGGCTATGTGACCGGGCTGGTGGGGCCGGACGGCGCGGGTAAAACCACGCTGATGCGGATGCTGGCGGGATTGCTGAAGCCGGATGAAGGCAGCGCCAGCGTGCTTGGCCTCGATCCCATCAAAGACGACGCGGCGCTCCACGGCATACTCGGCTATATGCCGCAGAAGTTTGGTCTGTATGAAGATCTGACGGTAATGGAAAACCTCAACCTGTATGCCGATCTGCGCAGCGTTACCGGCGAAACCCGGCAGAAAACCTTCGAGCGTCTGCTGGCGTTTACCTCCCTCGGCCCGTTCACCGATCGGCTGGCGGGCAAACTTTCCGGCGGGATGAAGCAGAAGCTGGGGCTGGCCTGCACGCTGGTGGGCGAACCGAAGGTGCTGTTGCTGGATGAACCCGGCGTCGGCGTGGACCCGATTTCCCGCCGCGAGCTGTGGCAGATGGTGCACGAGCTGGCGGGTGACGGCATGCTGATCCTCTGGAGTACCTCTTACCTTGATGAAGCAGAGCAGTGCCGTGACGTGCTGCTGATGAACGAAGGCGAACTGCTCTATCAGGGCGAGCCCACCGAGCTGACGCAAACCATGGCCGGGCGCAGTTTTCTGCTACACAGCGCGCAGGAATCCAACCGCAAGCTGCTGCAACGGGTGCTGAAGCTGCCCCAGGTGAGCGACGGGATGATTCAGGGCCGTTCGGTGCGCGTGATCCTCAAAAAAGAGGCCACCGCCGACGATATCCGGCGTGCGCAGGGGATGCCTGAAATCGACATGACAGAGACCGCGCCGCGCTTTGAAGATGCGTTTATCGATCTGCTGGGCGGGGCGGGAACCTCAGAATCACCGCTTGGCGCCATTCTGCACACGGTGGAAGGCACGCCGGGCGAAACGGTCATTGAAGCGAAATCGCTCACCAAAAAATTCGGCGATTTCGCTGCCACCGATAACGTCAATTTTGCCGTGAAGCGCGGCGAGATATTTGGCCTGCTCGGGCCGAACGGTGCGGGGAAATCCACCACCTTTAAAATGATGTGCGGCCTGCTGGTACCGACCTCCGGCAAAGCGCTGGTGCTGAACATGGATCTCAAAGTCAGCTCCGGCAAGGCGCGCCAGCATCTGGGCTATATGGCGCAGAAGTTTTCGCTCTACGGCAACCTGACGGTGGAGCAAAATCTGCGATTTTTCTCCGGCGTCTACGGCCTGCGGGGACGGGCGCAGAACGAGAAAATCGGCCGCATGTGCGACGCCTTTGGCCTGACCGATATCGCCTCACACGCTACCGACGCGCTGCCGCTTGGCTTCAAACAGCGGCTGGCGCTGGCCTGTTCGTTGATGCACGAGCCCGACATCCTCTTTCTTGATGAACCTACGTCAGGCGTGGATCCCCTCACCCGCCGTGAATTCTGGTTGCATATCAATAGCATGGTGGAAAAAGGCGTGACCGTGATGGTCACCACCCACTTTATGGACGAGGCAGAGTATTGTGACCGCATCGGGCTGGTCTATCGCGGCAAGCTGATTGCCCACGGCACGCCGGACGACCTGAAAGCGCAGGCCGCCGACGACGCACAGCCGGACCCAACCATGGAGCAGGCGTTTATCACCCTCATCCACGACTGGGATAAGGAGAATCCTCATGCGCAGTAACGCCCTCTCCTGGCGCCGGGTGCGCGCCCTGTGCTTCAAAGAGACGCGGCAGATTGTGCGTGACCCCAGCAGCTGGCTGATTGCGGTGGTGATCCCCCTGCTGCTGCTGTTTATTTTTGGCTACGGGATTAACCTCGATTCCAGCAAACTGCGGGTTGGGATCCTGCTGGAGCAGCAGAGCGAAGAGGCGCTGGACTTCACCCACGCCATGACCGGCTCGCCCTACATCGATGCCACCATCAGCGACAACCGGCAGGAACTGATCCAGAAAATGCAGGCCGGTAAAATTCGCGGTCTGATCGTCATCCCGGTCGATTTCGCCGCCAACATGGCACGCCCGGGCGCCGATGCGCCAATTCAGGTGATCACCGACGGCAGCGAACCGAACACCGCCAACTTCGTGCAGGGCTATGCGGAGGGGATCTGGCAGCTCTGGCAGATGCAGCGCGCCGAAGACCGGGGGGAGAAGTTTGAACCGCTGATTGACGTGCAGACGCGCTACTGGTTTAACCCCGCCGCCATCAGCCAGCATTTTATTATCCCGGGTGCAGTCACTATCATCATGACGGTGATTGGCGCGATCCTCACATCGCTGGTGATCGCCCGCGAATGGGAGCGCGGCACCATGGAGGCGCTGCTCTCCACCGAAGTGACGCGCGTCGAGCTTTTGCTCTGCAAGCTGATCCCCTACTACTTCCTCGGCATGCTGGCGATGCTGCTCTGTATGCTGGTCTCGGTATTTATTCTTGGCGTGCCGTACCGCGGTTCGCTGGTGGTGCTGTTCTTTATTACCAGCCTGTTTTTACTCAGCACGCTGGGAATGGGGCTGCTGATCTCCACCATCACCCGCAACCAGTTTAACGCCGCGCAGGTGGCGCTTAATGCCGCCTTCCTGCCGTCGATTATGCTCTCCGGCTTTATCTTCCAGATTGACAGTATGCCAGCGGTGATCCGTGCCGTGACCTACATCATTCCGGCACGCTACTTTGTGAGCACCCTGCAAAGCCTGTTTCTGGCGGGGAACATCCCGGTAGTGCTGATTATCAACACCCTGTTTTTGCTGGCGTCGGCGGTGATGTTTATCGGGCTGACGTGGATGAAAACGAAAAGAAGATTAGATTAGCCATCGGATTTTGTAGGTCGGGAAAGCGCAAGCGCCACCCGACAGGAGGACGACGCGATGTTTCACCGTTTATGGACATTGATCCGCAAAGAGCTGCAATCCTTGCTACGCGAGCCGCAGACCCGCGCCATTCTGGTGCTGCCGGTGCTGCTTCAGGTTGTACTGTTTCCGTTTGCCGCCACGCTGGAGGTCACCAACGCCACCATCGCCATTTACAACGAAGATAATGGCAAGCATTCCGTCGAGCTGACACAGCGTTTCGCCCGCGCCAAAGCCTTTACCCATGTCCTGCTGCTGCAAAGCCCCCAGGCGATCCAGCCCACCATCGACACGCAGAAAGCATTATTGCTGGTGCGCTTCCCGGCGGATTTCTCCCGCAATCTGGACACCTTCCAGACCGCGCCGATGCAGCTGATCCTCGACGGGCGTAACTCCAACAGTGCCCAGATAGCGGCGAACTATTTGCAGCAGGTAGTGAAGGACTACCAGCAGGAGCTGATGGCGGGCAAACCCAAACCCAACAACAGCGAGCTGGTGGTGCGCAACTGGTACAACCCGAATCTGGACTACAAGTGGTTTGTGGTGCCGTCGTTAATCGCCATGATCACCACTATTGGCGTGATGATTGTCACCTCGCTGTCCGTGGCACGCGAACGTGAGCAAGGTACGCTGGATCAGCTGCTTGTCTCGCCGCTCGCTACATGGCAGATATTTGTCGGCAAAGCGGTGCCAGCACTGATTGTCGCGACGTTCCAGGCCACCATCGTGCTGGGGGTGGGAATATGGGCGTACCAGATCCCGTTTGCCGGATCGCTGGCGCTGTTTTACTTCACGATGGTGATTTACGGCCTGTCGCTGGTGGGGTTTGGGCTGCTGATTTCCGCGCTCTGCTCAACGCAGCAGCAGGCGTTTATCGGGGTGTTTGTCTTTATGATGCCGGCGATTTTGCTTTCAGGGTACGTGTCGCCAGTGGAGAACATGCCGGTGTGGTTACAGGATCTGACATGGATAAACCCGATTCGTCACTTCACGGATATCACCAAGCAAATCTATCTGAAGGATGCGAGTCTGGATATTGTGTGGGGAAGTTTGTGGCCGCTACTGGTCATCGCGGCCACAACGGGCTCAGTGGCCTATGCGATGTTTAGACGAAACATCGCGTAGCTTTTTCTCTTTGGTGAGCAACGACACCACCGCAGGCCCTGCGAGGATAGCCAGACCCGCCAGGGCCAGCAGCAGGTTGTTTTGCAGCACGCGTGACAACAGCCACAGGACGATCATTGCCGCACCAAAATACCAGGTGGTGGTGAGCTCTTCGAGCACATCACCCACTTCACGCCAGCGCGCGTCGTGGTGACGCTGTAAAAACAGCATCGACAGCACGGTCACGCCGTAAACCACACATAACCCTAAGCCGACACGCACCAGCGTGCCGCTCATCCAGCCCATCACCAGTACGGCCACGACCAGTAAATGCAACATTATCTGCCAGCAACTCAAACCGGTTGCGACACGAACGCGTTGTTGCCACTTCATGGCTTCTCTCCTGAAGGATTTTTCTCTGCTAATTCAGACTACCGCACTTTACGGAAAATTCCGTAACGCCGCATCTTTTTGTGACGCCTACTACACTTTATTTTCATCGGGATAGTCACCCAGGAAGGTGTTTATGAGCAAAAGAACGCAGCATTTCTCGCTTAAGGTGCTGACGATAAATATTCATAAGGGCTTCACAGCATTTAACCGCCGCTTCATTTTACCGGAGCTGCGCGACGCGGTACGCACCGTCAGCGCCGATATTGTCTGCCTTCAGGAGGTCATGGGCGCGCACGAAGTGCACCCGATGCATTTCGAAAACTGGCCCGACACGCCCCATTACGAGTTTCTGGCGGATACCATGTGGAGCGATTACGCCTACGGGCGCAATGCGGTCTACCCGGAGGGGCATCACGGTAACGCAGTGCTGTCGCGTTTTCCTATCGAGCATTATGAGAACCGGGACGTCTCCGTTGGCGAGAGCGAAAAACGCGGGTTGTTATACTGCCGCATCACGCCACCGGCGCTCGATTTTCCCATTCATGTGGGCTGCGTTCATCTTGGCCTGCGTGAGGCCCACCGTCAGGCTCAGCTACAGATGCTGGCAGACTGGACCAATGCGCTGCCGGAGGGCGAGCCCGTGGTGGTGGCCGGTGATTTTAACGACTGGCGACAGCGGGCCAATCATCCTCTGAAGGTGAATGCGGGGCTGGAGGAGATTTTTACCCGCTCACGCGGTCGTCCCGCGCGGACGTTTCCGGTGCGCTTCCCCCTGCTGCGCCTTGACCGCATCTACGTAAAAAATGCCCACGCCAGCAGCCCGACGGCGCTGGCTTTACTCAACTGGCGACATCTCTCCGACCATGCCCCACTCAGCGCGGAGATCCACTTATGAAATGCACATGGCAGGAAGGTAACCGTATTACGCTGCTGGAAAATGGCGATAACTTTTATCCGGCGGTCTTTGAGGCGATTAGCCACGCACAGCAGAAAGTCTTTCTGGAAACGTTTATCTGGTTTGAAGACGACGTGGGCAGGCAGTTGCACAGCGCGCTGCTGCAAGCCGCTCGTCGCGGTATAAAAATCGAGGTCCTGCTCGACGGATATGGTTCGCCGGATCTCAGCGACGAATTTGTTAACGAGCTCACTGCCGCAGGGGTGGTATTCCGCTATTACGATCCCGGCCCGCGTCTGTTCGGGATGCGCACCAACCTGTTCCGCCGAATGCACCGCAAAATTGTGGTGGTGGACGAAACGGTGGCCTTCGTTGGCGGCATTAACTACTCCGCCGAGCATATGTCGGATTACGGTCCCGAAGCGAAACAGGACTACGCGATCCGCATTGAGGGACCGGTGGTACAGGACATCCAGCTGTTCGTGCTGGAAAACTTACCCGGCAAAGAGGCCGCACGCCGCTGGTGGCGACGCCGCCATCGCCCGGAAGAGAACCGCAAGCCCGGCGAGGCGCAGGCGCTGTTCGTCTGGCGGGATAACGAGGAGCACCGGGACGATATCGAACGTCACTACCTGAAGATGCTGGCGAACGCGAAGCGCGAGGTGATTATCGCCAACGCCTATTTCTTCCCCGGTTACCGGATTTTGCACGCCATGCGCAACGCGGCCCGACGCGGCGTGAGCGTGAAGCTCATCGTCCAGGGTGAGCCCGATATGCCGATTGTGAAGGTGGGCGCGCGTCTGCTCTATCGCTATCTGGTCAAAAGCGGCGTGCAAATCTATGAATATCGCCGCCGCCCGCTGCACGGCAAAGTGGCCGTGATGGATGACCACTGGGCGACCGTTGGCTCAAGCAACCTCGATCCGCTGAGCTTATCGCTCAATCTGGAAGCGAACCTGATCATCCACGATCGCCAGTTTAATCAGACCCTGCGCGATAACCTTCAGGGTCTGATCAATAAAGACTGCGTGCGTGTGGATGAGTCCATGGTGCCGAAACGCAGCTGGTGGAACGTTGGCATCGGCGTGGTGGTGTTCCACTTCCTGCGCCACTTCCCGGCCATGGTGGGCTGGCTGCCCGCGCATACACCGAAACTGGCGCTGGTGGATCCGCCAGTGCAACCCGAAATGGAAACCCAGGACCGCGTAGAGGCGGAAGATGGAGGGAAAACCTGATGTCGAAATCTCATCCTCGCTGGCGGCTGGCGAAAAAAATCCTGACCTGGCTGTTCTTCATTGCCGTCGCGGTCCTGCTGGTGGTGTATGCCCAAAAGGTGGACTGGGAAGAGGTGTGGAAGGTTATTCGCAACTACAACCGGACAGTCCTGCTGGGGGCGGTTGGCCTGGTGATTGTGAGCTACCTGATGTACGGCTGCTATGACCTGTTGGGACGCGCCTACTGCGGGCATAAGCTTGCCAAACGGCAGGTTATGCTGGTGTCATTCATCTGCTACGCCTTTAACCTGACGCTGAGCACCTGGGTGGGCGGGATTGGAATGCGCTATCGCCTGTACTCCCGCCTTGGCTTACCGGGCGGCACCATCACGCGTATTTTCTCGCTGAGTATCACCACCAACTGGCTGGGGTATATCCTGCTCGGCGGGGTGATCTTCACCATTGGCGTGGTGCAGCTGCCTGCGCACTGGTACATCGATGAGGCCACCCTGCGCATTCTGGGCATCGTACTGCTGCTGATCATCGCCGCCTACCTGTGGGCCTGCGCCTTTGCCAAACGCCGTCACATGACCATTAAAGGGCAGAAGCTGGTGCTGCCGTCATGGAAGTTTGCCGTCCTGCAAATGGTGGTTTCCAGCGCCAACTGGATGGCGATGGGGGCCATTATCTGGCTGCTGATTGGCGAAGATGTGAATTACTTCTTCGTGCTGGGCGTGCTGCTGGTAAGCAGTATTGCCGGGGTGATTGTGCATATACCGGCGGGGATCGGCGTACTGGAAGCGGTGTTTATCGCGCTGCTTGCAGGGGAGCATGTGTCTCACGGGACGATTATCGCTGCCCTGCTCGCGTACCGCATGATCTACTACTTCCTGCCGCTGGCGCTGGCAACGGTCTGTTATCTGGTGCTGGAGAGTCGGGCGAAGAAGCTGCGCGCGAAGAACGAGAAGGCGATGGCAAAATAAAAGCAAAACGGCAACTTCGTTGCCGTTTTTAGGGTTTGTTCCCTCTCCCTGTGGGCTGA
>NZ_JADCLG010000012.1:63987-113690 GCF_014982425.1 Enterobacter cloacae complex sp. I1M | reverse complement strand
AGGATGGCCTTTTTGCGTTTGTACGTCGAAAAACGATAGGCCGGGTCAGGCGAAGCCGTCACCCGGCAGATTTCAGACTGCACACCACGCCAAAATAAACTCTGCAATCCCCTCCACATTATTCAAATCCAGAACCGGTACTTCCAGCGTCAACGCAGCGTCACTGGCCACAGCAATCACATGTTCATCCAGCGTTAACTCACTTACATCATGCCCGGCACCGTTTCTGAACAGCAGGATCTTCGCAACAGCCTCGTGCTTAAACCCCTCAACCAGCACCAGATCCAGCGTGGAATGTTCCATCCGGCTGACAAGATAAGCGAGATCCAGCGGTGCTTCATCCGGAGTTTCTGTCATTAACGCCCAGCGCTGGTTACTCGCCACCATCGTTTGTGTAGCGCCAGCCTTACGCAGCTCATAGCTATCTTTCCCCGGCTTATCGACATCCATGTTATGGTGCGTGTGCTTAATCAATCCGGGACGAATACCTTTAGCGCAAAGTGCAGGTATCAGCTTTTTTAGCAGCGTAGTCTTCCCGGTGCCGCTCCAGGCAGAGATCGCTAATACGGGTATCATTTCTTCTCCTGCATCATCTGCAAATCTTTCGTCGTGTTTACATTCACAAACGCCGATTTCATGTCGCTGAAATCAACGGAATGCCCTCCTGACTGGCGCATAAATACCATGACGCGTCGCTCTCCTGCGGCCAGGTAATCTTCCAGCGCAGATATTAACGAGCGATTAATCAATGCGATCGTCGGATGGTCGCGTTCGCCGTCGTGTACCCAGACGACGGGAGCACCCTCGCACCGCTGCACCAGACGTTTAACCAGACAGGACGGGATGAAGGGCGTATCACATGAACAAAAGAGAAACCACTCTCCGTGCGACTGCTGCATAACGGAAAGCATTCCCGCCAGCGGGCCGGGGTAGTCCACAAGCTTATCCTGATAAACCGGATATCCACTGCGCTGATAAATATCAACATGTCGGTTAGCGCTGATCGCCATCGACGACACCTGATTTGCCAGGGTATCAGCAACATGCTGCCATAAGGGGGTGTTGTTCAGGAGCTGAAGACCTTTATCTTTTCCGCCCATTCGCGTTGCCCTGCCTCCGGCAAGAACGACCCCGATGATTTCCTGGCATTGATTCACGAATATCGCCTCTTTTATTGTGGGATTGACCCTGCTAACGTGTCTCTCTAAATGAAAGGAGCACTACCATGAAATGTAAACGTCTTAATGAAGTCATTGAGCTTCTCCAGCCGGCCTGGCAAAAAGAGCCAGAGCTGAATCTGATGCAATTTTTACAGAAACTGGCGAAAGAGTCAGGTTTTGATGGCGAACTGGCAGACCTTTCTGACGACATCCTGATCTACCACCTCAAAATGCGTGACTCGGCTAAAGATGCTGTTATTCCTGGTATTCAGAAAGATTATGAAGAGGATTTTAAAACCGCATTACTGCGCGCCCGAGGCGTAATTAAAGAGTAAAAGCTTGTAAGCGGAGCCACCGAAATCGCCACAAGATGATATCCTGAATCATTCGTATAATTTCCGGATGATCGGATGAACGACCAGGCTTTTACTTTCCAGACACTACACCCGGATACCATTATGGATGCGCTGTTCGAGCAGGGTATTCGGGTGGATTCCGGGTTAACCCCTTTAAACAGCTACGAAAACCGTGTCTACCAATTTCAGGACGAAGAGCGGCAGCGCTTTGTCGTAAAGTTTTACCGGCCACAGCGCTGGTCCGCAGAACAAATTCAGGAAGAGCATCAGTTTGCCCACGATCTGCTGGATGACGATGTTCCCGTTGCGGCACCGCTCAAATTTAATAACCAAACGCTGCTGACCCATCAGGGTTTTTACTACGCGGTATTTCCGAGCCTGGGCGGAAGACAGTTTGAGGCAGATAATATCGATCAGATGGAATGGGTTGCCCGTTATCTGGGGCGCATTCATCAGACGGGACGTAAAAAATCGTTTGTTGCCCGACCGACGATTGGTGTTCAGGAATATCTTATTGAGCCGCGAGAGGTATTCGAAACATCGGCGCTGATCCCAAAGGCGCTTAAGGATAATTTCCTCACGGCGACCGATAAGCTTATTGATGCTGTAAAAGCCTGCTGGCGGGATGATATTACCGCTCTACGCCTGCACGGTGACTGCCACGCCGGGAATATTCTCTGGCGCGACGGCCCGCTATTTGTCGATCTTGATGACGCTCGTATGGGACCTGCGGTGCAGGATCTGTGGATGCTGCTCAACGGTGATAAAGCCGAGCAGCGCATGCAGCTTGAGACCATAATTGAAGCTTATGAAGAATTTAGCCCCTTTAATTCAGACGAAATTGCCCTGATAGAGCCTTTACGTGCGATGCGATTTGTTTATTATCTCGCGTGGTTAATCAGGCGTTGGGAAGACCCGGCTTTTCCCCGAAATTTCCCCTGGCTTACCGGGGAGGATTACTGGCGCAACCAGATATCCACATTTACCGAGCAGGTTAAGGTTCTACAGGAACCCCCTCTGCAATTAACGCCGATGTATTAATTGGACACACCCAGGAGAGAGTTAATCATGAAAAAAATTTGGCTGGCGCTGGCTGGTATGATTCTGGCATTTAGCGCAACTGCTGCGCAGTTTACCGACGGTAAGCAGTACATTACGCTGGACAAGCCTGTAGCTGGCGAGCCTCAGGTGCTGGAGTTCTTCTCCTTCTACTGCCCGCACTGCTACGAGTTTGAGCAGGTACTTCATGTTTCTGACAAC
The DNA here is from genome assembly GCF_014982425.1 of Enterobacter cloacae complex sp. I1M. Lineage (NCBI taxonomy): Bacteria > Pseudomonadati > Pseudomonadota > Gammaproteobacteria > Enterobacterales > Enterobacteriaceae > Enterobacter > Enterobacter cloacae complex sp. I1M. The sequence continues at coordinate 110,914 of NZ_JADCLG010000012.1, read as the reverse complement.
GTGAAGAAAAAGCTGCCGGAAGGCACCAAAATGACGAAATACCACGTTGAGTTCCTTGGCCCATTGGGTAAAGATTTGACTCAGGCATGGGCGGTTGCGATTGCGCTGGGTGTGGAAGATAAGATCACCGCGCCTATGTTTGAAGCCGTACAGAAAACCCAGACCGTACAAACTACGGCAGATATCCGTAAAGTGTTTGTTGATTCCGGTGTGAAAGGTGAAGACTACGACGCTGCCTGGAACAGTTTTGTGGTGAAATCTCTCGTGGCACAGCAGGAAAAAGCTGCCGCTGACTTCCAGTTGCAGGGCGTGCCGGCGATGTATGTTAACGGTAAATACCAGGTAAATATGCGTGGTATGGACACCACCAGTATGGATATCTTCGTACAACAGTACGCTGATACCGTGAAACACCTGGTTGAGATGAAGTAACAAACATAAAGAAAACGCCGGTCATTGACCGGCGTTTTTGTATGAAGATTTTAACTCCGCTATCTGTTCGTCTTTCTCTTTCCAGAGTGTATTGAGCCAAAGCTGGAAACGACGTTTGAAGTTTTTATCGTTAACGTAATCACCGTGCAGTTCCGTATCGATGGGCAACAGATCAACGCGGACTACGATACGCGTCAGCTTGCCGCTGAGCATATCGTAGAACGGCGTCCTGTCGTTTTCCGGATAGCAGAGCGTTACGTTCAACAATTTATCAAACTGCTCACCCAGCACGTTGAGGGCCATTGCGATACCCGCTGCCTTTGGCGGCAACAGGTGCTGATACGGAGAGCGAGTCTGCTGGCGCTTCTCTTCGGTAAAGCGCGAACCTTCGACGAAATTAACTATGGTGGTGGGATGCGCGCGAAACTTCTCGCAAGAACGGCGCGTAGTTTCCACGTCCATACCGCGGCGTTCCGGATGACGAATCAGATAGCTGCGTGAATAGCGTTTCATAAACGGCATATCCAGCGCCCAGCAGGCCAGACCAATGAAAGGCACCCATGCCAGTTGCTGTTTCAGAAAGTATTTGTTCATCGGAATATGTTTGCGAAACAGCACGCACAATACAACGATGTCGGCCCAGCTGTGATGATTGCAGATCAGCAGATACCAGTTCTTTTTATTCAGCTTCTCAAGGCCCTGAACGTCCCATTTTAACCAGGGGTTCAGATACAACAGGATCGCCAGCCCTTCACACCAGCAGTACATCATAAAATTACAAAAAGCAGACACTGCACGCCATACCGGAGGGACGGGCAGCAGGAGCTTAATTATTCCGGCAACGATGATTGGCACAGAACAGGCGATGGTAACCAGAATAGTTAAAATGACGCTTAGCAATAAGGTTATCGCAGCGAGTATTTTCGACATAATGAATTTTTTCAGATAGTTAGCTGTAATTAAGCAGCCGGCTATCCGGTGCTGGGCGCCGATCTTATCAGATATTGGCCCAGACCAGGGCGCTTTCGCACGAAGAGGCTGCGGCTTTTCCTGCCATGCAGCGAAATTTTCTATATAGACAGGGTGCTTACGTCTTATATCCACATAGACTAAATAACCATCAGCGGGGTGGGATCTTAAGTGATCTAATTTCAACTAATTGATTTTATTTGATAAATAAGTTTTCGGTATCAGTTTTATAGAACTGTTATTCACCTGTATTAAAAATATGCACAAACTTATCCACAGTTTGTTTTTGCGAGCGATCTTCACGATCGCAAAATCTTTTTCTGTATAAAGCGCTAAAACCTGATGTTTTCATCCTTCTGTGGCATCCTTTACCCATAAATTAATTAAAGGCACGGACATTATGGTTCAGATCCCAGAAAACCCACTTATACTCGTCGATGGCTCTTCTTACCTTTATCGGGCGTATCATGCGTTTCCTCCTCTGACCAACAGCGCAGGGGAACCTACCGGCGCAATGTACGGCGTGCTGAATATGCTGCGCAGCCTGATTCTGCAATACCACCCAACCCATGCGGCCGTGGTGTTTGATGCGAAGGGGAAAACCTTCCGCGATGAATTATTTGAGCATTACAAATCTCACCGTCCTCCCATGCCTGACGATCTGCGTGCGCAGATTGAACCGCTGCACGCTATGGTCAAAGCGATGGGGCTGCCTTTGCTGGCTGTCTCGGGCGTTGAGGCTGACGACGTTATTGGCACCCTGGCGCGCGAAGCTGAAAAGGCTGGCCGTCCGGTGCTGATCAGTACCGGTGATAAAGACATGGCGCAGCTGGTAACACCTGGGATCACGCTGATTAATACCATGACCAACACCATTCTTGGCCCGGAAGAAGTGGTTGCCAAATATGGCGTGCCGCCAGAACTCATTATTGATTTCCTCGCCCTGATGGGGGATTCCTCGGATAACATCCCTGGCGTGCCGGGCGTGGGCGAAAAAACAGCTCAGGCGCTGCTGCAAGGGTTAGGTGGGTTGGATACGCTGTACGCTGAGTCCGACAAAATTGCCGGACTTACCTTCCGTGGTGCAAAAACCATGGCCGGAAAGCTCGCCGATAACAAAGAGGTGGCTTACCTCTCTTATCAGTTAGCCACCATCAAAACCGACGTCGAGCTGGAGCTTACCTGCGACCAGCTTGAAGTGCAGGAACCCGCCGCAGAAGAACTGCTTGGCCTGTTCAGAAAATACGAATTTAAACGCTGGACCACGGATGTCGAAGCCGGGAAATGGCTTCAGGCGAAAGGGGCAAAAGCTGCGGCGAAGCCGAAAGAAACTATCGTTGTCGATGCCGAAGAGCAGGCAGAAGAAGCAGCGGCAGCGCTCTCATTCGATAACTATGAAACCATCCTTGAAGAGTCGCAGCTCGTCGCCTGGATTGAAAAGCTGAAAAAAGCACCGGTATTTGCGTTCGATACCGAAACGGACAGTCTCGATAACATATCTGCCAATATGGTAGGTCTGTCATTCGCGACGGAGCCGGGTATGGCAGCCTATGTTCCGGTAGCGCATGACTATCTGGATGCGCCGGAGCAGATCTCGCGCGAGCGCGCCTTAGAACTGCTGAAGCCGATTCTGGAAGACGAGAAAGCGCTGAAGGTCGGGCAAAACCTGAAGTACGACCGCGGTATTCTGCAAAACTACGGCATTGAACTGCGTGGTATCGCTTTTGACACCATGCTGGAATCTTACATTCTGGATAGCGTGGCGGGCCGCCATGATATGGATTCCTTATCCGATCGTTGGCTGAAACACAAAACCATCACCTTTGAAGAAATTGCCGGTAAGGGCAAAAATCAGCTGACCTTTAACCAGATCGCGCTGGAAGAAGCAGGCCGCTACGCCGCGGAAGACGCTGACGTCACGCTACAGCTGCATCTCAAAATGTGGCCGAAATTGCAGAAGCACGAAGGGCCGCTGAATGTTTTCCAGAACATTGAGATGCCGCTGGTGCCTGTGCTGTCCCGCATTGAGCGTAACGGCGTCAAAATCGACCCAACGGTGCTGCATAATCACTCTGGCGAGCTGGCGCAGCGCCTGACCGAGCTTGAACAGAAAGCGCATGAACTTGCTGGAGAGGCATTTAACCTGTCGTCACCGAAACAGCTGCAAACCATCCTGTTTGAAAAGCAGGGTATCAAACCGCTGAAGAAAACGCCGGGCGGCGCGCCTTCAACCTCTGAAGAGGTGCTGGAAGAGCTGGCGCTGGACTATCCGCTGCCAAAAGTTATCCTGCAGTACCGTGGTCTGGCGAAGCTGAAATCGACCTATACCGACAAACTGCCGTTGATGATCAACCCGAAAACGGGTCGCGTGCACACCTCCTATCACCAGGCTGTAGCGGCGACCGGGCGACTTTCGTCAACCGATCCTAACCTTCAGAACATTCCGGTGCGTAATGAAGAGGGCCGCCGTATACGCCAGGCTTTCATTGCGCCAGAGGATTATCTGATTGTCTCCGCAGACTACTCGCAAATCGAACTGCGTATTATGGCGCACCTGTCGCGTGACAAAGGCCTGCTGACGGCATTTGCCGAAGGGAAGGATATCCACCGGGCGACAGCTGCCGAAGTGTTTGGCCTGCCGCTGGACAGCGTGACAAACGAACAGCGTCGTAGCGCTAAAGCGATTAACTTTGGCCTTATTTACGGCATGAGCGCATTTGGCCTATCACGCCAGCTCAACATTCCGCGTAAAGAGTCGCAGAAGTATATGGATCTCTACTTTGAGCGCTATCCGGGCGTGCTGGAATATATGGAGCGTACCCGCGCGCAGGCGAAAGAGAAAGGCTACGTTGAAACGCTGGATGGCCGTCGTCTTTACCTTCCGGACATCAAATCCAGCAACGCCGCGCGCCGTGCTGGCGCTGAACGTGCTGCTATCAATGCCCCGATGCAGGGCACTGCGGCAGACATCATCAAACGCGCGATGATCGCCGTTGATGCCTGGCTGGAAAAAGAGAAACCGCGCGTGAAAATGATCATGCAGGTACACGATGAACTGGTATTTGAAGTCCATAAAGACGACCTGGAAAAGGTCTCTCAGAAGATCCATGAACTGATGGAAAACAGCATGAAGCTGGACGTTCCGTTGCTGGTGGAAGTGGGTAGCGGCGAAAACTGGGATCAGGCTCACTAAGCGTTATCGGAATAACGCGCGTTTTATGTAAGTAAGCAACATAAGTACGCGCGTTTTGTGACGATCATTAGAATTCCCTATGTAAAGAATGAAAAAAAACTACAAAAAGTGCTTTTTCAAGAGACAAAAAAAGAGTAGAGTTAACGACGTAGGGTACAGAGGTAAGATGTTCTATCTTTCAGACCTTTTACTTCACGTAATCGGATTTGGCTGAATATTTTAGCCGCCCCAGTCAGTAATGACTGGGGCGTTTTTTATTGCGGAAAGGAAAGTTTCGGGCGAAAAAAACGCGGTCATCGCCGCGCCTGTTGTTACTCTGCTTCCGCTTCTGTCGCCGGTTCCAGATCGTTAAACCAGCTGTCTAGCTTCTGTCGCAGTTTGTCCACACCCTGCTTTTTCAGCGAGGAGAACGGTTCAACCTGTACATCACCGTTGAATGCCAGCACCGCTTCACGCACCTTGTTCACCTGCGCCTTGCGCGCGCCGCTCGCCAGCTTATCCGCTTTTGTCAGCAGCACCAGCACCGCAATATCGCTTGCCACCGCCCAGTCAATCATCTGCTGGTCGAGATCTTTTAGCGGGTGTCGAATATCCATCAGCACCACCAGACCTTTCAGACACATGCGTTTTTCCAGGTATTCACCCAGCGCACGCTGCCATTTGATCTTCATCTCTTCCGGTACCTGCGCGTAACCGTAGCCCGGTAAATCGACCAGGCGTTTGCCTTCAGCCACTTCAAACAGGTTAATCAGCTGAGTACGGCCAGGTGTTTTTGAGGTACGCGCCAGGTTTTTCTGATTGGTCAGCGTATTCAGGGCGCTGGATTTTCCCGCATTGGAGCGGCCAGCAAATGCCACTTCAATCCCTGTGTCTGAGGGCAGGTGGCGAATATCGGGCGCACTGGTGACAAAATGCGTCTGTTGGTAGTTCCAGGTAGTCACGTGGTCGTCTCCAAAAATCGTAATCTGCGGGGGATTATACCTGAATGCGGGCAAAAGGCTTTTCCCTTCGTCATTGACGTGTAAGTGAAAGCCCTACGGAATGTAAGAGATCTGCCCTTAAGCGTATGAGAAATTTAAGAGAAATCGCAGGCGCTAAAAAACTCAAAATATTAAAATTCAAAGAGTTATTAATGAGTAATTATCTGAAAATCCGGTTTAGTACCTTTTCGTTGCTTGTTAGTTTAAGAGAACAAGGTAAAGTGTGCGTCAAGGCGAGGATGCCAGCAGGAAAACGACTTAAGGATAAGGGTCAGGAGCGCCAGGAGGCGAAGACTCAGGATTGTCAGGACGACCGGCGCCTGGAGGCGTTTTTAACAGGAAACGGAACCGTATCACGGACGGTAGTAGCCAAGGGATAAACAGGGTTTGTTGAAGGCAAACAGGGAATGTCTGACCCGTTAAGGGTTGTGAGTCAGGAAAAAAGGCGACAGATTGCTCTGTCGCCTTTTTTCTTTGCTTGCTTTCTGCTAGATTTCGCCGCAATTCTATACTGAAGAAAACGACTTAAAGATAAAACATCATGAAAAAACCGACCTCCGCTGCGGGCGCGAAACGCCCTGCAAAAGCACGCCGCAAAACGCGCGAAGAACTGAATCAGGAAGCGCGCGATCGCAAACGCGATAAAAAGCATCGTGGCCATACTGCGGGTAGCCGTGCTAATGGTGGCGGTGCCGCAGGCGCTTCTGCAAAAGGCAAACAGCAGAAAGATCCTCGTATCGGCAGTAAAACTCCCATTCCACTGGGCGTGACAGACACGCCGGTCACTAAGCAGCACAAACCAAAGAGCGAGAAACCTATGCTTTCACCGCAGGCTGAGCTGGATATGCTGGAGAACGATGAGCGCCTGGATGCGCTGCTGGAACGTCTTGAAGAGGGTGAAACCCTGACCGCTGAAGAGCAGTCCTGGGTAGATGCCAAACTGGATCGCATTGATGAACTGATGCAGAAGCTGGGTCTGTCCTACGATGATGAAGAAGACGAAGAGGAAGACGAAAAGCAGGAAGATATGATGCGTCTGCTGAAAGGTGGAAACTAACATTTGCACCCGGCAGGTACACTCGTCCTGCTTATAACCCTTCCGGTTATATGTTATCTGGTGTGGTTATTCGTTAAACTACGGCGGTTGTCGCGGCGACAGAAGTGGCTGCGCACCCGAATGATGGCCCGCAACGGGACCAGAACGGGCCGCCGTATACGAACGCGACACCAACGGAAGGAGTGAGCATGTCTGTACCATCTATCGACTGGGATTTGGCCCTGATCCAGAAATATAACTATTCCGGGCCGCGTTATACCTCATACCCCACCGCGCTGGAGTTTTCTGACGCTTTCGGCGAGGCGGATTTTCAGCATGCTGTGGCGCGCTATCCCGAGCGCCCGCTGTCGCTCTACGTCCATATTCCGTTCTGCCACAAGCTCTGCTACTTCTGCGGCTGCAATAAAATCGTTACCCGCCAGCAGCACAAAGCCGATCAATACCTCGATGCGCTTGAACAGGAAATTCTGCACCGCGCACCGCTGTTTAAAGGCCGTCACGTCAGCCAGCTTCATTGGGGCGGCGGTACGCCAACTTATCTGAACAAAGCGCAGATCAGCCGCCTGATGGCGCTTCTGCGCGGCAATTTCAGTTTTAACCACGACGCTGAAATTTCGATCGAGGTCGATCCGCGTGAAATCGAGCTGGATGTGCTGGATCATTTACGCGCCGAAGGCTTCAACCGCCTGAGTATGGGTGTACAAGACTTCAACAAAGAAGTACAGCGCCTGGTCAACCGCGAGCAGGATGAAGCGTTTATCTTTGCCTTACTCAACCATGCGCGTGAAATCGGCTTTACCTCAACGAATATAGACCTGATTTACGGCCTGCCGAAGCAGACGCCGGAGAGCTTCGCCTACACGCTTAAACGCGTGGCTGAGCTCAACCCGGACCGTCTGAGCGTCTTTAACTATGCGCACTTGCCGACGCTGTTCGCCGCGCAGCGCAAAATCAAAGATGCGGATCTGCCTTCCGCCCAGCAGAAGCTGGACATTTTGCAGGAGACCATCGCCTCGCTGACCGAAACCGGCTATCAGTTTATCGGGATGGATCACTTTGCCCGCCCTGACGACGAACTGGCGATTGCCCAGCGCGAAGGTGTTCTCCACCGTAACTTCCAGGGATACACCACCCAGGGAGATACCGATCTGCTCGGAATGGGTGTCTCCGCTATCAGCATGATTGGCGACTGCTACGCCCAGAACCAAAAAGAGCTGAAGCTGTATTACCAGCAGGTTGATGAAACGGGCAACGCGCTGTGGCGCGGCATTGCGTTAACGCGCGACGACTGCATCCGTCGTGATGTGATTAAGGCGCTTATCTGCAACTTCCGTCTCGAATTCCGCGAGGTGGAGTCGCAATGGGATCTGCAATTCAGCGATTACTTTGCCGAAGACCTGAAGCTTCTTGCGCCGCTGGCGAAGGACGGGCTGGTGGATGTGTCGGAGAGCGCGGTGGTCGTCACGCCGAAGGGGCGTCTGTTGATTCGTAATATCTGCATGTGCTTCGATGCCTATCTGCGCCAGAAAGCGCGTTTACAGCAGTTCTCGCGCGTGATTTAAGTTGCAATGCCGGATGGCGCTTCGCTTACCCGGCCTACAACTCGCAACTATGTAGGCCGGGTAAGGCGAAGCCGCCACCCGGCTTTTCATCGACAGCTCGTTAGCTAAACAGCCCAACCAGTGCCGCACACAATACCGCCGCAACGGCAGTTTGTGGCGTGTGGCTTTCTGCTGCACCGCTCGAAAGTAAGGTCACTAATGATTCCAGCATGATGCACCCCCCAAGTTTCCGGGCACGATCATACAAAACTCATCGGAACAGTAAAGCGCAAAATAACGGCACTTTGCGCTCAATTAGTAACCTTTACACAGCGGAGTAAGATCACTCCATTCCCAGCTCTTTCAGCTTGCGCGTGAGGGTGTTTCGACCCCATCCCAACAGGCGAGCCGCTTCCTGTTTGTGGCCCTGGGTATGACGAAGCGCGGTGGTCAACAGCGTGCGCTCCATTTCAGGCTGTGCTTCAGAAAGCAAGTTTTGATGACCGGAACGCAGCGCGCGATCTGCCCACTGCGCCAGCAGCGTCGCCCAGCTATCCGGCAACGTATGTCCTGCGGTGCTCTCGGGCACGGTGGCTTCAAACAGTTCTGCCGGTAAATCCTGAATCAGCACTTCCTGGCCGGCGGCCATCACCGTCAGCCAGCGACAGGTGTTTTCCAGCTGACGCACGTTGCCCGGCCACGCCAGACGGGTGAGGGCGGCATCCGTTTCCGGATGAAGCTGCTTGGCTTCCACGCCCAGCTCGCGGGCCGCCACCTGCAGGAAATGGCGCGCCAGACGCGGGATATCTTCCCGACGCTCGCGCAGCGGCGGCAGGTGGACGCGGATCACGTTCAGACGATGGAATAAATCCTCACGGAATTTCCCCTCCTGTACGCGCAGCTCCAGGTTCTGGTGCGTCGCGGCGATAATGCGTACGTCCACCTTCACCGGCGCATACCCGCCCACGCGGTAAAACTGTCCATCTGCCAGCACGCGCAACAGTCGGGTCTGTACATCCAGCGGCATATCGCCGATTTCATCCAGGAAAAGCGTGCCGCCGTCAGCCTGTTCAAAGCGTCCCTGACGAATGGTATTGGCTCCGGTAAATGCCCCTTTTTCGTGGCCGAACAGCTCAGATTCAATTAAATCCTTAGGGATCGCTGCCATGTTCAGGGCGATAAAAGGGGCTTTCGCCCGCGGGCTGTGGCGATGCAGGGCGTGTGCGACCAACTCTTTACCGGTCCCTGATTCACCGTTAATCAAGACGCTGATAGACGAACGCGACAGACGCCCGATGATGCGAAACACGTCCTGCATGGCCGGCGCTTCACCGATGATGTCCGTCGTTGGTCCAAAGTCGGGGGCATTGCGGGGCTGCTGTTGCTCCTGATAGTGGCTGATAGCGCGCTCAACCAGCGCAACGGCTTCGTCGATATCAAACGGTTTTGGCAGGTAATCAAACGCGCCCTGCTGGTACGCGCTGACGGCAGCATCCAGGTCGGAGTGGGCGGTCATTATGATGACCGGAAGCATAGGGTGGCGCTGTTTGATCTGCTTTAAGAGCGCCAGTCCGTCCATTCCCGGCATGCGAATATCCGAGAGCAGAACGTCCGGCGTTTTGGTGGTGAGTGCGTCGAGCACCTCGCTGCCACTCTCAAACGTCGTGCAGCTTAATCCCGCTCCTGTGAGCGCGCGTTCAAGCACCCAACGGATGGAGCTATCGTCATCGACTACCCAGACTATCCCTCGTTGCATAAACGTCACCTTTATTTTTTAATCGGCAGGAAAACCGAAAACTCGGTATGTCCCGGCCAACTGGTAAATTCAATTTTGCCGGAGTGTTGGTCAATCAAATTTCGGGCTATGGATAACCCCAGCCCGGTGCCGCCTTCGCGACCGCTGACCATCGGGTAGAACAGGGTGTCCTGGAGATGCGGCGGGATCCCCGGTCCGTTATCTTCCACATCAATACGTGCTGCCAGACGATAACGTACGCCGTGCAGCGTCAGCTGGAACGCGGTGCGGGTACGCAGAATAATTTCGCCACCCTCCGGGCCCAGCGCCTGCAACGCGTTACGCACAATGTTCAACAGCACCTGTTCAATCTGGTCCGGATCGTGCGCCAGCTCCGGCAGGCTTGGGTCATAGTCACGCACCAGCGTGACGTTATCCGGCAGCTCCATCGAGACGAGTTTCACCACCCGCTCCGCGACCTTGTGAATGCTTTCTGAAACGTGCATCCCTGGCTGCTGCGGCCCGAGCAGGCGATCGACCAGATTACGCAGACGGTCCGCCTGCTCAATAATGACGTTGGTATACTCCGCCAGGGCAGGGTCAGGCAGCGCTTTGGTCAGAAGCTGTGCCGCGCCGCGTAAGCCGCCCAGCGGGTTTTTGATCTCATGGGCCAGCCCGCGCACCAGGTCGCGCGCCGCAATCTGCTGCGCATGCTGAAGCTGCTCCTGGCTGAGACGACGCTGGTTATCCATCGGCGCCATTTCCAGCAGAATCATGCCATCTGGCAGACGCTGTGCGGTGAGGGACAAAATATGCGAGCGTCCGTCAATCACCAGCGTCACTTCGTTATCGGTGAAGCCCTGACCCGCCTGCAAACTCTCCTGCATCAGGCCAATATTCAGCGAGAAATAGCTCAGCAGTTCTGGCAGCGGCGTGCCAAACAGTTTACGGGCGCTTTGGGCGAGCAGCTGCTGCGCCGCCGGGTTGGCGTAATGCACCGCCAGCTCGTCGTCGACCAGCAAAATACTGTTAATTAAAGAATTGAGGATCTGCCCAGCATCGGGCAGCGTGCCAGTTGCCATTCAGCAGTCTCCTGGAGTCGTTGCACTATTTTAGTGCAGTATAGCGTTTTAGAGGTAAAAAGCGCGTGAGATCAGGTTGTTGGTGGAGAAAAAAGCCCATCCGAAGATGGGCTAAAGTTTCCACGGCAACGACTCCCGACGCGTATGCGCCGGGTAAAACAAATCAATTAAACGCTGTAGTACAGTTCGAACTCAACCGGGTGCGGCGTCATGCGAACGCGGTCGTTTTCTTCGGTACGCAGCGCGATGTAAGCGTCGATAGCTTCATCGGTGAACACGCCGCCAGCGGTCAGGAACTCGCGGTCTGCGTCCAGCGCCTGGAGGGCTTCTTCCAGAGAGCCAGCAACCTGTGGGATCTCTTTCGCTTCTTCTGGCGGCAGGTCGTACAGGTTTTTGTCCATGGCTTCGCCCGGGTGGATCTTGTTCTTGATACCGTCCAGACCGGCCATCAGCAGTGCTGCGAAGCACAGGTATGGGTTAGCCGCCGGGTCCGGGAAGCGCACTTCGATACGACGCGCTTTCGGAGACGCAACCACCGGGATACGGATAGAAGCAGAACGGTTACGGGCAGAGTACGCCAGCATTACTGGTGCTTCGTAGCCAGGGACCAGACGCTTGTAGGAGTTAGTGGTTGGGTTCGCCAGGGCGTTGATCGCTTTAGCGTGTTTGATAACACCACCGATGTAGTGCAGCGCCTGCTCGGACAGACCCGCGTACTTGTCGCCAGAGAACAGGTTAGTGCCGTTCTTGGACAGGGACATGTGGCAGTGCATGCCGGAACCGTTGTCGCCAAACATGGGTTTTGGCATGAAGGTCGCGGTTTTACCGAAACGGTGCGCAACGTTGTGTACAACGTATTTGTAGATCTGAATCTCATCCGCTTTTTTGGTCATGGTGTTGAAGCGGGTAGCGATCTCGTTCTGGCCAGCCGTTGCCACTTCGTGGTGGTGCGCTTCAACAACCAGGCCCATCTCTTCCATGATCAGACACATGGTAGAACGGATGTCCTGAGAAGAATCGACCGGAGGAACCGGGAAGTAACCGCCTTTCACGCCCGGACGGTGACCTTTGTTACCACCTTCGTACTTGGTGGAAGAGTTCCATGCGCCTTCGATGTCATCGATAGCGACGTGGGAGCCAGAAATGGAAGCACCAAAACGGATGTCGTCGAACAGGAAGAACTCTGGCTCTGGCCCGAACAGAACGGTGTCTGCGATGCCGGTAGAGCGCAGGTACTCTTCAGCGCGTTTTGCGATGGAGCGTGGGTCACGGTCATAGCCTTGCAGCGTGCCAGGTTCCAGAATATCGCAGCGGATGATCAGCGTAGGTTCTTCGTAGAACGGGTCAATGAGCGCAGTGGTTGCATCTGGCATCAGAACCATGTCGGATTCGTTAATGCCTTTCCAGCCGCCAATGGAGGAGCCGTCAAACATTTTGCCTTCTTCAAAGAATTCGGCGTTCACCTGATGAGCAGGGATCGTGACGTGCTGTTCTTTACCTTTAGTATCGGTGAAGCGCAGATCAACAAACTTCACTTCATGTTCGTTCAGCATCGTCAAAACGTGTTCAGCGGACATACTTAACTCTCCAGATTGGTCATTGTCGTCGTGGTAACGAGGTCTTCAAATCGGCTGGGCTGCCATATTTTTACTGTATTTCTGTAAAGCGAAATCTGTGCCAACTTTTAAAACACCCCAAAAAGGCGTTATCATGCGCACCATAGTGCAGAAGGGCTGCACCACATTGGATTCGTTGCACCATTATAGTGCTTCAGTGTGAACATTGAGCACCATATTGGTGCAATTTACGTTAAAGTGCCCTTTTACCGCTCCGTGAAAGCGATCACAAAGCATCTCTGCAATACTTGTTTGCGGGGGATGTTTGTGATCCTGTTTTGTAGTGCGATTAATCCGTGTACAATAACGCGCTATTTCTAAATGCCTGAGGCAAAGTTGTGATCGAAAAATTGCGTAATATCGCCATCATCGCGCACGTCGACCATGGTAAAACTACCCTGGTTGACAAGCTGCTACAGCAGTCCGGTACGTTTGATGCTCGTGCCGAAACTCAAGAGCGTGTGATGGACTCCAACGATTTGGAGAAAGAGCGTGGGATTACCATCCTCGCCAAAAACACCGCTATCAAATGGAATGACTACCGTATCAACATCGTTGATACCCCAGGGCACGCCGACTTCGGTGGTGAAGTTGAGCGCGTGATGTCCATGGTGGATTCCGTGCTGCTGGTGGTTGACGCATTTGATGGCCCTATGCCGCAAACGCGCTTCGTGACCAAAAAAGCATTTGCCCACGGCCTGAAACCTATCGTTGTGATCAACAAGGTTGACCGTCCTGGCGCGCGTCCTGACTGGGTTGTTGACCAGGTCTTCGACCTGTTCGTTAACCTCGACGCGACTGACGAACAGCTGGACTTCCCTATCGTTTATGCGTCTGCGCTGAACGGTATCGCCGGTCTGGATCACGAAGACATGGCGGAAGACATGACTCCGCTGTACCAGACGATTGTTGACCGCGTTCCTGCGCCAAACGTTGACCTGGAAGGCACCCTGCAAATGCAGATCTCCCAGCTCGACTACAACAACTATGTTGGCGTAATCGGCATTGGTCGTATCAAGCGCGGTAAAGTGAAACCTAACCAGCAGGTCACTATCATCGATAGCGAAGGCAAAACCCGTAACGGTAAAGTCGGTAAAGTTCTGACTCACCTGGGTCTTGAGCGTATCGAGAGCGACATCGCTGAAGCGGGCGACATCATCGCTATTACCGGTCTGGGTGAACTGAACATCTCCGACACCATCTGCGATCCGCAGAACGTCGAAGCGCTGCCAGCCCTGTCCGTTGATGAACCAACCGTATCCATGTTCTTCAACGTCAACACCTCTCCGTTCTGTGGTAAAGAAGGTAAGTTCGTTACCTCTCGTCAGATCCTTGACCGCCTGAACAAAGAGCTGGTGCACAACGTTGCGCTGCGCGTTGAAGAAACCGAAGACGCTGATGCATTCCGCGTTTCCGGTCGTGGTGAGCTGCACCTGTCTGTTCTGATTGAGAACATGCGTCGTGAAGGTTTCGAGATGGCGGTATCCCGTCCGAAAGTTATCTTCCGCGAAATCGATGGCCGTAAACAAGAGCCATTCGAAAACGTAACGCTGGACGTTGAAGAGCAGCACCAGGGTTCTGTCATGCAGGCACTGGGTGAGCGTAAAGGCGACCTGAAAAACATGAATCCAGATGGCAAAGGCCGCGTACGTCTCGACTACGTGATCCCAAGCCGTGGCCTGATCGGCTTCCGTTCTGAGTTCATGACCATGACCTCCGGTACCGGCCTGCTGTACTCCACCTTCAGCCACTATGACGACATCCGTCCGGGCGAAGTGGGCCAGCGTAACAACGGCGTACTGATCTCCAACGGTCAGGGTAAAGCGGTTGCGTTTGCGCTGTTCGGTCTGCAGGATCGCGGTAAGCTGTTCCTGGGTCACGGTGCTGAAGTTTACGAAGGCCAGATCATCGGTATTCACAGCCGTTCTAACGACCTGACGGTAAACTGCCTGACCGGTAAGAAACTGACCAACATGCGTGCGTCCGGTACTGACGAAGCAACGGTTCTGGTTCCACCGATCAAGATGACGCTGGAGCAGGCTCTGGAATTCATCGATGATGACGAACTGGTAGAAGTGACGCCTCAGTCAATTCGTATCCGTAAACGTCACCTGACCGAGAACGATCGTAAACGTGCTATGCGCGGTGCGAAAGAAGAGTAATTCGGTTATGCCGTAGGCCGGGTAAAGCGCAAGCGCCACCCGGCAACGAAAAGCCGCTGAGCGATCAGCGGCTTTTTTATTAGAACGAATAACGTAACCCTAACCGAATCCGGTACTGCTCGCGGTTGTAATCATTCCATCGGTCCAGCCACTGTAGTTCGAGGTACGGCAGCCAGTTTCTGTCGATCTTATAGCTGAACTTGTTGGTAATTTCCCAGTGATGATCTTTGCCATTTTTGCTGTGGTAATCATTCACCCGCTGGAAAAAATGCGGCTCAAAGGTGTAGAAAAACGCATCCGTCACTTTGAAATTCCAGTAGTTGGCGAATTCGTGCGTGTCGTTTTTATCCATCTGCCCGTTATAGTCCGGCGTATCGTAATTGTTATGGTTATAGCGATAGCGGAACGTCAGATTGAACCAGTCCGTAAATTTATAGTTAGTATCTAAATAGAGTGCTCCACCCGATCCTGCGCTGCTGTCATTGATCAAGCCGCCGGGCTGGAAGGTGAGTTTGTCGGTCGGTTTGAAGAGCGGATACCAACCCTCGATTTCGTTATAGCTGTGCTTCAGTTCGTCCCATTTCCCCACGTTATAAGCGTTGGTGAACATCAGCCCCGCGCCCATATCGAAGTTATAGCCCGCACGCAGGATCACCTCGTGCAGCTCAGAGGCCGTATTGTACGCTTCGCGCGTTTCGACATAGGCCCCGGCAAAAACCGGGCAGGACACAGACGACACGATCAGTACGGTGATGATTCTATTCATAATTTGTCCATGTATCAGGTACAGAAAGGCCTCCCTCCTGATTAACAGGAAGGACATATTGGCCGGATTTATAGTTATAAAGTGACTGCTGACGCTTTATTGTTGGTGGTTATCTCAGGGGTATTTGCTGTCTGTTTTTTCCGTTTTCCAATCTCCTCGATAATAAAGGCGAAGCGCGCTTCGTTGAGTTTATAAAACAGCCCCATGGTCACGGCAGCAACGATCGCCAGGCCGCACGGCCAGAGGAAAATCAGCTGACGCAAACCCAGCAGCGTGCCCGCGCTCTGCACGGCATGGGGAACGTAGCCAATCTGGGTCAGCATGATGCCGGGCAGAAAACCGGCGAGCGCAGCGGAGATTTTGCGCGAGAAGGTATAGCCGGTATACACCGACCCTTCGGCGCGAATCCCGGTTTTCCACTCGCCGTAATCAACCGTATCCGGCACCAGCGCCCAGTTCAGGCTGTTCACAAACGCCGTGCCAAAGAAGGCCATGCAGGAAAAGAGCACGAACAGCAGGGAGCTGGTCCCCCAGAAGAAATTCAGCACGTCGCCCACCGCCCACAGCGCCAGCCCGCCCAGATAGACCGGTTTCTTGCCAAAGCGCTTTACCGCACCGGGCACCAGAAACACGCCAATCAGAATGCAGCCCATGCTGAAAAAGCCCATCCACGACAGGAGATGCAGATCGTTCAGCACGTACTGGGTGTAGTAGACCTGAATCGCCAGCTTGATGTTAAACGCGGCGAGGGTACAGAGGTTGGCGATGCACAGCACCAGCAGCGGCGGATTGCGGAAAATTGCGCACAATGATTTCAGAATGCCGGGCTTATGGTGATCGGGCGTAAGCTCGACGTAGCGCTCTTTCACCCCGCTGTAGCACCACCACATGCAGAACAGCCCCCCGGTGACGAACACCAGCGCGGCCACCAGATAGCCGAGTGAGGGCTGGCTGACGAACAGCGCCTGAATCGGCATAAAGCCGACGGTGCAGAGCAACAGTCCTACCGTTGCGCCGCCCTGACGCCACGCCGCAAGCTGCGCGCGCTCGTTCGGGTTTTTGGTGATGGCCGGAACCATTGCACCGTAGGCGCAGTTCATCAGGCTGTAGCAGAGGCCAAACATCATGAAGAGCACGGTGGCGAGGGCCGTTTTCACCGTCAGGCTAAAGTCGTTGGCCATAAACTGCGCCGTGGCCACCAGCGCCACCGGGACGGAGGCGTAGAGAATGAATGGCCGGAATTTCCCCCGCGCGCCGATATTACGCCGGGAGTCCAGCAGCACCCCGGTCAGCATGTCGGTAAACGCGGTAAAGAACTTGGCGACCAGAAAAATGATGCCGCCGTAGAACGCGGGCATGCCCAGCTCGTCCGTGTAAAACTTCAGCAGATACAGCGTGCCAATACACAGCATCAGGTTCGAGCCAAAATCGCCCATCCCGTAGGCGCACTTCTCTCGCAGGCTCAATTTCAGGGTTAACGGATCAGTATTGTGTGTCATGGTCGATCCTCAAAGCGCCCCGCAGGGCGCTCAATCACGTCATTTATGCCGTACGTTTGCGCAGCTCAATTTCTTCCACGATGCGCACATACATCTTCTCGTTGAGGTTGTAGAAGCAGCCCATCGCCACGATGGTGATGACCGCCAGCAGGCTCGGGTAGATAAATATCAGCTGCCGCAGCCCTTCAACCGTGCCGGCGGATTGCACCACGTTGGGCACATAGCCAATCTGCGTAAGCATGATCCCCGGGAAGAAGCCCGCCAGCGCCTGCGATACCTTGCGGAAGAAGGTAAAGCCGGTATAGACCGTCCCCTCGGAGCGTACGCCGGTGCGCCACTCGCCGTACTCCACGGTATCGGAGACCAGCGCCCAGTTCAGGCTGTTCACGAACGCGGAACCGAAGAACGCCAGACAGGAGAACGCCACAAAGCTTACCGAGCCGCCGCCGAAGAAGTAGTTAAGCAGATCGCCTGCCACCCAAATTGCCAGCCCGCTGATATAGACCTTTTTCTTACCAAAGCGCCGCACCGCGCCGGGCATCATAAAGACGCCGATAAAAATACAGCCCATGCTGAAGAAGCCCATGTACGACAGCAGGATCGGGTCGTTCAGCACGTACTGCGTGTAGTAGACCTGAATGGCGAGTTTGACGTTAAAGGCACCCAGCGTGCACAGGTTAGCGATGCACAGGATAAACAGCGGACGGTTCCCGGCGATGGCGCGAAACGACTGCAACAGCCCCGGTTTCTGCGCCGGGTTAGCAGGTTGCGTCTCAACGTAACGCTCGGTTACGCCTTTATAGCACCACCACATAAAGAACAACCCGAACAGCGAGAAGAGGGTGGCGGCAAAGATGTAGCCAAGCTGGTCATTGCCCTCAATGAGGTTCATCACCGGGACAAAGCCCACGGTACAGAGCAGCAGGCCGAGCGTGGCGCCGCCCTGACGCCAGGCCGCCAGCGAGGCTCGCTCGTCCGGGTTTTTGGTAATGGCGGGCACCATCGCGCCGTAAGAGCAGTTCATCATGCTGAAGAACAGGCCGTACAGCATGAACAACACCGTTGCCATCACCGTTTTGCCGGTCATCTCAAACGGTGTGCCGACGAAGTTGGCAATCGCCAGCAGCGTCACAGGGAAGGCTGCATACAGCACGAACGGGCGGAATTTCCCTTTCGGGCCAATCTTGCGCCGGGAATCGAGCATGATCCCGGTGCCCATATCGGTGAAGGCGGTAAAAAACTTCGCAATCAGGAAGATAATCCCCCCGTAGGTACCGGGCAGTCCCAGCACGTCGGTGTAGAACTTCAGCAGATACAGCGTGCCGATATCCAGCAGGATGTTAGAGCCGAGATCGCCCATCCCGTAGGCGAGTTTTTCTTTAAACGGCAGGCGCAGGGTTGCCGGGTCAGAAGTATGTTGACTCATTATTGTTCTCCGTCTGCCCGCAGGTTTCCCCGCGGGCGAGCCTTATCAGATATGACGTAAGGTGCTAAACAGATCTGCCCATTCGCTTTGCTGGCGATAGAAGACCGGCGGTTTGCCGAGCGGGGCATCAACGGTCACGTCACCGCCCTGGCAGGTTTCCCCCGTCCACGCATTGACCCAGCTGTCCTGCGGCAGATAGAGCGACCAGTCGCGGCGTCCCTCTTCATGAACCGGCGCCACCAGCAGATCGCGGCCAAACAGGTACTGGTATTTCAGCGTGTAGGCGCGCGCGTCGTCCTCGTAGTGCAGAAACAGCGGACGCATCACCGGCAGGCCGCTTTTCGCGTTCTGCGCAACCGCAGCTTTGATGTACGGCTTCAGAGTGGTGAACACGGTGGTCATGCGCGCGAAGTGCGCGATGGTTTCGGCGTCGCTGTCGAACTGCCAGTTGTCGCCAGGGCGATTGCCCTCGTGGGTACGCATCATCGGCGTAAAGGCGCTGAAGTCGCACCAGCGCAGCAGTAGCTCTTTGCTGCGCTTCATCTCGAACAGCGTCGTATAGCCGCCAATGTCGCTGTGGTGCAGCCCGTGCCCGGTCATCGCCAGAGACAGCGCCGCCGGTACGACGGACGCCAGACCGTCGTCCAGGCTCCAGTCGACGTTCTGATCCCCCGCCCACATCATCACCGAGTGCTTCTGGCTGCCGGTGTAGCCCGCGCGCATGAAGAACAGGATCTCCCCGAGCTTGCCGGTCTCCTCCAGTGCTTCGTAGTTACATTTCGCCCACAGGGCAGGCCAGGCGTTATGCATGATCTCCGCGCTAACGCCGTTGTGCAGGAAGGTATCGGTCGGCAGATATTCCCCGAAATCGGCCATCCAGCCGCCGCAGCCCAGTTCGATCAGGTTCTTTTTGATGACCTCTTTGTACCAGCCGTAGGCTGCCGGGTTGGTCAGGTCGATAACGCCTGCGTAGAACTCGCCGAACTCAACGTGGTAATCCTCGCCGTTGGCGTTTTTGGTCAGATAGCCGCGTTTCGCCGCCTCTTCGCAGAGATCTTTATCGCTGGCGACGTACGGGTTGATATAGGAGAGGAACTGCACGCCTTCCTGTTTCCACTGCGCAATCCGCTCATCAAGCTGCGGATAGAGCGCGCTGTTCCACTTCCAGTTCCACATCACGCGTTTGCCGAAGGAGGTCATCCGGATGCCGGACCAGTCCTGCGCCCAGATGCCGTTCACCTTCACGCCGCCCTCGCGCATGGCGTCGAGCTTCTGCTGACACACCTCGGTGCCACCCTGAATACCCAGCGTCACGCCGTCGTAAACCCAGTCCGGCAGTTCAGGCTGACGCCCCAGCAGGCCGGTCAGTTTTTCCAGCAGATCGACGTAGGTTTCTGCGCATTCGAAGCGCAGCGTGGCGTTATCTTCCCAGAACGCCAGCTCGTGGAAGTCCGGCGCGCTGAAGTCGAAGTTCATATAACAGCTGTTATCCACGTGGCAGTAGTACTTCTGGGTGCTCACGAAGGTAGGCTGCGGGAAGAAGGTCCAGTAGTAATCGCCGCCCGCGTTCTCTTTGCAGTCGGCCTGCCAGGTGACGTAGGTCTGCTTATTGCGGCCCACGCCCTGCTCGCTGGTCCACAGCGGAAACGGCTTGCCGCGCAGATCGAAATACGAGAACTGCTCGCCGCAGCCGTAAATATGATCGTCAGGCTGAGCTGCCAGCCGCAGCCAGATGCGGTTATGGCTGGCGGCGTCATTTTTCAGCTTCAGCTCCAGACGGCCTTCAGCATCTACGCCCACCAGCAGTGTCGCGCTCACCGCGTCGCCGCGGGTAAAGCGGATTGCCCAGCCCGCGCTTTGCTGCGTAACGGTCGCGTTCGTCAGGGCAATCTTTTCGTTGAGCTTGTCTTTGATGCTGAAGTTGCCGCGAAACATCTCGATATCCGCCTCACCTGCGCCGATCCACAGGCAAGGGGCATCCGCAGAGTGGGATAAAATCAGACGGTCCTGCCAGCGCAGGGTAAAACCACTTTCGTTATTTTTCAGGTCAATATTGTGTAGGGTACGCATAAAAACTCCGTCTTTATTATTTGGCCAGGCTATCCAGTAATCCGGCGGCTACGGCAGGCGCTAAGCCCGGCGCCAGCGGCAGGCGGGGGATCACCAGGCAGTGCAGCAGGTGGTAAATATCCTGCTTGCCGTCCCAGACTTTGGTGGTCACTTCGTTGTTGGTGTCCAGCTCCTGCCACCAGGATCCGTTCTCGTAATCCATCAGGTATTTGATGCAGTAATCCCACCACTTCTGATACCAGGCTTCGTACTGCGCTTCGCCGGTGACGGTATAGAGGGCATAGGCCGTGCCCATCGCCTCGACGATTGGCCAGCGCACGCGTTCGCGGACGATTGGCTTGCCGTCCCAGCCCACGGAATAGACAAACCCGTCGGCGCCGTCGGGTGCCCAGGCGTCGCGGATGGTGGCGTGGAACAGGCCTTTCGCATCTTCCAGCAGCCATTCCGGCGGGGTTTCAAAGCGCGCTTCCAGGGCGGCGCGCAGGTGCAGCATCAGGCGACCCCACTCAATCCAGTGCCCCGGCGTGCCGCCGTAGGCGCGGAAGCGGTGGGCGGGGTTATCGATGTTGTAGTCGCGGATCGGGTTCCAGTTGGTGTCGAAATGCTCGTTAACGCGGTACTCCCCTTTGCGCGCCACGTCGTGAATAATCACCGAGGCGATGCGCAGGGCGCGGTCGAGCCATTTACGGTTGTGGGTCACGTCATAAACGATCAGGAAGGCTTCCACGGCGTGCATGTTGGCGTTACCGCCGCGGTAATCTTCCGTTTTGCTGAAGGCTTCATCCCAGGACTCCAGGCACATCTGCTCCTGTTCGCTCCAGAAGTAGCGCTCAATCACCTCGATGGCGTCGTCCAGCAACTTGCGTGCCTGCGGATGGCCGGTGGTGACGGCGCTCGCCGCGCCCAGCAGGACGAAGAAATGCTGATAGCCCTGCTTGGACGCATCAATCACGCCTTCATCGTTTACGCAGGCGTACCAGCCACCGTGCTGCTTGTCGCGCAGCGGACCGTTCAGGGCATTAATGCCGTGCTCAACCAGGGCGTACGCACCAGGACGTCCCATGTTCGCCGCCACCGCGTAAACGTGCAGCATGCGGGCGGTGATCCACAGATGGGTGCCCATATCGCTACGCACCTGCCCGTTATTGCCCAGCCAGCCAAAGCCGGTCGGTACGGCGGCGTTTTTACCGAAATCAAGAATGCGGTCGGTCTCTTGTTCGAGCCAGCGGTTATGGCTCAGGGTATTAAACCATTTCATGTTCGGATCCTTTCTTAACGGCGAGCCATCATTTCGTCGACGATCTCACCCAGACGCTGAAGTTTTGGTACGGAAATATCACGCAGCATCAGCTCGGTGTCCGGCAGGCCAATCACAGAGGACCAGACGGCGCGACCGGCTAAAAAGCCCGATGCCCCCGCCTGCATCGCCACGCTCACCGCGCGCGGGAATAACTTATCGTCCACGCCGGAGGAGAGGATCACCCACGGCATGGCGATGTTCTCGTTCAGCTTCTGCGAGGCCGCCAGCAGCTCCTGCTGCGTGCCCTTACCAAACAGCGGCATTTCCACTTTGTAGAGGTCGGCACCGCTGTCGCCCAGCTCTTTGGCCGCATCGATAATCGACTGCTCGCGGTCAAACGCGGCGCCGCGGCGCGGTGGACGCACAACCGGCTCGATAATGCTCAACAGACCGTTATCGTGGCACAGCGTATTGAACGCTTTCACCATCTCCAGGCGCTGCTGCGGATCTTCATCGCTGCGCCACAGCACCAGCAGCTTCAGCGCCTTGCCGCCGTCGCGTTTGACCGCCTGCGCGTCAATGCTCTTGTCGATCACCACGCTGTCGACCGGAATACCGTTCCCCGGAATAAACTCGTCGGCTGCCACAATCATCGCGCAGCTTTTGGCCACGGCCCGCTGCTCGACAATCTGGCGATAGCAGAACTGCTGGTCGACGAGAATGGCAGAGGCGTACGGCGACAGAATTTTTGCCGCGTTGACTTTAAAATCCGTCAGGTGCTGGTCGATTACCGGTACCGGCGCGCCTGCCGCCGCAAACATCAGGCGCATCGCTTCGCGCTGATCCACGGCCAGCATCGCAAAACCGCCGGAAGGTCGGGTGATATCTTTCAGGGTGTACATCGTCATTCCTCAGTCCTTTCGTATCAGTGTGATTTTTTCAGCCCGGCAGATGCGCGAACCTGTTCAAGAATGGCTGTCCAGTCTTCGCGCCCGCGCCCGGCGGCGCGTGCCTGGTTGTAAACTTCGCGGGAAGCCGCGCCCAGCGGCATTGGGACATGCAGCTGGTTGGCCACGTCGAGGGCGATCCCCAGATCCTTATGCGCAAGGTCGATCATGAAGGCGGGTGAAAGATCCCCTTTCAGCACCTTGTTCGGCCATGACGTGGTGAAGTGGCCTTTGCCCGCAGGTGTGCCGCTCATCACCTTGAGCGCCACGTCAAAGGAGAGGCCAAGCGCTTCGCACAGTACGGCGGCCTCGGCGGAAAGGGCGTTCAGGGCGATGCTCATGTAGTTATTGATGAGCTTCACGCGGATGCCCATTCCCGGCCCGCCGGCGTTAATCAGTTCATTACCCATCGCCATTAAGACGGGGGTGGCGCGCTCAACCTGCTCTGCCGTGCCGCCTGCCAGCAGGAGTAGCGTACCGGCGATGGCATGATCAGAGGTGCGCCCGACGGGCACGTCCATCAGGCTGAAGCCTTGCTCAGCCATGTCGCGGATCAGCGCGTCGGTTTGCAGCGGGTGAATGGTGGACATATCAATGACCAGCGCGTCGCGGGACAACCCTTCGCACACGCCGTGCTCGCCGAACAGCACGCTGCGCACCAGGTCGCCGTTTGGCAGCATAGTGATCACGAATTCGGCATCCGTTGCTGCCTGTGCGGGCGTTGCCGCCGCCCGGGCGCCGCTCTCTACCAGCGCCTGAACCGCCTGCGGGTTCACATCAAAAACGTTAAGCTGGTGGCCCTGTTTCAACAGATTCTTCGCCATGGGCGCGCCCATCTGTCCTAAACCGATAAATGCGATTGCTGACATGCCTCTCTCCTGTCACATCGTGTCAATTTTTGCGCGTTTGTGGTGTCTGTTTTTGATCGTATTTGTAATTTATAGTCAAAAAATTGACACGGGTCACTTTTTAAACATTTGGTGAAATTAAAATGAAGGCATCAGAAATCGCAGAAGGAATCACCATGACTCGCATCGTTTGTGTCGGCATTACCGTGCTGGATCGCATCTGGTATCTCGATGATTTACCAAAAGAAGGTGGGAAATATGTCGCAAAAGACTACACGGAAGTGGGCGGCGGCCCGGCGGCAACGGCGGCAGTGGCAGCCGCGAAGCTGGGCGCGGAAGTGGATTTTATTGGTCGGGTGGGGGACGACGATACCGGCAGACGGTTGCTTGCGGAGCTGGAATCCCTGGGGGTGAACACTCGCTATATGCGCGTAGTTAAGGGGGCCCGATCGTCGCAATCGGCGGTGCTGGTGGATGCAGGTGGGGAAAGAGTGATTGCTAACTACCCCAGCCCCGATCTGCCCGCCGAGGCAGGCTGGCTGCATGAAATCGACTTCTCTCAGTGGGACATTGTCTTAGCCGACGTGCGCTGGCATGACGGGGCAAAACAGGCATTTACCCTGGCCCGTCAGCAGGGCGTTCCGACGTTGCTGGATGCGGATGTTACCCCGCAGGATATCGCGGAGCTGATCGCCTTAAGCGATCACGCGGCCTTCTCTGCGCCTGGGCTGCGGCGTTTAACGCAGTTGGATGAAACAGAAGACGCATTAAAAAAAGCACAAATGCTCACAAATGGACATGTGTATGTCACGCAGGGGCGAGACGGCTGTTTCTGGCTGGAAAACGGCGCGCGATGTCATCAGCCTGGATTTGAAGTGAAGGTCATTGATACCACCGGCGCGGGCGACGTGTTCCACGGTGCGCTGGCGGTCAGCCTGGGGCAGAAATTGCCCGCCGCAGACGCCGTGCGTTTTGCCAGCGCCGTCGCAGCACTGAAATGCACAAAGCCCGGCGGGCGCGCGGGTATACCCGACTGTGATCAAACCCGCTCTTTTTTGTCACTTTTTGTATAAAATGCGGGGCGTGATGGTTTTCAGAGGACAGCCCATGAGCCTTACCGAACTGACCGGCAACCCGCGTCACGATCAGCTGCTGACGCTGATTGCCGATCGCGGCTATATGAACATTGATGAACTGGCGCAGCTGCTGGATGTGTCGACGCAAACCGTGCGCCGGGATATCCGTAAGCTTAGCGAGCAGGGGCTGATCACCCGTCATCACGGCGGTGCGGGCAGGGCATCCAGCGTGGTCAATACGGCGTTCGAACAGCGTGAAGTTTCGCTTACCGAAGAGAAACGGGCGATTGCCGAAGCGATTGCGGACTATATCCCGGATGGCTCGACCATCTTTATCACTATCGGGACGACCGTGGAGCACGTTGCCCGGGCACTGCTTAATCATAATCATCTGCGCATCATCACCAACAGCCTGCGGGTGGCGCACATTCTTTATAAGAACCCGCGTTTTGAGGTGATGGTACCTGGCGGTACGCTGCGCCCGCATAACGGCGGCATTATCGGGCCTGCGGCAACGGCGTTTGTGTCTGGCTTCCGGGCGGACTACCTCGTGACCAGCGTGGGGGCGATAGAGCACGACGGCGCGATGATGGAATTTGACGTTAACGAAGCCAGCGTGGTGAAAACCATGATTGCCCACTCCCGTCACATTTTACTGGCGGCCGATCATACGAAATACCACGCCTCCGCGGCGGTTGAAATTGGCAACGTGGCGCAGGTGACGGCGCTGTTCACCGATGAGCTGCCCGGCCCGGCGCTGCAAAGTCACCTAAAATCCAGCAAGGTTGAGGTTGTCGAAGTGAATTCCGGAGAAGAGCAGCAGGCTGGCTGATCGTCTTATGGCCCGATATTGCGATTCGGGCCTTTCCTTTCTCTAAGCTGAATCTGGCGCATAGCTAAACTTTCTCTTTCCCGCTACAGTTACTTTTCCACGGCGAAAGGAGATAAACATGCTTTATATCTTTGACTTAGGAAATGTAATCGTCGATATCGATTTTAACCGGGTGCTGGGCGCATGGAGCGATTTTAGCCGTGTTCCGCTGGCGACGTTAAAGCAGAATTTCGCGATGGGTGAGACTTTCCATTTGCACGAGCGCGGTGAGATCAGCGACGAAGCGTTCGCAGAGCGTTTCTGTCAGGAAATGGGTCTCTCGTTAAGCTACGAGCAATTTTCCCACGGTTGGCAGGCTATATTTGTCGCGATCCGCCCCGAAGTGATCGACATCATGCACAAGCTGCGCGAGCAGGGGCATCGCGTTGTCGTGCTGTCTAATACCAACCGTCTGCATACCACCTTCTGGCCGGATGAATACCCGGAAATTCACGCGGCGGCAGATAAAGTGTATCTCTCCCAGGAGATGGGGATGCGTAAACCTGAGGCGCGCATCTATCAGGCGGTATTGCAGGAAGAAGGATTCACGGCAGCGGATGCGGTCTTTTTTGACGACAACGTCGATAATATAGAAGGGGCTAATCAGTTAGGTATCACCTCCATTCTGGTGACCGGAAAAGAGACGATACCGAACTACTTTGCGAAGCAGTTATGCTAAAAACCGTTCATCAAAAAGCCAATCACCACACGCGCCCGCTGAGGGCGTGGCTGAAACTCCTCTGGCATCGCATTGATGAGGACAACATGACCACGCTGGCGGGCAATCTCGCTTACGTGTCCTTGCTCTCGCTGGTTCCGCTGGTGGCGGTGATTTTTGCGCTTTTTTCGGCGTTTCCGATGTTTGCCGATGTGAGCATGCAGCTTCGCCATTTTGTTTTCGCAAACTTTATTCCTGCCACCGGCGATGTGATCCAGAACTACATTGAACAGTTTGTCGCTAACTCCAGCAAGATGACGGCGGTGGGGGCGTGTGGGCTTATTGTTACCGCGCTGCTGCTGATGTACTCCATCGACAGTGCGCTCAACACCATCTGGCGGAGCAAAAAAGTCCGCCCAAAGGTCTATTCCTTTGCCGTCTACTGGATGATTTTAACCCTCGGCCCCTTGCTGGCGGGGGCGAGCCTGGCGATCAGCTCCTACCTTCTTTCGCTGCGCTGGGCGAGCGATTTAAACAGCGTGATCGATAACGTGCTGCGCATCTTCCCGCTGATTTTATCGTGGCTTTCGTTCTGGCTGCTTTATAGCGTGGTGCCAACTACGCGCGTACCCAACCGGGATGCCGTGGTGGGTGCGCTGGTCGCGGCGTTGCTCTTTGAGTTGGGCAAGAAAGGATTCGCGCTTTATATCACCATGTTCCCCTCTTATCAGCTGATTTACGGCGTACTGGCGGTGATCCCCATTTTGTTTGTCTGGGTCTACTGGACGTGGTGCATCGTCTTGCTTGGCGCCGAAATAACTGTCACTCTCGGGGTCTACCGCGAACTTAAAAAAGCAGCAGAAGCTGAAAAACAACAAGAAGCAGACCAACCATGATTGCATTGATTCAGCGCGTAACCCGTGCCAGCGTCACCGTGGCGGATGAGGTGACGGGTGAAATCGGCCCAGGACTTTTGGTGCTCCTGGGTGTCGAAAAGGATGACGACGAACAAAAAGCCAACCGCTTGTGTGAGCGCGTGCTGGGCTACCGCATTTTCAGCGATGCGGAAGGCAAGATGAACCTGAACGTTCAGCAGGCGGGCGGCAGCGTGCTGGTGGTGTCCCAGTTTACGCTGACTGCGGATACCGAACGCGGCATGCGGCCGAGTTTTTCGAAGGGCGCGGCACCGGATCGCGCAGAAGCCCTTTACGAGTACTTTGTTGAGCGCTGTCGCCAACAGGACATGAATACACAAACCGGACGATTCGCTGCGGATATGCAGGTTTCGCTGGTGAACGATGGCCCCGTCACATTCTGGCTCCAGGTATGAGCCAACTGGCGGCCTGGCCGCGGGTAACAAGAGAGAGTACAGCTATGTATCACCTTCGAGTACCGCAAACGGAAGAAGAGTTAGAGGTTTATTACCATTTCCGCTGGGAAATGCTGCGCAAGCCACTGCATCAACCGAAAGGGTCTGAACGCGACGCCTGGGACGCGATGGCGCACCACCAGATGGTGGTTGATGAAGAGGGCAACCTCGTTGCCGTGGGGCGTCTGTATATCAATGCCGACAACGAAGCTTCAATCCGCTTTATGGCCGTTCACCCCTCCGTGCAGGACAAAGGCCTTGGAACGCTGATGGCCATGACGCTGGAATCCGTCGCCCGTCAGGAAGGGGTCAAGCGCGTCACCTGTAGCGCCCGTGAAGATGCCGTTGAGTTCTTTGCCAAGCTTGGTTTCGTGAATCAGGGGGAAATCACCGCCCCGCAAACTACGCCGATTCGTCACTTTTTGATGATCAAACCCATCGCCACCCTGGACGATATTCTCCATCGTGCCGACTGGTGCGGGCAGCTCCAGCAGGCGTGGTATCAGCACATTCCGCTCAGTGAAAAAATGGGCGTGCGTATTCAGCAATATACCGGGCAAAAATTTATTACCACCATGCCGGAAACCGGCAACCAGAACCCACACCATACCCTGTTTGCCGGTAGCCTGTTTTCACTCGCCACGCTCACCGGCTGGGGACTGATCTGGCTGATGCTGCGCGAACGTCATCTCGGCGGCACCATTATTCTGGCCGATGCCCATATCCGCTACAGCGCGCCGATCAGCGGCAAGCCGAGCGCGGTAGCTGACCTGGGCGCACTGGGCGGCGATCTCGACCGTCTGGCGCGTGGGCGTAAAGCACGCGTACAAATGCAGGTTGAGCTGTTCGGCGATGAAACGCCGGGCGCGGTGTTTGAAGGCACCTATATCGTTCTGCCTGCGAAGCCGTATGGCGCGTATGAAGAGGGCGGGAACGAGGAGGAGTAGTCTCCTTCTCACTCTCGCCCGGCATGGTTAATGCGCCAGGCAATATCTCGCATAACGTCTCGCGCTGACTGGCTAATTCCACCCAACTGGAAGAAGCCGTGAATTACACCCCGCCATCGTTGAGCGGTACACTTCACGCCTTGCTCCGTGAGGCGCTGATAAAGCGCCTCGCCTTCGTCGCGTAACGGATCATACTCAGCGGTAACAATATGGACCTTCGGCAGACCGCTAAAGTCGTTGCGCCACAGTGGGCTGACTTCAGGATGCTGACGGTAAGCTCTATCCAGATACATTTCATAGCCGCTCAAAAGGGTATCGCGAGTAATTACGTAGTCCATGCCATTGAGGGTATAGCTTTCAAAACTGGCCGTAGCGTCGAGCATGGGGTAGATAAGAATGAGCTGTGCGGGATCCCAGAGACCTTTGGCCTTAAGCCGCAATGACGTTACCAGCGCAAGATGCCCTCCCGCACTGTCTCCACAAAGTGTAATCCGGTTTTTATCCACACCTAATTGTTCTGCATTTTGCCAGACAAGATCTGCCGCTCTCTCTGCATCGTCATGCGCAGCGGGGAAGGTATGCTCGGGTGCGAGTCTGGACTGAACCGCAATGACCCGACAGTTACCGTAAAACGCCAGTTGGCGAAGCTGATTATCATGGGTTTCAAACCCACCGCTGACAAAACAACCGCCATGATAGTAGAGGGCACAAGGTAACGTTTCAGGGGCATTGACAGGCGAAAATAGCCGAAAGGTCATCTCCTCAAGAACAAGCGTTTCAACCTGGACACGAGTTTCTGTCTCCCCGGCCAGAGCTGTGCTGGCAACATACCCGGCTCTCCGTTCATCTATATTCTGCTTTCGCGAGGAAGGCCGCCCTGCTGCAATAAAATCTTGTACAAGCTTATCAATTCCCTTTTCCAGCGCCATGGTTACGTCCTCATGCTGTATTTATATACAGTTTTATAGCCTGGTTTACGAAAGATGAAAACAGAGGAATTTGAAGATATAAATGTCCTGGAAAGCGGCTCGCAAAATCGGTGACTGCCTTAACAATGTTCTTTAACCATGTCTTAATTATGGATATATTGCCTGAAAATTAACCGTGGATGATATACTAAGGTGATATATGAGTCTTTTGGCGGACCTTACTATGGGCAGAATACTGATCGATTTGTCTGATGACGTGATTCAACGACTGGATAACCTGAAGCAGTTGCGCAACCGGCCGCGCGCCGAACTGCTGCGGGAAGCCATAGAACTGTATCTCGACCAGCAGAATTCATCGGTTATCCGCGAAGCGCTTGGCCTGTGGGGAAATCAGCAGGAAGATGGGCTTGAGTACGAACGCAAGCTGCGTGAGGAGTGGTAATGATGGAGCACATGGCTGTGTATGACACCAATATCCTCATCGATCTTTTTAATAACCACGTTGAGGCTGCGGATGCGATCGATCGCACAGCTTCGCATCGTGCCATTAGCCTCATCACATGGATGGAAGTAATGGTGGGCGCTCGCAGGCACGGTCAAGAAGCAAAAACGGCAGCCGTGATGGGGGCCTTTGAAATTATTGATATAACAAGGGAAATTGCTGAAAGAAGCGTATTACTTCGCGAACAGCACGGGATGAAGCTTCCTGACGCCATTATTCTGGCTACTGCTCAGAGCAGAAGCTGTCCGTTAATTTCGCGCAATACGAAAGACTTTTCGGGTATTGCTGGGGTCGTTTCACCTTACCACCTGTAGGCCGGGCAAGCGTGCGCCGCCCGGCATTCTCACAGGAGATTACTCCCCTTCCCCCGGGAACAGGAACGGGTTGATCGAGCTACGGGCAAAGCCCTCCTGCTCCATCTTCGCGTCCAGGATCAGCGAGGCGAGATCGTCGGCTACCGCTTCGACTTTCGGGTCTTTTTCCTGATACAGAATCTTCAGGTAGGTCCCGCAGTCGCCGCAGCTTTCGGCTTTCACCGCCGCGTCTTCGTTTTCCAGCGACCAATAGTTCAGATCGCGGGTCTGTTCGCAGTTGCTGCACTTGATGCGCACCACGTGCCACTCGGTTTCACACAGGTTGCAGTGCAAGTAGCGCAGCCCCTGCGTCGTACCAATCTGTACCATGCTGGAGACCGGCATTGAGCCGCACACCGGGCAAAACTGGCGCGCTTCGCCATATTCAGCGCGGGCTTTACCCGGGATCAGGCTCGCCATTTGCGCCCAGTAGAGCGACAGCGCAGCCCAGATGAACGGCGCTTTATCGCTGCTCACCAGCGAGAAGTCGGAGGCAAACAGCGCGCTCGCCATCTCTTCCAGCTCTTGCTCTGAGGCTTTTTCCAGGTTCTCAATGACCGCCAGCGCCGTGCCGCTCATTTCGGGCTTCAGCTCGGCAATCAGCGAATGCAGCAGCTTATGCCAGTGCTTGTCGCGCGGCAGAACGTGAATGTCCAGCGGCGGCTTGCCCTGCGCATTGGCTTCTTTGATGCGTGCGGTCAGATCCATTTGCAGCGGGTGGTCGTATAGCACCACTTCCTGCGCATGGGCGACCAGCGCGGCAAAACGCAGAAAATCGCCCAGCGGGTTGTTCTCTGCCAGCTCGCGCAGACGTTCTGCGCGGCGGTTGTAGAGGTTCTTGAGTCTGGGGAACAACAACGGCGGAATATAATCCGCCGTGCGTTTCTCGCTCGACCCCAGCTCATCTTGCGGGATTATGCGAATACTCATTCAGATGACTTTTCCTGTTTCTGGCGGACTTCACGGTACCAGCGCGGGTGATGTTTCTTCGCCCACGTACTGGTTACCCATCCTTCCACCATCGCGGTAATGGTGCCTTTCACCCAAAGGGCGGCGTAGATATGCACCATGATAACCACAATTAACGCCACTGCGGCAAATGAATGCAGCATCAGCGCAAATCGGATCACCGGGATTGAGAAAGCAGGCGCAAAGTACGGACGCCAGATGATCACGCCGCTCACCAGCAACAGGACCAGGAAGATAATCGCCGCCCAGAATACGCATTTCTGGCCGAAGTTATAACGCCCGGTATCACCCACTTCCTCGTTGACGACGATCTTACGAATATTCTTCGCCCAAAAGATATCATCCCGATTGATTAGGTTATGGTGCCAGTAGCGGAAAAACATGATGATAAACGAGGCAAACATCACCACACCCACGAACGGGTGCAGGATGCGCGCCAGCTGCGGCGTGCCCAGTATCTGCATCAGCCAGTTGAAGGAGGGGAAGAAGAACCCCAGCCCGCTTATCGCCGCCAACATGAAGCAGAAGGCGGTGACCCAGTGGTTGATGCGTTCCGGCGCGGTGTAGCGCACGATGGTGTCACGTTTTCTCATTTGCGCACCTCGTCTTTCTCTTCATGCAGGTTATCGTCTTCCTCTTCCGCGCGGTTCGGACCAACGCCGACGTAGTGGAAGATGCTCGCTGCAAAGGTGGCCGCAAAACCGACCGCGGCCAGCGGTTTCCAGATACCTTTCCAGAACTTCACGGTGGCGCTGATTTCCGGGTTCTCCGGCAGGCCATGGTACAGATTCGGCTTGTCGGCGTGGTGCAGCACGTACATCACGTGCGTACCGCCAACCCCGGCCGGATCGTACAGGCCCGCGTTATCGTAACCACGGGTTTTCAGCTCGCCCACGCGCTCTGCCGCCAGCGTTTTCATATCCTCTTTAGAGCCAAAGTGGATAGCGCCGGTTGGGCAGGTCTTCACGCAAGCTGGCTCCTGACCGACATTTACGCGGTCAACGCACAGCGTACA
The DNA here is from genome assembly GCF_014982425.1 of Enterobacter cloacae complex sp. I1M. NCBI lineage: Bacteria > Pseudomonadati > Pseudomonadota > Gammaproteobacteria > Enterobacterales > Enterobacteriaceae > Enterobacter > Enterobacter cloacae complex sp. I1M. The sequence continues at coordinate 78,662 of NZ_JADCLG010000012.1, read as the reverse complement.
TTTGTAGACGCGGTTGTCTTCCGGGTTCATGCGCGGCACGTCGAACGGACAGCCCGCGATGCAGTAGCCGCAGCCAATACACTGCTCAGACTGGAAGTCGACGATGCCGTTGGCATACTGAATGATAGCCCCTTCTGACGGACACGCCTTCAGGCAGCCCGGATCCGCACAGTGCATACAGCCGTCTTTGCGGATAAGCCATTCCAGTTTGTCGTTCTGTTCCACTTCCGAGAAACGCATTACCGTCCAGGACTTGGCGGTCAGGTCCGCCGGGTTGTCGTACACCCCGACGTTGTGACCCACTTCGTCACGGATGTCGTTCCACTCTGAACAAGCCACCTGACAGGCTTTACAGCCGATACAGGTGGTCACGTCGATAAGTTTCGCCACTTCCTGCTGGTGGTCCCGCGCCTGAGGCGCGGGCGTGAAACCGTTAGTCGCGGAACGACGGATAATGTCTTGAGATTGATAAGCCATAAGTCGTCTCCGTTACACCTTTTCCACGTTCACGAGGAAGGCCTTAAACTCCGGTGTCTGCGTGTTCGCATCACCGACGAACGGCGTCAGGGTATTCGCAATGAACCCTTTCTTCGCCACGCCCTCATAACCCCAGTGAATTGGGATGCCGATGGTATCCACCTGCTGACCATGAACGTTCAGCGTGCGAATACGCTTGGTCACCACCGCCTTGGCTTTGATGTAGCCGCGGTTAGAGGAGACCTTCACGGTATCGCCATGGGCGATGCCGAGCTTGCCCGCCAGCTTCTCGCCGATCTCCACAAACTGTTCCGGCTGCGCGATGGCGTTAAGCAGCGCGTGCTTGGTCCAGTAGTGGAAGTGTTCGGTCAGACGGTAGGTGGTGCCGACATACGGGAACTTGTCCTTTTTACCCAGCGCTTCAAAATCGCCCTTGAAGATACGGGCTGCCGGGTTAGAGACCACGTTCGGGTGCAGCGGGTTAGTACCCAGCGGCGTCTCAAACGGCTCATAATGTTCCGGGAACGGACCTTCCGCCATCTTATCGATAGCAAACAGGCGCCCCATCCCTTCAGGCTGCATGATAAACGGCCCGACATCGCTGCCTGGTGCGGCAGTGCTGTAGTCCGGAATATCCACGCCGCCCCATTTCGCGCCGTCCCACTTGAGTAGCTGACGCTTCGGATCCCACGGGTTGCCCTGCGGGTCAGCAGAGGCACGGTTATAGAGGATGCGGCGGTTAAGCGGCCATGCCCATGCCCAGCCCAGCGTATTACCGAGGCCCGACGGGTCGGCGTTATCGCGGTTGGCCATCTGGTTGCCTTTCGGCGTCCAGCTACCGGCAAAGATCCAGCAGCCGCTTGACGTCGTACCGTCGTCACGCAGGTGTGCGAAGGTGCTGAGCTGATCGCCTTTCTTCGCCAGCACGGTGCCGGTCGCCGGGTCGATAACGTCCGCCAGCGCCTTACCGTTGCTCTCCATGGCCACTTCTTCCGGCGCAGGGTTTTCCGGCGTCGAATAGTTCCAGGTCATGTTCAGCACCGGCTCAGGCGTTGCGCCGCCTTCAGCCGCGTACATTTTACGCAGGCGTAAGAAGATACCGGCCAGGATCTCGCCGTCGTTCAGGGCGATGCCCGGGGCGTCCGCGCCTTTCCAGTGCCACTGCAACCAGCGGCCAGAGTTGACGATAGAGCCGTTCTCTTCCGCGAAGCAGGTGGACGGCAGACGGAACACTTCGGTCTGAATCTTCGACGGGTCGACATCGTTCGACTCACCGTGGTTCTGCCAGAACGTCGAGGTTTCGGTATTGAGCGGGTCAATTGTCACCAGGTACTTCAGTTTCGACAGAGACTCGACAACCTTGTTCTTGTTCGGGAACGACGCCACCGGGTTAAAGCCCTGGCAGATATAGCCGTTGACCTGGCCCTGGTGCATCATTTCGAAGTACTGGAGGACGTCGTACCCTTTGTCCCACTTCGGCAGCCAGTCAAAGCCCCAGCTGTTTTCCGCCGTCGCCTTGTCGCCGTAGAAAGCTTTCATCAGCGAGACGAAGAACTTCGGATAGTTGCCCCAGTAGTTTACCTGGCCTTCGAGCAGCGGTTTTGGCGTGCTGGCCGTCAGATAGGTTTGCAGGTCGGTCTGTTTCTCGCTCGGCAGGTTCATGTAACCCGTCAGGCTCTGAGACAGCAGGCCAAGGTCGGTCAGACCCTGAATGTTGGAGTGACCGCGCAGGGCGTTAACGCCGCCGCCTGCCATCCCCATGTTGCCGAGCAGCAACTGAACCATCGCCATGGTGCGGATGTTCTGCGCGCCGATGGAGTGCTGCGTCCAGCCGAGTGCATACAGGAACGACGCGGTTTTATCTTTCGCGCTGGTTTCCGCAATCAACTCGCACACCTTCAGGAAGTCCGCCTTCGGCGTCCCACAGATGTTTTCGACAACCTCTGGCGTATAGCGGGACACGTGCTCTTTCAGCAGGTTCCACACGCAGCGCGGGTGTTGCAGGGTGGTGTCGCGCTTCGCAAAGCCGTTTTCGTCCAGCTCGTAGTTCCAGCTGGTTTTGTCGTACCTGCGTTTTTCGGCGTCATAACCGCTGAACAGGCCATCTTCGAAGTGGTAATCCTCACGCACGATCAGGCTGGCGTTGGTATAGGCTTCGGTGTACTCGCGGTTATATTTTTCGTTGGTCATCAGGTACAGCAATACGCCTGACAGGAAAGTGATGTCAGTACCTGAACGAATAGGGGTGTAGAAATCCGCCACTGACGCTGTACGCGTAAAGCGGGGATCGATCACAATCAGCTTCGCGCCGTTGTGGATTTTGGCTTCCATCGCCCAGCGGAACCCGACAGGGTGCGCTTCAGCGGCGTTACCGCCCATCACCACAATAAGGTTGGCGTTCTTGATGTCGACCCAGTGGTTGGTCATCGCACCGCGACCAAATGTTGGAGCAAGACTTGCTACCGTTGGTCCGTGTCAGACACGCGCCTGGTTGTCGACCGCGAGCATACCGAGTGCGCGCGTAAATTTCTGGGTTAAATAGCCGGTTTCGTTACTGGACGCTGAAGCACACAGCATGCCGGTGGAGAGCCAGCGGTTAACGGTGGTGCCTTCGGCATTCTTCGCAATAAAGTTGGCATCGCGGTCTTCTTTCATCAGCTTAGCGATGCGATCGAACGCCTCTTCCCAGCTGATTTGTTGCCATTTGTCAGAGCCGGGAGCACGGTACTCAGGAAACTTCAGGCGGCTTTCAGAGTGGATAAAATCTACCAGACCGGCCCCTTTCGGACACAGCGCACCACGGTTGACCGGATGATCCGGATCGCCTTCGATGTGGAAAATAGATGCTTTGGCGTTTTTCGCACCGTCGCCGAGGCTATACATTAACAGCCCACAGCCGACGGAGCAGTACGTACAGGTGTTACGGGTTTCGCGGGTGCGCAGCAGTTTATACTGCCGAGTTTCCGCCAGCGCTACGCCGGGCGCAAAGCCCAGTGCCGCCGCCGTGGTGCCTGCCATACCGCCAGCGCAGATCTTAAAGAACTGCCTTCTGCTGACCTGCATGGGTCACTCCTTGGTTCATTACGACATTGCTATGTAGTTTTACTTTGCGGTTGAGAATTAACCGCAAAGGAGAAAAATTTGCGTTAATCCCTCATTTCTCCGAGGGATAAGCCCAGAATACCACAATGTCGGTACGCCTGTTCCAACGGCGTTAAAACAAAGTGAACGTATTATCACGGCATTGATTATAAAGTGTGATATCAATCACATTTCTCTCTGCGGATGTTAAGGGTGTGTAGCAGATGACCGGTTGCACCCCTCCGAATTGAGTAGGAGAATGGATGCTGAAAAGTTGATCCATACTATGCGTAAGGTCCGCTGTTTGTGGTGCAATAGCAGGCTCACTTCCGTGGTTGTTCAGGAATACCGTCGTGTTTAAACAAAACCGTGCTACCCACGCGTCGCCACTACCTGCGGGCATTGTGGAACTGTCGGTACACAGACCGCCTCACATTTCACATGCCACGCCGGATTTTCTGGCGGAAGAGGTCCCCGTTGCCCTGGTTTACAACGGGATTTCGCATGTGGTGATGATGGCCTCGCCGAAAGATCTCGAGCTGTTCGCCATCGGTTTCTCCCTCTCGGAAGGCATCATTGCGCATCCGCAGGAGATCTACGGCATGGACGTCGTACCGGCCTGTAACGGTCTCGAAGTGCAAATCGAACTCTCCAGCCGCCGCTTTATGGGGCTGAAAGAGTGCCGCCGGGCGCTGGCCGGACGTACCGGCTGCGGCGTGTGCGGTGTTGAACAGCTTAACGATATCGGCAAACCCATTATCCCGCTGCCGTTCACCCAGACGTTCAATCTGGCGCATCTTGATCGGGCGCTTGTGCACCTGAATGACGTTCAGCCCATCGGCCAGCTCAGCGGTTGTACGCATGCGGCGGCGTGGGTATTGCCGTCGGGGAGCATTGCAGGCGGGCATGAAGATGTTGGCCGCCACGTCGCGCTGGATAAGCTGCTGGGCCGTCGCGCTCGGGAAAACAACGTCTGGCAGCAAGGGGCCGCGCTCGTTTCCAGCCGCGCCAGCTACGAGATGGTGCAAAAATCCGCCATGTGCGGCGTGGAAATTTTGTTTGCGGTGTCAGCGGCAACCACGCTGGCGGTTGAAGTGGCGGAGCGCTGCAACCTGACGCTGGTGGGGTTCTGCAAGCCAGGCAGGGCGACAATTTACACCCATCCGCAGCGATTAATTGTTAATCAGTAATTTTGAATGAGTATAGCAAATCCTTCCGCTTTTAGTTGTTCATGATGAGGTCTAGTATTTATCTCATCAAGGCACGGTGCCTTATCTAAACAACTTAACGAAAGGGTTTATCTCATGAAAAGCATCAAAACTTTTGTCGCAGTAATCGCTCTGGCTACATCTTTCGGTTCTTTCGCTGCGCAGACTGTGACCGCATCCGCCTCTACGCTGGACGGTGCAGAAGCTAAAATCGCCGCACAGGCTCAGGAAGCGGGCGCGTCATCCTACAAAATTACTCAGGCATTCACCGGTAACCGCGTACACATGACCGCTGAACTGAACAAATAATTTCGCAGTACCGTCGAAAGAGCGCCCCTGGGGCGCTTTTTTAGTTTATGCCCGCCAGACGCAGTAGCGCCGTCACCACCGCCGCCGCGACGATCACCACAATTAACGGCATTTTGCGCCAGGCCAGAAACACCGCGAACCCCACCCCCAGCACGCGCGCCATCCCGGCAAAATGGTCCCCTTCATAAAACGTTGTCGCCAGCGCGACGGAGAACAACAAAACGGTAGCCGCATCTGAAAGCAGCGCCTGCGACCGTTCAGAAAGCGCCAGCCGGCTGCCGAGTTTTGCCCCGCCGAGACGCATCAGATAGGTTCCGGCAGAAAGAATGGCGATGCCGAGAATAAAGACCGTCATGTTTTCCATTATTTTTTCCTCGCGGCAAGGCCGAGCAAAGAGAGCAGCACCGGCAGGCCCACCGGTGCGAACGGCACGGCTGCCAGCGACAACAACGCGCCGCTACAGGCGCGGATCAGCGTGGTACGGTTTTTAAATGCCGGCACCACTAACGCCAGCAGGATCGCCGGGAACACCGCGTCCAGCCCGATGGTTTCCGGGTCTGGCAGTAGCTTGCCGACCATCGCCCCCAGCACCGCGCCCAGCGGCCAGATGATTGCCACGCCTAACCCGCACAGCCAGTAGGCCGCTTTACGCTGCTCGGCGGTTTTTTGCGACAGGCCAAACACCACGCTTTCATCGTTCATGATATGACAGCCCAGTAAGCTCAGGCCGCGCTTGCCCACCAGGTCACGCACCGTCACGCCGAACGGCACATGGCGCGCGTTTACCAGTAAACCCGCAGCGGCCGCCGCCAGCGGATTGCCGCCGCTCGCCACGATGCCGATAAACATAAACTCGGATGCGCCTGCCAGCACCGTGAGGGAGAGGACAAATGGCACCCACAGCGGGAAACCGTAGGCCATCGCCAGTGAGCCATAAGACATGCCGACCACGCCCACCGCTAGGCAGACCAGGACGATCGCTTTTATCGTGTCGCCTTTCAGGCAAGAGAGGTGATTCTTCATACCATTTTAGCCATATCGAACGTATTTCCATTATAATGAACGCATCAAAAACGTTTTACAAGGCGAACGATTCGTTCGTTATAGAGAGAATGAGGCCGTTATTATGACGCAGCCAATCAGCGTAATCGCCAGAAGCCTGGTGCGAGAACGCCTGCGAACCGGACTTTCGCTGGCGGAGATCGCCCGCCGTGCCGGGATCGCCAAATCCACGCTTTCACAACTGGAGTCTGGCAACGGCAACCCTAGCCTGGAAACGCTCTGGTCGCTTTGCGTGGCGCTGGATATTCCGTTTGCCCGATTACTGGAGCCACAGCAGCCCGTCACGCAGGTGATCCGCCGCGGCGAGGGCACAAAAGTTGTCGCCGGGCAGGCGAACTACGAGGCGATTTTGCTCGCGGCGTGTCCGCCGGGGGCGCGTCGTGATATCTACCTGCTGCTGACTCAGCCGGGGGCAGACCGTATTTCCCAGCCGCATCCGCCAGGGTCGGTTGAGCATATTATCGTGACCCAGGGGCGGGCGATGGTCGGCCTGATCGACGCGGCAGAAGAGCTCGGCCCGGGAGATTACATTTGCTACCCTGCTGACCAGCCGCATATCTTTAAGGCGCTGGAGCCAGATACGCACGCGCTGCTGGTGGCGGAACAAAGCTAAACAGCGGCAAACCCGCTGCCGGTAAGACGACAGCGGGGCGATAAAATGAGACTAAGATCATAAAACAAAATATCCATATTAAATATATTCGACCATTAAATCATTTATGGCGTGAATTGTTCTTTGTACTTTAATTTAAGTTTAATACAGTTTTTAGAATATTTAATCATTTGGATTATAGATGAATATGAAAGACTAATTGTTCGTTTATGCGAGAATTCATTGGGTTAGGTGGGAGACGTCACGTTTAATGGCGATACTTTATCCTGTTAACCTATTTTTGTTATTCATAGAATTTATGTGTGATTACCTTTTTTTTCGCAGGGCTGCTTATTTTTATGATTTGTTAACCTCTGAAATACATTTACACATAATTTTTATAGGGGTATGTTTGTTCTAAGGAATAATCATTATTCGCGCATTGGCTCTTATAACGATAAGGGCATGAAAAGGAGACAATAAAAATGAAAAAAAGAGTGCTGGTAGCATTTATTGTATCTGTCGGAGTAAGTGGCGCTGTCTATGCAAATAATACCGTACGTTTTTTAGGAGAAGTTACCGATCAAACCTGTACCATAAAAATTAATGGCACCGATTCTTATCCGGTTGTCCTGTTGCCTGCCGTCAGTAAAAGCGAGCTGACGGCCGCGGGGTCCAGCGCAGGGCAAACGCCTTTCACTGTGACGTTGAGCGGCTGCGATGTTACTGCGACGTCGTCATCTTCGGCAGGCGTACGTTTTGTCAGTAATTATCTGGACGGTAACAACCTAAAAAATATCGCGGCGGCAAGCCCGGCGACGAACGTTGCTATTCAGCTACTTGAAGGCACGACCGAGCTGGACTTCACCAGCGGCATAGCAAAAACGTCTATGCAGACGGTAGGTGGAACGAGCGGTCCAGACTCTGTCTCCTTTGATATGGCTGCACGTTACTACTCTTCTGCTGGCGGGGCTACGGCCGGAGCAGTAGAAGCGCAAGCACAGTTCGCAATTACCTATTTGTAACTCTTTTAGGCGCTACTTAACGTAGCGCCATTTATTCCCTATTAATTAGGGAGGTGTATATGCTGTACACTAATAAATGCTGTTTTATTGCTGTAATGGCATTTTTGTCTTCTATTTTTATATCGAACATAGCATCTTCCAGTGTTATTCTTAAAGGTAATAGAATAATTTATTCTGCCGATGCAAAAGATAAGGTTGTAGAATTTTCTAACAATGGTGATACACCGATGCTGGTGCAGGTGTGGCTGGATAAAAATAACCCAGACTCAACGCCAGACACAGCGGATGCACCTTTTATCGTCACGCCACAAATATTTCGGATTAATGCGCTGAATGGTCATGCGCTGCGGCTAAAATTTACAGGGCAGACCCAACAGCTCCCACAGGATCGCGAGTCCGTGTTCTGGTTTAATTATTTGCAATATCCCGCCATTAAATCGTCCGATCTTGCACAGAATCGCCTGGCATTGATTGTAAAAAGCCGGCTCAAAGTATTTTATCGCCCGCCCGGTCTGCGCGGCGACGCCAGTCAGGCTCTGACGCAACTTCAGGTGCAGCGTAAAGGAAATATGCTGACGTTACAAAACCCTACGCCATGGCATATTTCACTGCGCAACGCGCTGTTAACCCGAGGTGAGAAATCTACGGCGGTTGGCCAATCGGTGATGATTCCACCATTTGGCGACACACGCTGGGTTTTAACCGATCCGGTGGCCACATCTGTCACGGTTTACGCCATGAATGATTATGGCACGGCGGTGAGCCACACCTTCACGCTGCCTCGCTAGAAGTCGACATGGAAAGAGTGGGCAGGGAGGGTTTTATGCTCCGACATCGCGCGTATCCCCGGTGTTGTCTGTTTGTCTCGACGCTGACGTTAATCAGCGCCTCTTTCGTGCAAGCGCAAGAAGCGTATGTCTTTGACGCGTCGCTACTTCGCGGGTCTGGCCTGAATAAGGTTGATATTGAACAGTTAAACCAGGATTCAATGATCAAGCCCGGCAGTTATACACTGGATCTATATGTTAACGGTACGCTGGCCGCGAGGGATGACATCGTATTTACAGCCGTGGAACATCGCGTAATGCCGTGTTTTAGCTGGGGTACCTTAAAAAAGATTGGGCTGAAATCGTTGCCGGAAGAGCCTGGAGAAGGCTGCTATCGTCCGGACAATGCGCTTTTTTCCGGCATCACGGTGAGCAGCGTGATGTCGCAAATGCGTGTTGATTTTTCGGTACCACAAACCCTGCTGGATAAACTGCCGCGAGGAGGAATACGTGAAGAGAGCCTGGAGTCCGGAGAAAGTATGCTCTTTCTCAACTACATGGCTAACCAGTACCACGTCACGCAAAAGCAGGATGGCGGTGGCACGACAGACTCCACTTACCTGAACCTGAATGGCGGGTTAAATCTGGGACTGTGGCGCTATCGTCAGCAGTCTGCGCTCAACTATGACAGCGATCTGGGCAGCCATTGGACAACAACGCGGCGCTATGTCCAGCGAGCGATTGTGCCGCTGCGCAGTGAAATGATGATTGGCGAAGGCTACACCGACGGCAGATTTTTTTCCGGGATCAGCTTTCGCGGCGTGCAGCTCACCTCCGATACCCGAATGCGTCCGGAATCTCAGCGCGGCTACGCGCCAGTGGTGCGTGGGATTGCGCGAACCAACGCCAAAGTGACCATTCGCCAGGGCAACAACACGCTCTATGAAACCACGGTCGCGCCCGGTGCGTTTGCGATTGACGATCTTTATCCCACTAATTACGCAGGTGATCTGAACGTCATTGTCACGGAAGCGGATGGGAATGAAAGTACGTTTAACGTACCCTTTTCCGCGCTGGCGGAATCCATGCGCGCGGGGTTTTCGGAATACAGTGCGACAGTGGGGCGCGTGCGGGACGTGGGCAACAATGACGAATTCAGTGAAATTGTCTGGCAGCACGGGGTAACGAATGCGCTCACTATCAATGCGGGCAATCAACTGGCAAACGGCTATCAGGCGTTTATGCTCGGCGGCGTTTACAGTTCCACGCTGGGCGCATGGGGGATGGACAGCACTTTCTCGCGCGCACGGCTGAACAGCGACGATTACCAAACCGGCTGGATGTCCAGGCTCAACTACAGTAAACATTTTCCACAGACGGGGACGTCGGTTGCGTTGGCGGGCTACCGCTACTCTACAGGCGGCTATGCTGAGCTGTACGATGTGCTCGGTTCACGCGCTGCGCATAATGAGGAGTGGCAATCCTCCACCTGGCGGCAGCGCTCCAGGGTTGAGCTTTCGGCCAGCCAGGCGCTGGACTGGTTGGGTAATATTAATCTTTCCTTCTCTTCACAGGACTATCGCGACCAGAAAAGCCGCGATAAGCAGCTTCAGGCCAGCTGGAGTAAGGCATTTGCCTACGGCATATCGGTGAACCTTACGGCGGCGCGCACCCGACGAATCACCCCATCTTCACAAAACGGCATGGGGAACGCCGTCGACTGGAGCGACGCCTGGCAGGCAAAAACGCAAACGCTGTGGTCATTATCGTTTTCTATTCCGCTTGGGCAGAGTCGCTACTCGCCAATGCTTTCGATTAGCGCTAACCATAGTGATGATGACGGCGGAGATTATCAGTCGACGCTTAGCGGGGTGATGGGTGAGCGCGATCCGCTGAGCTACAGCCTCAACTACGCCACAAACGATCGCGGGGAGCAGTCCGTCTGGGGAGCAAATTTTCAGAAGAATTTCCCTTGGGCCAGCGGCGGCGCGTCGTGGTCTTCCTCCAGCGATTACTGGCAGGCGTCGGCATCGTTACAGGGGGCACTGGTATTGCATCGTGGAGGTATCACGCCGGGACCGTATCTTGGTGACACCTTCGCATTGATTGAAGCACCCGGTGCGGATGGCGCACGGATATCCGGCGGGCAAGGGGCACAGGTGAACGCGTTTGGCTATGCGCTTGCACCATCGTTGGTGCCTTATCAGTTCAATACTGTCAGCCTGGACCCGCAAGACATGGCCGACGATGTGGAACTCCAGACATCGGTTCAGCGTGTTGCGCCATTCGCCGGGGCGATGGTTCGCCTGCGCTACACCACGCTTCAGGGACAGGCCATGTTGATCACTGCGCAGAGGCTGAAAGGTGAGGTTATCCCGATGGGGGCCGCCGTTTACGATGAGTATGACAACAGCATTGGCATGATGGGGCAGGCGAGTCAGCTTTATTTTCGCGCCAGCGACGAGAAAGGCATATTGCGGATTAAGTGGGGGGAGGCCCAGCAGGAAAGCTGTCGAATAGCCTGGCAAAATACGCAGCCGTCGGAACCGTTACGGGTATTAACGTTGCCTTGCCGTTAAGCCCACCAGGGAGGAAATCATGAACAGACTACGTTTTGTCGTCGCGGCATTTTGCCTGATGAGCGTGGCGGCGTTTGCCCAGTGCGAAAAAGGGCCAAAATTCGAGCACACCGAAGAGGACGCAATGGGGACAGGGCTTGCGCTGGGGCGTATCAATGTCAGCAGCATTGACGTTCAGCCGGAAGGTACAGTTTTGGCTAGTAGCGTGGTGCGCTTCTCTGATAATCCGCTCTATAGCAGCCCCGATAATATTTTGTGGGTCTGCGATATTAGCGATAAAAATAACATCTTCGAAATCATTGCCACTAACGGAGATGACCGTTACGGCGGTTACTGGGATATGGGGCAGGCAAGCGGTAATCCGAATGTTTACGGCACCTTATTTAAAAAAGTCGGGGTGCGTTTAACGCACCTTAACTCAGGCACTGTGTTTACCCGAAATTATCAACGGATACCGATGACCCGTTACGCGGTCTCAGACGATGGCAAAAAAATTTATATTCGGGTCAAGGATTTTAGCCCCATTCGCGCCGAGGCGATTCGTCTCAGCGCAGATGTTCCCACCAACACGGGAGCTGGAACCTGGTGTGGCGCTCCGGTGAGTAGCGGCAGCTATAGCTGTAATCAGCCCAATGGCTACGTCAGTTTTTGTTCGCCGGGCAGTAAAAATAACGATGCTTACTGTGATTCCGGAGACTCGGCAACCAGTTACACCGGGTGGGGTTACGATAACTGGATGGCGTTAAACATGGGAACGGCACCTGTCTCAACGCTGACCACCATCGCTACGTGCGTGGCGAAAAACGTCACGCCTGTGGTCGTGTTCCCTTCTGTTACGCGAACTGAGCTGGAAAGCGGCAAAGCGGCGCAAGCCAATTTCAGCGTGACGGTTCGTTGTGAAAATACAGCCGTCGGCGGTGTGGCGCAAAACCAGACGGCGCTGGGGTTACAGGTGCCTTACGAAAGCTTTCTCGCCGCGCAAACTCTTGGGCTGGTAAACAGCAGCGGCGGGGTGAGCCATCTCCTTTCCGAGAATTACGGACAAACCGGTATGGCAAGGGGAGTGGGGATACAGATTGCTAATGCCAGCGACGGTATAGTTCGCCAGTTCCTCGGTTGGGATCGCTGTACGACCACCAGTTGCGCAACGGGCAATAGCGGTGGCTGGTATCCCGTCAATGTAGGGGCAACCCGAATTGTAGGATCAGGGAATACCCAGGACTACCTGATTAACTTTAATGCTTCACTGGTGCGTTTACCTGACGAGGCGATCGCTGCCGGTAAGGTAGATGCCAGGGCGTATGTTTGGGTGAAAGTGCAATGATGCGTATTTCTCTGTTATTGCTATGGATGCTTGTGTCCTGGCCCTGCGCAGCGGGCATTATTGCCTCCGCAACGCGTGTGATTTTTCATGAAGGCGAAGCGCAACAGAGTCTGATGCTGGTGAATACCAATCCGTGGCCGGTAGTCGTGCAAACCTGGGTGGATGATGGCGATATCAATCGCGAACCGGGAAGTGTTAAAACGCCGTTTGTTGCGGTGCCGCCGTTGTTTCGTCTGGAGCCTAAGGGCGTACAAGGGCTACGTATCATGCACAACAAAGCGCGTATGCCCACTGACCGGGAATCGGCATTCTGGCTGAACATCTATGAAATCCCGCCTACCGGAAGTGTTGCCACACAACAACAAAGCATGGTGCTGACGATGAATACACAGATGAAAATATTCTGGCGTCCGGCGTCGCTCAACAATCCAGAAAGCGCGTGGGCGCGATTAACCTTTCATCGCGAGGGTTCTGTGCTGGTTTGTCATAATGATTCGCCTTACTTTGTCTCTTTTGCGGGCATTAACTTTAAGGCAGGCGAAAAGCTGTATCCGGTGACACAACTACCCGACATGATGGTTGCCCCCTTCGGGGAGAAGCGCTACGCCTTTGCCGCCAATGCCCCCTTCTCCGGGCAGGTGCAGGGGGAGTTAATCGACGACAACGGTAATAGCGCTGTTTATAACTGGCCGGTTAAATAACGCGACCCGACACAATATGCCGGGCCATGGCTCAGTCCAGGTAAAACACCTCGTTCAGCTCCGCACTCACCGGGCTGTTGTCCGGGTTAGACGGCATAACGTCAGCCATATGTTTCCACCAGCGCTGGCAGACGTCGGTGTTTGCCACCGCGTTCCAGCGCTCCTCCGATTCAATCTCCACTGTCGCAAACAGCAGGTTGCGGGCTTTGTCGAGGTAAATGGCGTAGTGGTGCGCGCCGTGGGCTTTCAGTACCGCTTCCAGCTCAGGCCAGATCGGGTTGTGGCGGCGCGCATACTCCTCGTGCGCATCCGGGTTTACCTGCATCACAAACGCTTTGCGGATCATAATGCCTCCAGGTACAGCTCGCGGACCTCATCGCGGCTGGCGGTACGTGGGTTGCACGGCGCGCACGGGTCAGCGAGCGCTTTATCCAGCCAGCCTTCAATATCGGCTTTGGTGACGCCGAGCTGGCTAAATCCGGACGGAATGCCGACGCGGGCACTTAGATCGCGAATCGCCTGAATGGCGGACATGCTGGCCGCTTCGTCGCTCATGCTGCGCGTGTCAACGCCCATCGCCTGTGCCACACGGGCGAATCGGGCGACCGCGTTCGGGCGGTTAAAGTTTTCGATGATCGGCAGCAGGATGGCGTTGCAGACGCCGTGCGGCAGGTTGTGCGTCGCGCCCGGCTGGTGCGCCAGAGCATGCACCAGCCCCAGCCCGGCGCTGTTAAACGCCATGCCCGCCAGATACTGCCCAAAAGCCATCTGCTCGCGCGCTTCCAGGTTGTGACCGTCGTCGACCGCTTTCGGCAGCCAGAGGTTGATCAGACGAATGGCTTCCAGCGCGTTGGCATCGGTCAGCGGGTGTGCACCTACGGACACGTAAGCTTCAATGGCGTGGGTTAGCGCGTCCATGCCGGTTGCGGCGGTTACGGAGGCCGGAATATCGAGCATCACGCTGGCATCGTCCACGGCGATATCCGGGATGATGTTCGGGTCGATGATCACCTCTTTCACCTGACGCGCGGCGTCGATGATCACCGCGTTGCTGGTCATCTCCGCTGCCGTGCCTGCGGTGGTGTTGATCGCCACCAGCGGCACGCCCGCGTTTTTCACCTTGCCGACGCCGGAATAATCGGTTGACGGACCGGGGTTGGCGGTGAGGATTTTGATTGCCTTGGCGGTATCAATCGGGCTGCCGCCGCCAAAGGCAATCAGGTAATCACACTCCGCATCCTGATATGCCGCATAGCCTTTTTGCACCAGCGCTTCCGTTGGGTTTGGGAAGACCTCATCGAACAGGTGATACGACATCTGATGGGCGTCCAGGGCGGAAAACAAACTGTCGAGCAGGCCCAGCTTCACCAACTGGCCGTCGGTGACAATCAGCGCTTTTCCCCACTGTTTGTTTGCCACCAGATTGACCATATCGCCGATCGCGCCCGCGCCGTGCAGGCTGATTTTGGGGAGTGCCAACATAAAGCTCATGATAATTCTCCTTAATATGCTTTTGAGGTAATCCGTTCCCCTCACCCTAACCCTCTCCC